>JAGGNB010000025.1 GCA_017886375.1 Octadecabacter sp.
TCACGAACACCTCGTCCAGGTGCCACTGCCACTCTGAATATGCGCGCTTTTGGCTGACCCTTTTCCGGCGAATTTCAGCGGGAAACATCGGGCTAAGTCTGTCCCCCAACATCGCACCGTTTCGTGGCTGATGTCGATGCCGCGGTCGTGCAAAAGATCCGCCACGTTCGAAAGCGAAAGCGGGAAACGAACTTACATCATCACTGCCAAACGGAAGATCTCTGAGCTCGTCTTGAAGTAGCGGAAAGGGCTGCGTTTTGTCACCCCGCGACGCTAATTCCTCGCCCTGCCCGCCTCAACAAGTTTTCTTCTGACAGTGCCGTTCAAATTTCTTCATAGCCGAAAATACCTGCGAATAAAACTCACGTAAGAGACGCTTAATGAACCCACTTTTCGCCGATATGTCACCTTCGCATTATCAGTCACTGCCGCTTTGCAGCTTGCAATGTAGACATCCAAACATTTTTCAGCTTTTTAAAATGTTCAAAAGCGCCGATGCCCGCCGAATGGCAAGTCGCGCCCTTGAATGTTCACATATCCCAGCATAGCGCTCTATCTTGCAACGGTTAACGCATTCTATCAAGATGGCGTAACCCACGAAAGGTTTCCCATGATCCTGCCCAACCCGAAAGATCCCACGTTGACCCGCGCCGTGCAGGGGACTGATCAGAACGGCGCAGTGCATGACCTGCGGGTCGTCGAAGAAAGACCCCTGACGATATACCTCAATAGTCAGGAAATTGTGACGGCCATGACCATCGGGGATCACCCCGAATACCTGGCGATCGGCTTTTTGCGCAATCAGGCCATGCTGCGGGATGATGATGAGATCACCAGCGTGGACTATGATGCAGACTTGCAGGTCGTAGTCGTGCGGACGTCGCGAAAGACATCGTATGAAGAGAAGATGCGCAAAAAGACCCGCACAAGCGGCTGCGCTGTCGGCACAGTCTTTGGCGACATGATGGAGGGGCTGGAAACGCTAACTCTACCAAATGCGGAGCTGCGCAGCTCTTGGCTTTATTCTTTGTCACGGCAGATCAACACCATGCCATCGCTTTATCTGGAAGCAGGTGCGATCCATGGGACTGTACTATGTCAACAAGATAAACCTTTGATATATATGGAAGATGTGGGTCGGCACAATGCTGTCGATAAAGTCGCGGGGTGGATGTTCCAGACTGGAAGTACCGCCGCCGACAAGATTCTTTATACCACCGGTAGGCTCACCTCCGAAATGGTGATCAAGACGGCGAACATGGGTATTCCGGTTTTGGCCTCACGTTCAGGCTTTACCGCGTGGGGTGTCGAGATCGCGCAACAGCTGAATATGACATTGATCGGGCGGATGCGGGGTAAGCGTTTTCTCTGCCTCAGTGGACAAGAGAGGTTGGTGCTGGACGCGGACCCCGAGACGATCCCCGACGAGACACGAGCCAGCCGACGCAGTGGGGCAAAGTGATGACTGCCCCGATTCCTGCAGTGATCCTTGCGGGTGGGCAAGCAACCCGCATGGGCGGCGGTGACAAATGTTTGCGCCGTATTGGCCCAGATCGATTGATCGATCTGGTGATTGCGCGGCTTGCACCGCAGGTGGGCGCGATGGTGCTAAATGCGAACGGAGAGACCGCACGATTTTCAGAGCTTGGCCTGCCTGTGATACCCGACAGTGTGGCGGGTTTTGTTGGGCCTTTGGCGGGTGTTCTTGCGGGGATGGATTGGGCCGCGACACAGGGCTTCGATCACATCGTTTCGGTCGCCGCAGATACCCCGTTTTTCCCACAGGACCTTGTCGCGCGGCTCTGCGAACAGGGTCCGCTCGCATTGGCGGCGACGCGTGAGCATGGAAAGATTTACCGCCAGCCGACCTTTGGGTTATGGCCCGTTGCGCTACGCGATGATCTGCGTGCCGCGTTAGCGGATGGATTGCGCAAGGTCGTCGTCTGGACCGACAGCCACAATGCGGGTCAGGCGGTGTGGCCCGTCGGTAACGTTGACCCGTTTTTCAACATTAACACCCCGGACGATATTGCATGGGCAGAGGCGCAGTTTTGAAAGTTTATGGAGTCACCGGCTGGAAGAACAGCGGCAAGACCGGGTTGATGGAACGTCTGGTGGCAGAATTTACGCGGCGCGGGTTGCGGGTTGCGACGGTGAAACATGCCCACCACCGTGCGGATATAGATCAGGCCGGCACCGACAGCCATCGCCATCGCGTTGCGGGCGCAGGGCAGGTTCTTTTGGCGACGCCCGAACGATGGGCGCTGATGACTGAACTGCACGGCGCGCCAGAGCCCAGTGTTGAGGATTTGCTGGCATGGCTCGACCCCCACGACATTGCGCTTATCGAGGGGTACAAAGCCGGATCACACCCCAAGGTCGAATGCCATCGTGCTGGTGTAAAGCAGAACAAAGGGCTGATTGCGCATGACAATTCCACGGTGCGTTTGATCGCGGCGGATGAACCCGTTGAAACCGCCAAAGTGCCGGTACTTGATCTCGACGATACGGCCGCAATTGCAGATTTCATTTGGGCAGACCTGAGATGAACGACGACCTGATACCTCCCCGCTTGCGCGACGATTGTTTTGCCATGCCACAAGGTGTGGAATGGGTGCCGGTCAGCGATGCACTGGCGCGGTTACGTGCGGCGCTTGGCCCAATCGAAGACACACAAACACTGCATCCAACTTCGGCATTGGGTGCAGTGCTCGCCCGTGATGCGGTGGCGCAACGATCTAATCCGCCGCGCCCGAATTCCGCCGTGGACGGATACGGATTTGCGCATGCCGCAACGGGCGATGGTGTGCAGAAACTGCCATTGGTTCAAGGTGTTGCCGCAGCAGGCCGTCCGTTTGACGGCACGGTGCCGACGGGCAACGCCGTTCGCATCCTGACGGGCGCAATCCTGCCCGAAGGCGTAGATACCGTCGTCTTGGAAGAGGATTGCGCGGCCAACGCGACCCATATAGCTTTTGATGGCCCTGCGAAATTTAGAGCCAATGCCCGCGCCGCTGGTGAGGACATGAAAGCGGGGGAAATCGCTGTGCGGGCGGGACAGCGCCTTCGCGCGCCGGATCTTGCTCTTCTTTCGGCGTTGAACATCGCCGAGGTCACGGTGTTTCGTCCGCTGCGGGTCGGGGTTTTGTCGACTGGTGACGAGATTATCGCCGCCGCAGGACAACCCGCTGAACCCCATCAGATTTATGATGCCAACCGGCCCATGTTGCTCGGGCTTGTTCAGGGCTGGGGCTACACGCCGGTGGACCTTGGGCATGTGCGAGATGATCCAGACGAGATCGCTGCGCGACTGGACAGCGCGGCGGTGGATGTGATTTTGACGACGGGCGGGGCGTCAGCAGGGGATGAGGACCACGTATCACGCCTTTTGCGGGACCGAGGCACACTTTCAAGCTGGCGGATTGCATTGAAACCGGGGCGGCCACTGGCGCTCGCCCTATGGGATGGGGTGCTGGTGATTGGCATGCCGGGCAACCCGGTTGCGGCGCTCGTGTGTGCTGCGATTTTCGCACGCCCGTCCCTGTCATTGATGGCCGGTGCAGGGTGGTGTGAGCCGTTAGCGATGCACGTCCCTGCCGCGTTTTCCAAACAAAAGAAACCTGGTCGCAGGGAATTTTTGCGGGCAAGACTGGTGGATGGAGCCGTAGAGGTTTTCGCATCAGAAGGATCAGGAAGGATCAGTAGCATTTCGTGGGCCGATGGTCTCGTCGAATTACCGGACGAGGCATGCGACATCAGTCCTGGAACGCTGGTACGCTATTTGCCATATGCGGCGCTTGGCATCTTCTGAACCTGCAGCGCAAAAATTACGCCTTACGCACGCTGTAGGTCGTGGCCGTCCCATCATCGTTGATTTCGACCAACTCATGGCCGCTTTCCATGCAGAAATGTGGCACGTCGACGACTGCCGCTGGATCAGTCGCCAATAGTTGCAACAAGGTCCCCGACGGGACCGATTGCAACTTTTTGCGCAGCTTCAAGACTGGCAGGGGGCACAAAAGCCCGCGGGCATCGACCAGCTGTTCATCATTCATTTTGGTCAGGCAATCTAACATTTTTAGAGGATACCGTTGTTTCCTCGATTGAAAAACCAATTCCAAGAAGAATTTGATTGGCACCGATAGTTATCACCAAAAGCGCAACGAGGGCGAGAAGAAAGGCCTTCATATCAAACCTCCTTTTTGGATGAAGTTTGGGTGCCAGTCATCTCTTCCGCCCAAATGCTGTGATGTTCGCGGGCCCATTGTTCTTCGACCTCTCCCTTACCCATCGCGTCAAACGCTCCTTCCATGCCGACTGATCCAAGGTAGATATGCGCAATGATAATGGCCGTCAGGACAAGGCTGATAAGCGCGTGCCACAGTTGCGCGTACTGCATCTCTTCTTGTGGCTCGAGCGGATGTGGCAGATCGGCAGCCCCAAACCAGCCTGGCACGCCCCAATCATTAAGCAAGGAAAACGTGTGACCAAAGAGATTGAATTCAAACGGGAACAGCAATGATAGGCCCGAAACGGAAATCGAGCCACCAAGGATGATAACGGCCCAAAAGATCAACTTTTGTCCGGCGTTAAATTTTTTGGCAGGCGGATGTTCGCCCCCGAAAAGCCCGCCCGCCTTTGCGAGCCAACGCAAGTCTGTTCGGTCGGGGATGTTGTGCACGACCCAGAAAACGAAAATGATGATGAGCGCGACCATAAACGCCCATGAAATATTGTTGTGCACCCACTTGCTGCTCACGGCGATGAACGAAAATGTCTCATGGCCAAAGGCAGGGATCAGCACTTTGCGACCAAACAGAGAGATAAGACCGGTGAAGCCAAGTACGATAAATGACGTCGCGAGTAACCAGTGACCAAAGCGTTCAAAAGATGTGAACCGCACGATAGTGCGACCGGTCTTTTCGCCATGAATGCGGATGCGTCCCCGGATCAGATAGAACAACATGAGCGCCAGCAGAGTTCCACCCAGCAAATAAACACCGATTTGCAACATCGGGCCAGCGCGAAATTTCAGCCACCACATACCGCCATCCTGGATCAGTGTGGTCGCGGCCGGAACGCGGGCCTGTGTCGTAATGTCCGCCTCGTTAAAGCGAAAAGCGCGCCAAAGATCAGCATCGGAAGCACCGCCAAGCGTGCCAAGCTGACCATCGGCAGGCTGCGCATTGGCAGGATCGCCAACACTGGCAGCGCGATCACCCTCATCGACCGCTAAACCTTCCTGGCGACGCATAATGTCTTCCAGGGTCGACACTGCTGGATTTGTTTCCACAGTACTTTGGCCCGGCGCGTCGCTAACCTGCGCTGAAACAGATGTGACACAGGTGAGGCAGACCATGAAAACAGCGAAGATACGATGCATTATTTGGTTCCTATTGGTGTGATGAAATAAGGGCGACCCACCACAGGCCGCCCTATTATTACGTAATCAAACGGGCCGCTTATTCGCCTTTTTGGCTATAGGCTGTTCCCCAACCCCATGCGCCAGACCCAAAGCCGCGGGCGACAACACGTTCCCGGTAAATGCCTGACACCACATCGCCGTCACCAGCAAGCAGCGCCTTGGTCGCGCACATTTCAGCGCAGATCGGGAGCTTGCCTTCAGCAATACGGTTGCGGCCATACTTCTGGAACTCGGCGGTGGAGTTGTTCTCTTCCGGGCCACCGGCGCAGAAGGTGCATTTGTCCATTTTTCCGCGCGACCCAAAGTTGCCTGCCTGCGGAAATTGAGGCGCACCAAAGGGGCACGCATAGAAACAATATCCACACCCGATGCACAGATCCTTTGAGTGCAACACCACACCATCAGCGGTCTGATAGAAGCAATCTGTTGGGCACACAGCCATACAGGGGGCGTCAGAACAGTGCATACACGCGACCGAGATCGACCTCTCACCAGGTTTGCCGTCATTGATGGTGACAACCTTCCGGCGGTTGATCCCCCACGGCACTTCATGTTCGTTCTTACAGGCTGTTACGCAGGCGTTGCATTCGATGCAGCGTTCAGCGTCTACGAGAAACTTAGCTCTTCCCATGTCTCAATCTCCCCTATGCTGTCCAGATTTTGCAAAGAGTCGCTTTGGTCTCTTGCATCTGGGTTACGCTGTCATAGCCATATGTCTGTGCGGTGTTGGTGCTTTCGCCCAACACATATGGATCGGCACCTTCGGGATATTTATCTCGCAGATCAACGCCTTCCATGTGACCCCCAAAGTGGAACGGCATGAAGGCAACGCCCTCGCCGACCCGCTCGGTGACCATTGCCATCACCTTGACCTTGCCGCCTTCAGGCCCTTCGACCCAAACTTGTGCGCCATCACGTACACCCAGATTGTTGGCATCGCGGGTGTTTATCTCGACGAACATGTCTTGCTGCAATTCCGCAAGCCACGGGTTGGAGCGGCTCTCGTCGCCACCACCCTCATATTCCACCAAACGCCCCGAGGTCAGGATGATCGGGTATTCTTCCGAAAAGTCATTTTCCTGAATGGAGGCATACAAGGTTGGAACGCGCCAGAATTTCTTATCCTCATAGGTTGGATAATCAGCCACCAGATCCCGACGGTTGGAATAAAGCGGTTCGCGGTGGGTTGGCACAGGGTCCGGGAATGTCCAGACAACCGCACGGGCCTTCGCGTTTCCGAACGGCGCACACCCATGGGCGATTGCGACGCGCTGGATACCGCCAGAAAGGTCGGTTTTCCAGTTTACACCAGCGGTCGCAGCATTGAAGTCGGACTCGGCCTCACTCGTGAGCGGCGCGCCCTCGGGATAACCCGCAACAGCGTTGATCGATGCCTTTTCATCATTGGTCAGATCGTCTTCCCAACCCAGATCGCGCAACATTTGCACAGTGAATTCTGGATAACCGTCCTCGATGTCCGAACCGGGTGTAAACACTCCCTCGGCAAGCAGGTTATCGCCGTCACGTTCCACACCAAACCGGGCGCGGAATGTCAGGCCACCATCTGCAACCGGGATTGACATATCATAAAGGTTTGCTGTGCCCGGGTGGTTCATCTCAGGGGTGCCCCAACAGGGCCATGGCAGGCCGTAAAAATCGCCATCAGCGGGGCCACCAACCGCGCGCAAAGTGGTGCGGTCGAATGTGTATTGGTTGGCCATGTGCAATTTCAAGCGCTCAGGGCTCTGGCCTGTGTAGCCGATCGTCCACATGCCGCGGTTAAATTCGCGGGTGATGTCTTCGATGTTTGGCTCACCGCCTTCATCGATCGCGATATTGCGGAAAATCTTCTCGTGAAAGCCGAATTTCTCCGCGAACATCGCCATAATCGTATGATCGGGCAGAGATTCAAAGAGCGGTTCCACCACTTTATCTCGCCATTGCAGCGACCGGTTGGATGCGGTCACAGACCCTCTGGTTTCGAACTGCGTACAGGCCGGCAGCAGATAAACGCCATCGGTTCGATCATGCAAAACAGCAGATACAGTCGGATAGGGGTCAACAACGACCAGCATGTCCAGCTTTTCCATCGCCGTCTTCATCTCTTTCTGACGGGTTTGGCTGTTTGGTGCATGTCCCCACAAAACCATTGCGCGGGTATTATCTGGCTGATCAATATCAGCGGCGTCTTCGAGCACGCCATCAATCCAGCGGCTGACGGGAATACCCGTCAGGTTCATCATTGGCGTGTCGCCAACGAGTTCAGGTGAGAAACGGCCCTTGAGGTAATCAAGATCCTCTTCCCAGACCCGCGCCCAGTGAGCCCATGATCCAGCAGATAGTCCGTAGTAGCCCGGCAAGGTATCTGCCAGAACGCCAAGGTCGGTCGCGCCTTGCACGTTGTCGTGGCCACGAAAAATGTTGGTGCCGCCACCGGCGGTGCCCATGTTGCCTAGGGCAAGCTGTAAGATACAGTATGCGCGGGTGTTGTTGTTGCCATTGGTGTGCTGCGTGCCACCCATACACCAGATAACGGTGCCGGGGCGGTTGTTGGCCAACGTCCGCGCAACACGTTCAAGCTGGCTGCCGGGTGCGCCGGTGACGCGCTCAACTTCTTCGGGCGTCCAGCGTGCCACCTCGTCTCTGATCTGGTCCATGCCCCACACGCGGGTGCGGATGAATTCTTTGTCTTCCCAGCTGTTTTCAAAGATGTGCCACAGGATACCCCAAACCAGCGCGACATCAGATCCGGGACGGAATCGGACGTATTCATCAGCGTGTGCTGCCGTGCGCGTAAAGCGCGGGTCACATACAATCAAAGGCGCATTGTTTTGCTCTTTGGCTTTCAGCATGTGCAGCAGGGACACCGGGTGTGCCTCGGCTGGGTTGCCGCCGATCAGAAAGATCGCCTTGGAATTATGGATGTCGTTATAGCTGTTGGTCATGGCGCCGTAGCCCCAAGTGTTCGCGACGCCCGCAACGGTTGTTGAGTGGCAAATCCGCGCTTGGTGGTCGACGTTATTGGTGCCCCAGTAGGCCGCGAATTTGCGGAACAGATATGCTTGTTCGTTGTTATGCTTGGCAGATCCCAGCCAATACACAGAATCCGGGCCGCTTTCTTCGCGGATTTTCATCATCCCGTCGCCAATTTCTTCGATCGCTTGTGCCCAGCTGATGCGGACCCATTCGCCGTTCTCTTTCTTCATCGGGTACTTGAGCCGACGCTCACCATGGGCATGTTCGCGGACCGCAGATCCTTTGGCGCAATGCGCGCCGAGGTTAAACGGGCTGTCCCATGCTGGTTCCTGACCAGTCCAAACACCGTTGTCGACTTCTGCGATAACCGTACAGCCGACAGAACAGTGGGTGCACACGGATTTGATGGTTTCCACCGCACGCGTTGCCGCTGACTGGGCCGTTGCCTGCGTCACCGATCCCCCGGTTGCTGCAATCGCGGTCAAACCACCAATCGCAAGACCGGAACCGCGCAAGAAGCCGCGTCGGTCTACCGTATTGTTGCCATTCTTCACGGTGATCGGCGAACTGCCTGATCGACGTGTATGTCCATTGGTCTTTCTTCTTAGCATGGTCTTCCTCCCATTTTCCGGCGCGGGCCGGGGAAATCTTGACGTAAGTGCCGCCTAAAAGCGTGTACTTTCGAGATAAGCCCGCGTGTGAGCGGTGTCTTGCATCGTCTCGGATGAAAGATCAGCAGGTGCAGCAGCCTGTGCTGCGCCGCCGGAACTGACAGCCAAGACAGCAGCCGGGGCTGCGGTGCCTGCGATTTTAAGAAAGTCGCGGCGGCTTGTGCCTTCTTTTTGGTCGGTCATGGGATGTCTCCCCTTCCTAGGTGTGGCGGGCACCCCGCCGGTTGCGCAAACGGGTCAGTCTGCAGTCATGCGAAAAGCTTCGCGTTCAATGTCCATAAATGCAGCGCCAACTGCGCCCACAGATGCATAAAGCACCGATGATTTGGCCGCTTGCAAATCGTTAAAGTAATGCGTGGCCCAAGTTCCGATATGCGCATTGAAGAAGCTGTTCTGCTCTGCACCGCTTGCAATCCGCCCGAAGCGGCCGACGATCATACCGGCCATCATTTCCATCAGGGATGAGATATTGTCTTCGGGTTCAAACACGTCATCTGCCCGCGTCATGCCAAAGCTGGCCATGGTCGCGCGCAGATTGGCCAAAGGCTTTTCGTTCAAAAAGCCGGTGAGATAGTAACTGGCATACGGCAACAGCTCTCCCCGGCCCAAACCAATAAAAAGCGTGTTGAACTCTGAGCGAACACCCTTTGGCTTGGACACCTTCGCGACGCGGGCAAGTCCGCTGATCGCAACACCAAGTGGTGTGCTATCGCCCGTCAGCGCGGCCGTTTGTTCCAGCAGGGTTTGGTCAGGTGGACCAGATAGCATTACGCCAAGGTAGTTATAAAGATCAGCCCGAAGGCGATCTTCGGCTTCAACCTCGGGGATTTTGGTCGCGACGCTCATGCGTTATCATCCTCAAATTGAAACTGCATACGTCGCGGCGCGGGGCCTTCGATTTCCTCAGACACAACCTCATGCTCAAAGGCCGTCTCGAGGTTGTTATCCGGCTCTTCAATCACAACATCTACTTGTTCAACTTCTTCTAAAACGTCTTCGGGCTCCGCTGGAACAAGAGTATCTACGGGCGACGCGGTTTTCAGGCGCTCGACTTCCAGCAAGTGTGCCAGCATACCTTTACCAACTTGATAACCGGTTTTAATGACGCCTTGACCTGTGCTGCCAGTCAAATAATCGTCATCATAGTCGTTCAGCCCGTCAACACAGGCCAGCACAGGGTTGCTCCGCCACAATTTTCGCAACGCACGTTTGCGCAGGTGCTCTGGTACAGCCTTTGACATAAATGCCTTGAAATCATCCCCCAACTTCAAGCTTTCCGGATCAGGCAATCCCAACTCTTCAAGGATATCCTCGTCCGACCTTTCGGCGAGCTCCGCACGCTGTTGCACAATAATAGCTTCTTGCGCTGCATGCTCTTCGGCTTGTGCCTCTGCTGCGACGGCCGCGCGACGGGCGGACCACGATGATACGGGGCGATTCAATTGACCACCGTCTTGCGACGCGGTGCACGATAGACATCGCTGGTTTGAAGTATCCGTGAATCACCAATGCCATCATCTACCTGATCAACGCGCGCGTTCTTGCGCTGGCGCTTCACAAACACCTCTTCTTCGTAATGCGTATCCACGAAGTCCATGATCCATACGAGCAATCCATCAGACATCGGGATTTTTTCGACCAACTCCTCGGCTGAATCGCAATAATCCTGCGCCTCATAGGGCGAAGCTGTCACCAGTGCGACCGACCAGGGGATATCTCTGTTGTGACCGGTTGGGCGCAGCACGGCATAGACACTAGGCGTGCGCGACTGAAGCTCGTGCGCGTAGGCTTCTGCATCAGAAACATAAAGCGTGAGAGGCAGGGTGGCCGCGTGAAATTCGGTGACATCGCCTTCTGTCCGCAGGACTTTCCAATCGGCACTCTTGGCACCCGGCAATACATCCGACACTTGCCATGCAAACTTTGCCCAGCGTGTAACACCTGGTGTCCGCCTTACGACGACACCAAGCGGAATTGTTTGCGAATTAGGAAAAGTTTGCTTCAATCGATCCCCGCCCGAATCCTTAAGTCAATTAGATCAGTTAAGTTTCCTCCAAGTTGCCGTAATATCAAAGCAATTTCTTTTAAATATCATAACCCGTCACCTTCGCTGCGACGCAGCGTTTGGTGACGGTCAAAATTGTTAAACAAAAGCGAATTCTTGCGCTGCGGTGCGGAAATTTTTACACCCGAATGCTGCATTTGCAAACAGGGTTGAAGGGGAGCCGCCAAGAATAATCGGTTTACTGTCTTCGCGTTTCCTGCCTAGCTGGCTACTATTCATCTGGAGGATGTTATGTCGAAAACACTGCTCGTCTGCGATTGCCTTGGATCACAAAATATTGATGCTGGTGCATTGAGCGCAGCGACAGGTTTGTCATGTAAAACGTGCTATTCCAGTCTTTGTATGGATCAGGCCGACATTGCGTCAAAAGCGATTGCAAACGGTGATGTGGTTATTGCCTGTCAGCAAGAGGCTGACCGTTTTGCCGCCATCGCAGAAGACCTCAATGCGCCGGAGCCGCAATTTGTAGATATCCGTGACCGCGCCGGATGGTCTGATGACGTGCAGGAAAGATCGCCAAAAATGGCCGCGCTGATCGCTGATGCGCTTCTGTTAACTCCTGCCACGAAATCAGTTGATATTATTTCAGAAGGAAGGTGCCTGATCCTCGGTGCTGAGGAGACCGTGTTGGCGGCTGCGGAAAGACTCGCAGATGCGCTTGCTGTGACCGTCTTGCTTGAACCTGGAACGGACATCCTGCCGACGCACAAATACGATGCCGTGGTCGGTGACCTGCGCCAAGCAACTGGAACTCTTGGCCGGTTCGAAATCTACATTGATGCATTCCAACAAAGTGTGTTTGGCGGGCGCGGCACGCCGGGCCTTACACAGGCCAAAGACGGTGCAATATCGAAATGCGATATCATTCTAGACCTGACTGGCGGGTCATCGCTATTTCCTGCAGCAGAAAAACGCGACGGATATCTGCGTGCCGACCCCAAAAGCCAGCCTGCGGTCAGCCAGGCGATTTTCGCGGCGAGCCAGATGGTCGGTACCTTTGAAAAGCCGCTTTACGTGCGATTGGAACCAACACTTTGCGCGCATTCGCGTGCCGAAAAACCAGCCTGCTCGAATTGCCTGAACGTCTGCCCGACTGGGGCCATCCTGTCCGCCGGAGAAGTCGTCAGCATTGATCCGTTGATCTGCGCAGGGTGCGGAGCGTGTTCAGCTGTCTGCCCATCGGGGGCAATCAGCTATGACGCCCCGACTGTCGATCACATATTCCGCCGCATTAGCACCCTCGCAAGCGGTTATCGCAATGCGGGCGGTGACGATCCGTCGTTACTGGTCCATGACGATCATGGCGCGGAAATGATCCGGCTTTCGGCGCGGTTTGGCCGTGGCTTACCGGCGCATGTGATCCCGATGGAGATCACAGCGTTATCCGGGTTTGGCCATGCCGAAATGCTTGCGGCACTGGCGAGCGGGTTTGGTCACGTCAATGTTTTGATCGGCCCAAAAACCGAGCGTGACGCGCTTGACCCACAGCTAGAACTGGCCTGTGCGATGGCAGGTGACAAGGTTGCGTTGCTCGATATTGCAGACCCAGATGCACTATCGGACCATCTGTTCGCACAAGACAGGCATGTCGCAATCGCCGCCCCCATCCTGCCCATCGGAACGCGCCGACAAGTGGCGCGTCTGTCCGCCAAGGCATTGAATCCCGATGCCAAGCTTTTGTCACTTCCGGACAATGCACCATATGGCGCGGTCGTTGTTGATACCGATGCCTGCACGTTATGTCTTGCGTGCGTATCGTTGTGCCCGTCCGGGGCCCTTGGCGATAATCCGGACTTGCCACAGCTGCGGTTTCAGGAAAGTGCGTGCCTGCAGTGCGGGTTGTGCACAAATGTCTGTCCGGAAAAGGCGATTACACTTAAGCCACAGTTTGATCTCAGCGACGCTGCCTTCGCACAAACCGTTTTAAACGAAGAAGAGCCGTTTGCCTGTGTTGAATGCGGTAATCTGTTCGGCATCAAATCGACGGTTGAAAAGATTGTCGAAAAACTGGCGGGCAACCATTCTATGTTCGCCAATCCTAGCGCCGTGCGAATGATCCAGATGTGCGACAATTGCCGGATCAATGCGCAGTACCATTCGCAAAATAATCCGTTCGCCGGGAAAGAGCGGCCAAAGCCGCGCTCGACCGACGACTATCTGTCAGAACGTAAGGATCACTGATTTTGCAACGGCGCGCCCAAGTCCGCAGGCAGGATGGTCGCCACGTAGGCGAGTATGGAGTCAAGCTCGTCCTGGGTAATTTCCAGCGGAACAATCGCGGGCGGCAAGTTGCGTGCGAAGGGTGGCGTGATATCAATGACTTGAGTGAAACTTGGATGCGGGTTGCGGATGTAAAACGTGCTGAACCGGTCTTGCCAATCCGAAAACGTGCGCAGCAGGGCAAACGAAGGGGTTTGTTCCATGCCGTTCATCCGGTTGGATTGATTGATGACGTGACACCGCCCGCAATGTCGCAAGGACAGAGTTTCGCCCGCGATGGTGTCTCCTTGGAACGTCACCTCGGCGGCAACTGTTTCGACCCCAACATCGCCGCTGAAAATCGATACGCCGTCAGGTTTGAAACTGGCTATTGTGCGCTTGCCGATGTCAGAGGTCAGCCACTCTACAAAGAGCAATGGTCCGTCATCTCCGTTGTGCGCAAGAGACCAGACGGCATCCAATCCGGAAAAAACCACAATGCCACCTGCCCCAATGACAACATCCCCGCCTTCGGGCACCTGTTGAACGCGGACCCCATGCTTGAGAGAAAAACGCGGCAAAAGGTGTTGCAAAAACCCCGTATCAACAATCGGGGTTGGTGCAGACAGGGTGAAGGTTTTATCTTGGGCTGCGATGCATGACGGCAGGATGCACCCGATCAGGACCATCATAAATTTCATCATACCCGCCCTATCTTGAATATCTTATCATAAGTGGCATCCCGCAAAGCCGTCAATTAACTAAAGGAAGACCCCATGAGCGAAGATTTTAATATGTCTATGCGCAAGTTTCTCAAACAGGTTGGCGTAACATCCCAACAAGCCATCGAGGAGGCGCTGCGCAATGCTGGAGACACGTCCGGCCGTCAATTCGAAGCCAAAGTTGTCCTGACGATTGACGGGTTGGACATGGAACACGTTGTGACCGGCTCAATCGAGGGGCAATCATAACGTGATCATAAACCGCGAAGCTATTCTTGGCATTTTGGCAGGACTCGAAGACCCGATTAGTGGCACCTCAATCGTCGAGGCTGGCGTTATCAAAGCCCTTACCGTCGAGGACGGGATTGTGCGCTTTGTGATGGAAGTCAGCGGCGAACACGCTGACGCCTACACGGCCTTGAAAGACAAAGCCGACGTGCAGATCAAGGCCCTGGATGGCGTGGCTTCGGTTTCCATCGTCATGACCGCCCACAACAAATCCAAGGCCCCGCCAGATTTAAAGCCGTCGCGCGGGGCAGCCTCGGCTGGACCCGAAAAAGTGCCGGGTATCGACCGGATTATTGCCGTCGCGTCTGGCAAGGGCGGTGTGGGTAAATCAACTGTCGCGTCCAACCTTGCCTGCGCATTGGCCGCAGAAGGGAGACGGGTCGGGCTGTTGGATGCGGATGTCTATGGCCCTTCCCAGCCGCGCATGCTTGGTGTTTCGGGGCGCCCCGCTTCGCCCGATGGCAAAACCATCCTCCCGATGCGCAACTTTGGTGTCACGATGATGTCGCTTGGTTTGATGACAAACGACGATCAGGCGGTGGTTTGGCGCGGGCCGATGCTGATGGGCGCGTTGCAACAAATGCTGTCACAGGTGCAGTGGGGTGCGCTGGATGTCTTGATCGTTGATCTTCCGCCCGGCACTGGCGACGTGCAAATGACACTGGCACAAAAGGCAAAGCTGGATGGCGCGATCATTGTGTCGACACCGCAGGACATCGCGCTGTTGGATGCGCGCAAGGGGATTGATATGTTCAATCAGCTTGGGACGCCCCTAATTGGAATGATCGAGAACATGTCGACCCATATCTGTTCGGCCTGCGGGCACGAAGAACATATGTTCGGACATGGCGGCGTCGCGACCGAGGCCGCGAAACTTGGCATCCCGCTGCTGGCAGAAATTCCATTGCACATAGACATCCGGCTTGCCGCCGATGGCGGCGCACCGATCGTTGTTTCCAAACCCGATAGTCCGCACGCTGCTGCCTTTCGCGATGTCGCCAAACAGCTTATTGCCAAAGGCCTCGCATGAACGCACCGCAGTTTCCTCCGCTGTTTATTGGTCAAGATGCCGCGGGCGGTGACACGTTTGCGCTGGCCTGTGCTGCGGCGGATCAGGGCTGCGATGCAGGGCTTGTCATCTATGATTTGGCCCCGGATCAACTGCGGGCGTCCATCGTCTTTGCGCCTGATGTAAAGCTATCAGAGGCGGCCGCGATGCTCCCGATTTGCGGGGTGGGGCTTCAAAACGCGCTTGGTGTCCTCGCGCCGCCAGAGGTTGGAATACACTTGGGATGGGACGGCACGGTCTACGTAAATGGCGGGCGCTGTGGTGCATTGCGCATGGCGGCGTCCGGAACACCAGAGGCTGAGCCGGATTGGTTGGTGGTCGACCTGACCTTAACGCTTTGGCCAGGTAGCGACGAGACTGGCCTGACGCCTGATGAAACAGCGCTTTATGCAGAAGGCTGCGCCGAGGTCGATGCGGTTACCCTGCTTGAGGCATGGGTGCGCCACACCCTTGTCGGAATCAACGCGTGGGCTGATGCTGGCACTGCAAACCTGCATCGTGAATGGGTGGGACTTGCCCATGGCTTGGAGGGTCATATGACGGTTGCCGGTAAAACCGGCGCATTCGTCGGGCTTGAAGAAAATCTTGGCCTCCTGTTGAAGATCGACGCCGAAACAGTATTGATACCCCTGACAGCAAATCTGACGAGGCCCGCATGATACTTGCCCGCGCCATCCATTTTGACGAAAGTGACCAACGAGTTTTTCACAATCCGGCCCGCACAGGCGAGTGGTGCATTTCCGGCGGATTCGAGTTTTCGAACTGGGGCGAAGCCGACCTTGTCGGCAAGGCACGGCAGGCGTTCTCGAATGGATGGATGGGAACCGAAACGTTCGGCCGTGTGAGTTTTGTGGCGGTGACGCAAATCGAACCCGCAGAGCGCGCCGTCATCGCAACGCTTCTGGCGCAACATTTCGTCGAGATTTACGGCGCCCCCGATGTCGATGCCGCGAGAGCCGTCGCCTTAGAAGAACTCGACCAGATGGCCGAACTCTGCGCTGATCATGCACCCAACACGCTCTTGACTGTCGCGCGCGAATTGACTCCTGCGGGTGTCAAAGAAGCTTACCGAGTGATCGAAGCACAAGAAGCTGACATCACCCAGTTTGCGGTGCACGGCTCACTTGACGATGACGAACCGCATCACCACCACTGATCAATCTGTCACTGCGTTGAAAACGAATAGTTTCTCACCATTGATCGTATAATTGTTGATCAGGTCGGCTGCGCGTGGGCTGGTCAACCAAGCCTCAAGTTCAATGGCAAGATCATTGCGGATTCTATCGTTTTTCGCAGGTGCCACGGGCAGCAAAGAATATTGATTGAACAAAGCCGGATCGCCCGAAAACAGCAGCGCCAGATCATCCTTGTTGCCAAAATTCAGCCAGCTCGCACGATCCGAAACAACGTAGGCGCCCATACCGGATGCCGTGTTCAATGCAGCCCCCATTCCCGCCCCGACAGAGCGGTACCAAGAGCCAAAATCGTCCGGTACCAAACCCGCACTGGCCCAAATCTGTAACTCAGCTTTGTGGGTGCCGCTGTCGTCGCCGCGACTGACAAAGGGGGCCTTAGCCGCCGCAATCAAGGCGAACGCGTCAGCCGCAGTGTCCGCGCTTGCGATGCCGGAAGGGTCACCGTTCGGTCCGACGACGACAAAGTCATTATACATGATCTCACGTCTGTGCGTTCCGTGACCAGCAGCAACAAATGCGTCCTCTGCCGATTTCGAGTGGACCAGAACCGCATCTACATCTCCCGCTTCGCCAAGACGCAGCGCTTGCCCCGTGCCAACCACCAAGAGCTGCACCTCAAGATCGATATCTTCTTTGATCGCGGGCAAAAGAACATCCGACAGACCAGAATTCTCAAACGACGTCGTGACGGCAACACGCATCACATCGGCGGTGCACGTCTGCGCCCAAAGGGATATTGCAACAAACATCACGATTTTCTTCATATCACGATGTCTCCTCTCAAAAACGCCGACAGTTCATCGGTGGATGGCGCAGCAAAAAGGTCTGCTGCCGACCCGACTTCGTGAATTTTTCCATCCAGCATAAAAAGCAGACCATGCGCAAGACGTCGAGCCTGACCCATATCATGCGTTGCCATTATCAGATGCGTGCCATTTGCTGCCGCTTCATGCAAGAGCGCCTCAATCTCACGGGTCGCGTAGCCGTCGAGGTTCGCACATGGTTCATCCAGAAACAACACATCTGGCTTGCGGATAAGGGCGCGGGCAATCGCCAGCTTTTGGCGTTCCCCGCCCGACAAACGTGGTGCAGGGCTGTTGCGAACAGCAGTCAGCCCTGTCCTTTGCAACCAGTGATCAACAGCCTGTTTGATCTCTTGCTTGGGTGTGTTCAGCAAGCGCAGCGGATACGCCAGATTTTCAGCAACAGAGCGGCGCATCACAATCGGCGACTGAAAAACAAATGCGTGTCTCGAAGGGTCGTTTCTGGTCCATCCGACGTGCCCTTTGTTCACGCGTTCCAGCCCATGCAGGACGCGCAGAAGCGTCGTTTTCCCTGATCCATTTGGTCCGATCAAAATGGTTGGCCCACTTGGATCCAGAACAAGATCAATAGGACCAATCACACGCTTGCGCTTTCGACGTACCTGCACATCTCGCAATGTCAGGGGAAACAACGCGCTCACCAGCGGCCCTCCCGTTCGGTACGCGACAGGGTATGGATCGCCAAATTCACGATGATGGCCAAGCCGATCAAAACAAAGCCCAAGCCCAACGCCAAAGCAAAATCGCCTTTTCCAGTCTCAAGCGCGATGGCTGTGGTTAAGACGCGGGTGACATTATCGATGTTGCCGCCCACGATCATAACTGCGCCGACTTCACCAATCGCACGCCCGAATCCGGCAAGCGCCGCTGTTAGCAAGTTGCGCCGTCCGTCCCAAACCAGTGTCAGCATACGCTGCCATTTTGATGTGTTCAGCGAGATGAGCAAATCATGATATTCTGCCCACAACTCGCGCATCGATTGATGCGCAATCGACGCAATGACCGGCGAAATGATCACCACCTGCGCAATAATCATAGCTGTGGGTGTGAACAGCAGGTTCAACACGCCAAACGGTCCAGCGCGCGATAACATGATATAGACGATTAAGCCCACAACAACCGGGGGTAACCCCATAAAGGCGTTGATTAGAGAAATGGTAAAACGCCGATAGCGAAAGCGCTGCACCGCAAGATAGGTTCCAAGTGGAATAGCAATCGCCGAGGCAATGACCAACGCGGTCAGTGTCACGCGAAGCGACCGTAGGCTTATGTCCCACAGGGCCGCATCGAACGTAACAACAAGCCAAAAAGCGGCAGTTAAACCATCCCAAATTTCAAACATATGAACGTAGCATCCTCTCTCGCGTTCAGATGCACGAACGTCCGGTCTTATGGAAGGGATGACAAGTGTAATGTGGGTGGTTGACGGAGATAGGTATCGAAATGTGATTTTTAGAACTGCTGAATGCCAGATCTTGCTTTTGGCAATCGTATTACCTTTTAGGTTGGGATGCATTTTTCAAACAAACAACCGTGTTGCAGGTGCTGTCAGACGAATGCGAACCAGTCTCAGTGAGCCGCCAAATGCCGGAACCTATGCTGAACAAAGTTGACGCCTCTCGGCTAGGGCGGCGCCGCCGTCCAGCTTGAAATTTGATCGGCTGTAAAAGTGTTGAACTTCTGCGAACTTCGCATCGGCCTGAAGCGCAGCATGGCCCGCTCTCATCGTCTAAATGGCTGGTGTGAATTCTCCGCCCTGCTATTAAGCCAGCGCCCGGTTTCTTGCCGATCAGCGTTGCCGATCTCCTTCATCG
>JAGGNB010000191.1 GCA_017886375.1 Octadecabacter sp.
GTCAGCGGCGTTACGGGGACAAATTAAAGCCTGCGAACGCGGTCCTCCGCTAAAGCGCGTCTGCCATGTCCCCTAACAGCCCATCCAGAAACCGATCGAACGCAGCTGTTGGCTGCCTGAGCGGGAATACGTCACCAAACGGGTCGGGCGCGACGATGTTACTGCCTGCCATTTCGGCGATGACGTGGTGGCCGCAGAACGGCACGTAGACTTCGGAATAGCCGCCCTCGTGCGCCATCATCAACCGACCGCCGCAGAGGTCCTCTGCCAGCGATTTGACCTGCTGTGTCATCACCTGAAATGTTTGCGCCGTTGCCAGCATCCGGCCCAATGGGTCAATCGCGGCCGCGTCATAGCCACAGGCAATGACGATCACATCGGGTTTGAACGCTTGGATTTGCGGGATCACGATGCGCTCCATCGTCGAGAGGTATCCGATGTGGCCGGTGCCTGGGGGCAGCGGGATGTTGAGGTTGAACCCCGCGCCCTTGCCGCGCCCGCGATCGGCGAAATCGCCAGTATCCATCGGGTAGTTGCGGTCTTGGTGCATGGAAATTGTCAGCACGTCGGGGTCGTCGTAAAAGATCGCCTCGGTGCCATTGCCGTGGTGCACATCCCAATCGAGCACAACAACCCGCTGGGCCAGACCCTTGGCGCGGGCCGATTGAATGGCCAGCGCGAGGTTGGCAAGCAGGCAAAACCCGTTGGGAAAATCGGGCAGGCAGTGATGACCGGGGGGGCGCGACAGGGCGTAGGCGTTGGTGAGTTCGCCTTTTAGCACGGCCTGCAGTGCCGCAATACTAAGACCTGCAGACAGCGCAGCCATTTCGTAGCCTCCGGGGCCAAAGGGCGTGCGGCGGCCAAGTTCGCCGCCCCCCGCGTCCGACGTGGCCTTGAATGTGTCGAGGTAGGACGCCGGATGCACGCGCAGTAGGTCTTCGGTGGTTGCGGCAGGCGCATGGCGCATGTCCAGATCACCAGCGAGGCCGGTGACGTCCATCAGGTTCATCAAACGGCGTTTGCTTTCAGGGCTTTCGGGCAGACCACCGCCGACCATGGGCTGCACCAAGCCGCCCACAGGGAGCATGCCAGCATAATTTCCACCGCCGTGCCAAAAGCACTTCTCATCCCAAAAAAATCCAGTGGTCATCGCGCCGTCCTTCGTTTTATTGGTTCTAAAATACCTAGATCCCGCCCTCTGCGTCAGTCTCTGATCGAAACCGGTACGAGCCTTCGGGCAGATCCAGTGCCAAGGACAGATCGCGCAGTTGCGCCATGGACAGTGTGATGGTCACAGGCAGATCGGTGCGTGGATCGATTTGGATCACGGTGACGCAGTCTTCAAACGCGGAAATCACCACGTCTTCGCGCAGCGGGACTTCGCCATCATCGACCAGCGTGACCACGGTCGCATCAAAGTCGTGCTCGATGGTGAACATGGTCGCCCCTTTTTTGGTCTTATTGGTATCAGACGTACCCTGCCTGTGCGGGTTTGTTGGCGTCAAGGGCCGATCATCGCCTACAAGTTCGTGATGGGACTGGCAGGCGCGGGGTTCCCTGCTAGAATAGTCATCAAGCGTCGCAGCACAGGAACGCACACCATGCAGGTATTCAAGAACTTGGCAGCCATCATGCTGGTCGGCGGCGCGTTTGCGCTGGCGGGGTGTGATGTCGTGGTGCAACCCAATGGTGCGTCTGGCGGGCAACAACAGCCCGCCGGGGTGGCGACACCTGTGTCATCGTCCAATCCGGCCGCAGAAATTCCGCGCGAACAGCGGGCCATGGCGCGCGCGTTCATTGAAGTGGTGAACCGGCTGGAACCCATTGCTGAACGTGAATGCCGCAACCGGTCGCGCGGGTTAAATTGCGATTTTCTGATCGTGGTTGATGATCGCCCGGGCCAACCTGCCAATGCGTTTCAGACCGTCGACGAACGGGGACGTCCAATCATTGCCTTTACGCTGGCGTTGATTGCGGATGCGCGCAACACTGACGAATTGGCATTCGTCATGGCCCATGAGGCTGCGCACCACATCGAAAACCACCTTGACCAGCAGCGCCGCAACGCCACGCTTGGCGCGGTCGTGTTTGGCCAATTGGCAGGTGTCACCGGTGGCGGCAACGAAGCCATTCGCACCGCGCAAGAACTGGGTGCTGCCGTTGGCGCGCGCAGTTATTCCAAGGATTTTGAGCTTGAGGCAGACCGCCTTGGCACCATCATCGCGTTCCGTGCCGGTTATAATCCAGTGCGCGGCGCAGATTTCTTCTTTCGTGTTCCTGATCCGGGTGATCGTTTCCTTGGCACCCACCCTGCGAATGCGGATCGTGTGCAGGTCGTGCGCCAGACGGCTGCTAGTCTTTAGAGTCTGGCTTTAGTGTCTAGCGTTAGGCCCATTCGGCGTCTGCCCTTTTTGATTGGCGCAGACGAACGATAATCGCGGTGGTGGAAATGACGATCCAGAACAACTGGATCAACGCCGCCGCAAGGTTGAATGAATGGGTCAGCCCGATCAGCACCATGGATGCGGCCATAAGGTTTATCACGAAATACAGCTTTGAATGGGATGTGAGCCGATGAAACGTCAACAGGCAGTAGTTCATCACATAAAGTGAAAAACCGATGACGCCGATGACGTTGACCACGAATGGCGGCAGTCGGGCGATGAAATCGAACATGGAAAATTCCCTCAAAAAATTGTTTTACAGAAGGTCTTAGAAAAATTGACCCCTTTGCGGCGTGGGTCGATCTGAAATTTCTCTAGGGGGAGGGTAGACGTGGGATTGTCTGCCGTCAGGTCAGCAAATCCATACGGTCTGGAATACCAGACTTTGGCTGGCTTTGGCGCGGCTGGCTTTGGTGGTTAGGCTGCTGGCAAAACGCCAAGGGCAATGGCGAGGCAAAAGCACACGGACGCGGCCAACACGAAGCTATGCCAGATCGCGTTTTGGTAGCGCAGCTTGTCGATGCTGAACACAATCGCGCCCAAAGAATAGACCAATCCGCCCGCCACGATCAGGCCCAGCGTCACTCCAGACACCAGCGGGATCAGCGAGGACACGAGCGCGACGCTGAGCCAGCCAAGCCCGAGGTAGAGGCCAACGCCCCAACGGCTTGGACGGGCCCAAAAGAACAGTTTTGCAATCGCGCCAACAGCGGCAAGCGCCCAAACGAGACCCAAGACACCATAGGCGAACGCGGACCCGATCAACACCACAAGTGGCGTGTAAGTACCCGCAATCTTGAGGTAAATCGCCGCGTGATCAATACGGCGCAGCAGCGCGCGCGGGCGGTCCCACGGGGTGAAATGGTAACAGGCAGAGGCTATGAACGATCCGATCAACGCCGCGCCATAGATGCTCAACGCGACAACCGTTCCAACACTGGTCTCACCGCTTGCCGCGACAATCAACAGAATGGTCGCGACGATGGCAAACACAATGCCAGCCGCGTGCACGGCACCATCGGCGATACGTTCGCCGCGTGTGTAATCAGGGTAGGGGTCTGAAATGTTCATGCGCTCAAGGTAGTCACCAAACTGCGTCTGAACATTGTGCCGTTGCGTCATAAAACAACCAAGGGATTTAACGCGTGCTTAGGGGGTATGGTTTTGCAACGGCGCTGTTGCGCGCTAAGTTTGCAATTGAACCCTTAATTCGACCCACCGAAAGGATCCCGGACCCATGCGTATCACCCTTGCCGCGTCGCTCTTGGCGATTAGTCCTGTCATTGCCTTTGCCGTGGGAACCGGCGATTCCAATCCACCGACCCCGACTGAAACGACAGAAGTTTGCGCCGAAGGGCTGATTTTCGATCTGGCAACGCAGACCTGCATGACGCCGGATCAATCCACCAATGATGACAGCGCGATGATGGATGCGGTGCGCGAACTGGCCTACGATGGTCGTTACGCCGATGCACGGACAATCCTTGATCGCCTTAGTCCCAACGACAGCATGGTGCAGACCTATTACGGGTTCACTGCCCGCAAACTGGGCGATTTTGACGCTGGCATGGCCTATTACACGGCGGCGCTGGTGATTGACCCCGACAATCTCCTCGCGCGGTCCTACATGGGGCAAGGCATGGTTGAACGTGGTGATCTGGTCGGCGCACGGATGCAATTGTCGGAAATTCGCGCCCGTGATGGTCGCCAGACATGGCCCGAAATCGCCCTGCGGATGGCGATTGAACGCGGCGCGGGGCCGTCGTATTAGGCCTCGTCACTGTGCAAGGGACTGCGGTTCTTACACCTGCCGCGCACTACCTAGAGCAGGAAACGCGAAGGGACGGCCGAAGCCGCTCCCCTCTGTCTGAGCGTTTGGCAATGTTCACATGAACAAAAACGTGTCGTCGTATGTCGTGTCGTGGCCGTCGTCATAAACTGTGTCGTAGCCCATGTCTTCTAGTGCGGCGATGGACATGTCGGACAGAGTATTGGTGTAATTCAACTGACCTGTCATGAGTTCCCCGCCAAAAGTCTGATCGTCCCAGTGCACCCCAGCGGTTCCCGAACCGCCGTCGGTTTCGACCGGAACGCCAAGGTCAGACAGTGCGTCGTTTCCGGCCTTGTCGCTGTAGTCATCATTGTAGGCCTGCGTCGCATTGGCACCGTTAAACCGCAGATCGCCATCGTAATTGTCGATCAGACCCATTGAGGCCCAGCTTGTTCCAAAGCCAAGGGCATGGCCCATCTCGTGGAGGATTAAATCATCCCAGAGGCCATAGGAGTCCATCGTATCCAGATCGGAGGAATCAATGTTTACGTAGCCCTTGCTTGGCAACAGGGTGTCGGAGCGGACGGACGACGTACCACCCCAGCCCCAGAACCCGCCTGATCCATCGATGTTGGACAGGTTGGCAGAGATTTGGATGTCATCGACGCCATTATGACTGGCTAAGTCGCCGGTAATAATGTCGCTGTAATATTCAGCAGCATCATAAAACCCCTGTTTCAGTACGTCGGTCCACGCGCCGTTGAACACGATTTCGATGTTGAACCCATCAGGCGTGTCAAGTCCGCTGACATAGGTGTTCGGATCGCTCGATCCGGGGTTCAGCTCGGGCGTCGGCTCCGGTTCTGGCTCTGGCGTCGGTTCTGGCTCGGGCGCTGGCTCGGGCGCTGGCTCTGGTGTCGGCTCGGGCGCTGGCTCGGGTGCAGGT
>JAGGNB010000045.1 GCA_017886375.1 Octadecabacter sp.
GGAGGATGCTGTGGCGGCTGGTGCAGCGGTTTCGACCTTATCCGCAGATAAGGTATCCCCTTGATCTTTAACGCTTTCTTTACTTTTTGGCGCAGGCGCAGACGACATGTCCTCGCCTTCTTCACCGATAATACAGATTGGCGTATTCACTTTGACGCCTTCCGTGCCTTCGGCGACCAAAATTTTGCCGACGATGCCTTCTTCGACGGCTTCAAATTCCATCGTCGCTTTGTCGGTCTCAATCTCGGCGATCAGGTCGCCGGATTTGACTTCGTCGCCTTCTTTGACCAGCCATTTGGCCAGTGTGCCTTCCTCCATTGTGGGGGACAGCGCGGGCATGAGAATTTCGATAGCCATTGTCTGTGCTCCTTAACGGTAGGTGACTTTTTTCACGGCGGCGATGACTTCGTCTGTCGTCAAAAGCGCGTGTTTTTCAAGGTTGGCGGCATAGGGCATCGGCACGTCTTTGCCGGTGCAGTTGATCACCGGCGCGTCGAGGTAGTCAAACGCTTCCTGCATGATCGTCGCACCAAGGTGGTTGCCGATGGACCCGACAGGCCAGCCTTCTTCGACAGTGACGCAACGGTTTGTTTTCTTTACCGATTCAAGGATCGTGGCATAATCAATCGGGCGCAGGGTGCGCAGGTTGATCACCTCTGCAGAGATACCGTCTTCGGCGAGTTTTTCTGCCGCCTGCATCGCGTAGGTCATGCCGATACCGAACGACACGATAGTGACATCGCTGCCTTCGACCTCGATTTTGGCCTTGCCGAACGGAATGGTGAAATCGTCCATCACAGGCACCTCGAACGAGCGACCGTACAGGATTTCGTTTTCAAGGAAGATGATCGGATTGTTGTCGCGGATCGCGGTTTTCATCAAGCCTTTGGCGTCGGCCGCCGAATAGGGCATGACGACTTTCAGGCCGGGAACCATGGCGTACCATGCGGCGTAATCCTGGCTGTGCTGGGCGCCGACGCGTGCAGCGGCACCGTTGGTTCCGCGAAACACCATCGGCGCGCCCATCTGACCACCGGACATATACAATGTCTTGGCGGCAGAGTTGATGATCTGATCAATCGCCTGCATGGCGAAGTTCCATGTCATGAATTCAACGATAGGACGCAGTCCCCCGAAGGCTGCACCAACGGCGATGCCGGTAAAGCCGTGTTCGGTGATCGGCGTGTCGATGATCCGTTTTTCGCCAAATTTGTCTAGCATCCCTTGCGAGATTTTGTAGGCACCTTGGTATTCGCCAATTTCTTCGCCGATCATGAACACGTTTTCGTCGCGCTCCATTTCTTCGCACATGGCCTCGTTGAGGGCTTCACGAACCGTCATCGATTTCATTTCTGTACCAGCTGGCCAGTCGGGTGACGTGTCGGATGGGGCAAATTCGATGGCGCTTTCGGACACAACAGCGGGGGCGGCAGGTGCCGCGACTGCTGGCGTGTCGTCTGGTTTTTCGGTTGCGGCTGCAGGTTCGGGCGCGGACATGTCTTCGCCTTCCTCACCGATGAGGGCGATCGGGGTGTTAACCTTGACGCCTTCTGTGCCCTCAGCAATCAGGATTTTGCCGACGATACCTTCGTCCGTCGCCTCAAATTCCATTGTCGCCTTGTCGGTTTCGATTTCGGCCAAGATGTCGCCGGATTTAACAGTGTCGCCTTCTTTGACGAGCCATTTTGCCAGCGTGCCTTCTTCCATCGTCGGGGAAAGCGCGGGCATGAGAAGTTCGATAGCCATTATGCTGTCTCCTGCGGCAGGTTCTCTGCGTAGATGTCCGTCCAAAGTTCGTCCAGATGCGGTTCGGGGCTTTCCTTGGCGAATTCGGCGCTCTCGTTGACGGTGGCCTTGATCTCTTTGTCGATCGCCTTGAGCTCGTCTTCGGTGGCGTGTTTTCCGGTCAGCAACATTGACCGGATTTGTTCGATCGGGTCACGTTCTTCGCGCATTTTCTGGACTTCTTCGCGGGTCCGGTATTTTGCGGGGTCCGACATGGAATGCCCACGGTAGCGATATGTTTTCACTTCCAAAATATATGGACCTTCGCCGGAGCGGCAGTGTGCCACTGCTTTCTCGGACGCTTCTTTGACGGCCAGAACGTTCATTCCGTCGACGATTTCACCGGGGATGCCGAAGGCCTCACCGCGGGTGTAAAGATCGGGGGTGGAGGTTGATCGTTTTTGCGATGTGCCCATGGCGTATTGGTTGTTTTCAATCACGAAAATCACTGGCAGGGCCCAGAGGACGGCCATGTTGAATGTTTCGTAGATTTGGCCTTGGTTCGCAGCACCATCGCCAAAATAGGCGAAAGTCACGTTGTCATTGCCTTTATACTTATCCGAAAATGCGAGGCCCGCACCCAGTGGGACCTGTGCCCCGACAATTCCGTGGCCGCCATAGAAATGCTTCTCCGCAGAGAACATGTGCATCGAGCCGCCTTTGCCTTTGGAATAGCCACCCTCGCGGCCAGTCAGTTCGGCCATCACACCTTTGGGATCCATGCCGCAGGCCAGCATGTGGCCGTGGTCGCGGTAGGATGTGATGCGCTTGTCGCCTTCTTTGGTTGCGGCCTCAAGACCGACAACAACGGCTTCTTGGCCGATATAAAGGTGGCAGAACCCGCCGATCAGACCCATGCCATAGAGCTGGCCTGCCTTTTCTTCGAATCGCCGGATAAGAAGCATTTCACGGTAATAACCAAGCAATTCGTCAGCTGAAACGTTTGGTTTCTTTGATGTTTTCTTAACGGCCATGCGTCCTCCGGTGGGGTCTACGAAAGGTCTGAGAAAATATAGTTTAGTATTAAACTATCTCCTACAGGGGTAAACCGCAAAAATCGACAGGCAATGTGACGTGGGGGCAGGCGGGGGGTGAATTGCCGCCTTGCGCTGGATGCATAGGGGGATAAACTTGAGCGATGAAATGGAAGATCAGACAAGAAACCGAAGGCGACGAAGCCGCAATTACGCACGTAGTGGCCCGTGCGTTTGAGGGTAAACCCTACGGCGATGAGAACGATGCAAAGCTTGTGGACGGTTTGCGCGATGCGGGCGCGCTGGTCTTGTCACTTGTCGCGACACACAAAGGGCAGATCATCGGGCAGGTGGCGCTATCGCCTGCAACGATCGGTGAGGGGCGCTATTTGTGTGTCGGGCCACTGGCCGTTTTACCGGAGCATCAGCGCAAGGGAGTAGGCACGGGTTTGATGGGGCACGCCTTAGGCGTCGCACAGGTTTACGGTCGCGACGGCGTCGTGTTGCAGGGTGACCTCAATTACTATGCTCGTTTCGGGTTTGAGACATTCCCGTCGGTGACCTACGCTGGCGAGGGGGCGCAGTTTATCCAAGTGCTGCCGTTCAAAGGCACCCCATCGGGCGAGGTGAAATTCCACCCAGTCTTTAACGGATAACAGTGTTTAGCGGATAACGATTTCATCCGCGCGCACCATGCCCAGCATGTCGCGGGCCTGTTCGTCCAGCAGATCAAGATCAAGGTAGGTGTCGGATAGGCGGCGGGTCAGGTTTTCCAACCGGTCGACCTGCATCTGCAAAGCGGCGAGTTCTTGGGTCAACGCGCGGCCTTCTGCCTCAATCTCGGCCCGTTTGAACACGCCGAAATCACCCTGCACAGCGGCAAATGTGAAATAGAGCCCAAGCATCAGGGCACCCGAGAAATAAAGGAGAACACCCATTGGCGCGCGTCTGCGGTTCATTTTGTCTGCCTCAACTGGCGATCTCTCACGGATCGCTTTGGGGTAGAATCGCACATATGATTCGCTTTGGGAATCCCCTTTATTTGGGGGGGCCGTTTGCGGTGCCTACAAGCTAGGCGATAGAAGCCGCAAAGATGTTGTCGATGGTCCGCCCAAGTAACGCGTTGAATTCAGTGTCCGATTGGTGCGCGGACAGGCCTTCGGTCAGGGCGCGGCTGAAACTGGCGACGACGGACGGGTTCTTGGCGAGGCGTTCGTTGGCTTCATCACGGGAATAGCCACCGGACAGCGCAACGACCTTGAGGCACGCGGGGTGGTCAACGAGCGTTTTGTATTGGCCAGCGACTTCGGGCAGGGACAGTTTCAGCATGACCTGTTGGCCGTCCGCCAAGGTGTCGAGATGGCGCAGCAGCGTGTCGCGCAGCATGTCTTCGGCCTGTGCTTTGTCGATGATGGTGATGTTAATCTCTGGCTCAAGGATCGGCATAAGCCCGTGGCTGGCGACCTGTGCGCCAAGTTCAAATTGCTGCGCTACGATGGCTTCGATGCCAGATTGCGATGCCGCGTGGATAACAGAGCGTTCTTTGGTGCCAAAGACGCCGTGGGCCACAGCCCGTTGCAAAAGGTGGTCCAGATCGGGGATCGGTTTGAGCAGTTGCACGCCGTCCGCTTCATCCTCAAGCCCTTTGTCGATCTTCAAAAATGGCACGACGCCGTTGTCTTCCCATAGGGCCGCGGCGGAGGGTTTGCCGCCAATTTCACGCTCCATCGTCATTTCAAACAGGATTGCGCCGATGACTTTGTCACCGCTAAAGCTGGGCGCGTTGACGATGCGCGCGCGCATGGCGTGGATCAGATCATACATTTGATCGTCGTTGGTGTAGGCATCCTCGGACACGCCGTAGGCTTTCAGCGCCTTGGGCGTGGACCCACCCGATTGATCCAATGCGGCGATGAAGCCTTGGCCGTTGCGGATGAGGTTTGTCATTGCTTCGGTTGAGGATTCGCTCGGGGCTTGGGCCGTCAATTGGGTCATGGGTCGTGTCCTTTTGATGCGTACACCTGCTTCATAAAGGACGGCCACACCGGCGACAATTCTGCTAACGCTAACTGGTCGCGCTAACAGGGTACGAGTGTTGCTTATCCACCCGCGCTGTCACCCATTGCGGCCATTAACCGCCAAGGGCTGCGACACCGGGAAGGGTCTTGCCTTCCATCCATTCCAGAAATGCACCGCCTGCCGATGAAATGTAGGTGAAATCATCCGCCACGCCCGCAAGGTTGAGAGCGGCCACAGTGTCACCGCCACCTGCAACGGTGATCAGATCGCCGGAATTGGTCAGGCCCGCCGCAGCCTTTGCTGCCGCAAACGTCGCTGTCTGGAACGGGTCGATTT
>JAGGNB010000169.1 GCA_017886375.1 Octadecabacter sp.
TGAGCCAGCGGCCGGTTTCCTGTTTGTCCACATTGCCGATCACCTTCATCGCCGCACCGTAGGAACGTAGCTTGTCGGTGACGAAGATACCCGCCTCAACCGATTTTGCTCTGACAGTGCCCAACCATTCCATCTTGCCCCACTCACTGGATTAAGCCGACAACTGGTGTTCCCACATAGCGTTGACGTCTCTGTATGGGCGCGGGAACAAAACCTCAATATTTACGTCAATAGCGAATATAATCATTATGGGGTTACTAATAATCATATTGGATATTTATTAGGTTCAATAGTTTTACCAATAGGTGAGGGTCGTTGTACGATATTTGCGCAAACGTTTGCGCAATGCACTTTTTGCTAGGGGAACAGTATCATCGATCATCTTTTCAACGTTCATTTTACTGCTGAGGGTGTCTGTGTTGGCAGGCTTCGTAATGAAGTCACCTTGACCGCTATAGAGCCCTTTCAAGTCACACGCATGTTGGCGACCGATGAGGGGAAATTCCAAGGGGGTGAAGACACTGCACCAACACCGCTTGAGTTCTTTCTGACAGGACTTGTTGGCTGCCTAATGACCCAAGTGCGGGTTTTTGCGAAGCGTTTAAAAATCGATATCGATGATGTGAAAGTGAGCTGCCACGCCAAATGGGAGGCGCTGTCAGATGAAGTCGGTCCTTATCAAGGACGGCCTGTCCGTTTTGAAATTGATATGGATGTTACATCGACCGCTGATCCTGACCGCATTGCGGAACTAATAAGCGCCGCCCGCCGCGGCTGTTTTGTTGAGCAAACACTGCGGCAAGCCAACGAGATTGAGCACACCTTAAAGATCAACGGAAAAAAGTGGCAACACGGCGGGTAACCAGTCGTAGCGCCAAAAATATTCATAAAAGGGAGAGAGTTATGAAACGTGAACTTTTACAGACTGAGGCACAGCGCAAATTATCCGGACGGATAGCCATGTTGCTGACTGCCGGGCTTAGCTTTGCATCACCAGCTATTGCCCAAGAAGAAATTGATGTCAGTATCGTATCCGGGTTCTCCCCTGCGGTTGCTGCAGTCAAAATGCTGGAGGAGAGCTTTATGCCAGGCGTCGATGCACGCTTGGCTGAGACTGGCAATTACACAATCAATTGGCAGGAAGCGTTTTCAGGAACCCTCGCAAAACCCTCTGGTGAGCTTGAAGCGATTCAAACTGGGCTTGCTGACATGGGGGTCATCCCAACCGGCTTTCATGCCGACAAGCTGCCGATCTACCAGATAGGATACGTGACTCCATTTACGACGACGGATCTAGTTTTAATTCATAATGTAGTGGATGCGCTTGTTGATAAATATCCTGCATTTAGAGATACTTGGACCGACCTTAATCAGGTCACGCTTTCTGCGAGTGGAATTCCTGACAACTATATTCTGTGTTCGGCGGAACCGATCAATTCTGTTTCTGACATCAACGGCCTGAAGGTCGCCGGTGCTGGTCCCAACCTGCGATGGATCGAACCTGCGGGCGCAACCGGTGTAACCGGTAGCCTTGGCAACTTTTACCAACTTGTGGAAACTGGTGTCGTGGATGCCTTGCTTGTTTGGGGTGAAGCCGTTGTTTCACTGAAGTTTTATGAGGTCTGTGGAAACTACTTTAACGCTAATTTGGGTGCGGTGAATTCCTACGTGATCAACGCCAACCAACAGGCTTGGGATGGCTTCCCCGATGAGGTCAAAGACGCGATGACCGCAGCGGCGCAGCAATACGGCGTAGATATCGGAAACCATGCGGCCGAATTGGGCAGCCAAGCGCGCGAGATCTTCGTCGCAAACGGTGGCAGCGTGGTCGAGATTGATCCGCAGGAGCGTGCCGATTGGGCCGAGACACTGCCCAATCTTGCGCAAGAGTGGGCTGATAGTCTCGAAGCGGATGGCGTACCGGCACAGCAGATCCTGACGGAGTACATGCAGGCGATGCGCGACGCTGATCAGCCAATCGCCCGCCAGTGGGACCAGTGACCAAAAAGGTCAAACCATCTTCCGAAGGGGCGCACGTCTCTTCGGAAGAGCCCCCCACTCGAGGGTTCACAGCGCTCGTGGTTGGCATGGATGCTGTTGGTGCGTTGATCGTTCTAGGTATGGTGGTCATCGTAAACATTGATGTCTTTGGACGATGGCTCTGGAATTCTCCACTGTCTGGGACGTTGGAACTGACAGAGATGGGAATTGTGGCCGTCGTCTACCTTCAGTTGGCACATACCATACGCGTCAAACGGTTAACGAGATCGGATGCCTTCCTAAATGTTCTGTCCAAAATGCGCACCCAGACCGTTAGTCAGTTTTGTCGCCTAGGATTCAACGTGGTCGGTGCACTGATTTTGGGGATCATAGCATTGGGCCAATATCCTAGGCTGATCGATGCCTGGAACGGCAACTATTACAAAGGCAATATCGGTATATTCACAGCACCAACTTGGCCCCTCGAGGGGATCATGCTTCTTGGGGCAACCGCTGCTGCGCTACAATTTCTTGTGCTGGCCTATCGAAATCTTTCAACTCTGCAAAGCCGATGAAGAGAGCCAGTCTTAATGGATCATGTTCTCATGTGTGACGGAAAAATACCTTTGGAGGTGTTAAATGACTGGGCTTGAAATTGGTCTATTCTCAGTCGGGGCAATCGTCCTGCTTATTTACTCTGGGATGCATGTCGGTGTTGCTCTGAGCCTCGTATCTTTCCTTTCTGTGGCTGTGCAAAGAGGAGACCTAACCATTGCGATGAAGCTTCTTACGCTTGCTGCTGCAGACGGGATCGCAGACCAGACATTCGCAGTCATACCACTTTTTGTTCTGATGGGCTTAGTCATGAGTGCCTCAGATGTCGGCCGAGACGCATTTGATGTGGGGGATTATTTTCTGCGTCCGATACGTGGCGGATTGGGCATCGCAACGGTTGGTTCTAATGCTGTCTTCGCCGCAGTTACCGGCGTGTCGATTGCATCTGCTGCCGTGTTCACGCGCGTCGCTGTCCCTGAAATGCTGCGGCTTGGTTATAGCCCGCGCTTTGCCGTTGGAACGGTCGCCGGAAGTTCGGTGTTAGGCATGTTAATCCCCCCCAGCATCCTCCTCATTATTTATGCAATCCTGACTGAACAATCTATCGGCATGATGTTCTTTGCGGGGATAGGCCCAGGCATCATACTTTCGAGCTGTTATTGCCTCGGGATCATTGGAATGGCGTATTTTACTCCAGGCTTCGTTTACGATCATACAGGCCGTTTCTCGGATCAGGCAGCCATCGCGCGAAGCAACCCCCGAGACGAGAACTCTCTGATTGGAATCTTTGTCAAAGCCTTGCCACTTCTTGGACTGGTCACAATAGTTCTTGGTGGTATCTATGGTGGGATTTTCACCCCAACCGAGGCAGGTGCTGTTGGAGCGTTTTGTGCTCTTCTGCTAGCGGTCTTCCGCAAGAAAATGGGTTGGAAAGCCTTTTGGGGAGTGCTCCTCGAAACAGGTCATATTACCGCATCCATTTGCTTTCTGATCATCGCTGCAACGATGTACAGCCGCTCTCTTGCTCTTGCCGGTGTGCCAATGGAGATTGGCGAACTCGTTCAGACTGCTACAGATCAGTTCCTCCTGGTGTTACTGATCTATGTACTCGTCGTTCTATTCCTGGGAACGATCATCGACTCAGTTTCCATCATTCTAATCATGGTGCCCTTGTTTCTTCCCTTGATGCAGGGGTTTGAAGCGGACATCATATGGTTCGGGATCATTACCGTGCTGGCAGTTGAAGTCGGGCTTTTGACCCCTCCTCTGGGAATAGCGTGTTTTGTGATCAAGGGATGCCTGGACGATCCTCGGATCACATTGGGAGATGTTTTTATAGGGGCTGCTCCGTTCGCCCTGATGATGATATTAGTTTTGATCTTACTGACAGCGTGGCCGCATCTCGTTTATATCAATCAATGGATATAGTGCTCGCTTGGAATAATTGACGATGAAGTGGTTCGAAAATGTGTGCTGCCAAAAAACACGCAACAGCGACAAGGCCCGGTAGGATAAAACTGGCGGATGTAGCGGCGGCATCAGGTGTCCATTATTCCACGGTTTCGCGCGTCTTACGGCCTGGATCAAAGGGCCGAATATCTGATGTGGTGGCTGAACATGTCCGGACAGTAGCGCAGGAGCTTGGGTATCAGCCAAACACAATCGCGGCGAGCATGCGCACGAAGTCCACGCGCTCAATCGGCTTGATCGTTCACGACATGAGTGACCCGGTTTACCCACCAATCCTAAATGCCATCGAAGCGGTTCTTTCGCCTGAAGGCTTCGTTGTTCTGGTAGGAAACACTGGCTATGACATTGAAGTCGAAATGAATATCGTCAACAAAATGGCGTCGCGGCTTGTCGATGGTATTTTTGTTGCAACAACGCGATTGGAAGATCCGATCGTTGCAAGATGCCAAGATTTAGGAATACAACTGGTGTCTGTTCTTCGACAGACGCAGACTGAGGAAACACCAGCAGTCGTCAACGACTGTCTTGGTGGAATGCAGACCCTTACCCGACAGGTGCTCGCTTCGGGCCATAGGGATATTGCGGTCATCCTTGCGCCACAAAACCTGTCGACAGCTAGGGAACGATGGTTGGGAATTCGAGACACCCTGACCGAGCACGGGATTGCATTACCAGACCACAGAATCGCCTTTGTAGAGCGTATGTCAGCAGACGAAGGCCTCGAAGCGACAAAAGCACTTCTGACTGCGGATGACCAATTACCGGACGCAATCATTTGTGTGAATGACCTTGTTGCCATAGGCGCAATTAGAGCATGCCGCGATGAAGGTTTGGAAATTCCTGCGGATATCTCAATTTCTGGCTATAACGACATTCCCTTGGTCGACATGATTGATCCGCCGCTTACGACAGTGCGAATGCGATTGGACAAAATAGGCAAGGCTGCTGGCGAGCTGATGCTCGCACACCTAGGATCACCGAAGCTCCCAGCTCAGACGATACGGATTGATGCAGAACTTGTCTTGCGCAAATCTCTGCAACATTTGAAACGTTGAAGGACGGGTGGGGTGCTATCAG
>JAGGNB010000180.1 GCA_017886375.1 Octadecabacter sp.
CCCCGTATTTACTCCATTTTCCGAGCCAGTCCACGCGTGCAATGTGAGCCTCGCTTTGCAGATCAAAAAAGAAACCCTGCGATGGGATGATGATCAAATCCACGTCCTTAATGTCGTGCATTGCGCAGGCAGGCACGACCGGAACCTGATTAAGCGCCATGACCGGTTGTCCGTCAGATGTGACAATTTTTACCTCAAAAGCTGGGTCAGGGCGCTTGCCCATTGTCACATTCCACATCACCCCCGCTTGCAGGAACATATCCATAGGCGAGGCGATTGTTGATAGAACGGACCCTTCTGCAGCCAGAATAACAACTTTTTTCATACCAAATATGTCCTGATCAGACTTTATATAGCCCTTATGGCGCTGAAAGCTGGTTCCGTCATGCCCTAATTTTATCCCATCACCGCGTGACCAAAAAACCGCGCATTCCTCTAAACTAAACCTAAGGAGATACCAATGCCCGCTTATATGATCTCGAAAGTGACTGTGACCAACAAAGAGAAATTCGAAAGCTACCTTACAGAAACAAAAACCGTAGGCGCGAAATACGGCGGCAAGCCAGTGGTAGTCGGCACGCAACCCAAGATGCTGAATGGCGAAAGCGATGGCCATCACATGGTGTTTGTAGTTGAATTCCCGACGATGGAAAAACTCGATGCCTGGCACAGCTCAGACGAATACCAAGCGATTGTATCCTTGCGCGACGAAGGATCAGATCAACACATGGTGGCCTATGAAGGCAAGGTGATGTCGCCCTCATAACGATCCAAATACGTGAAGGGCGGAATGCCGACATTCGGTGCGCACTGCACCGAGGTACGTTACGCGGACTCAGTGAGCTTTAGCTGCGGCTGCGCAAACGGTCGCATTCGACAGCGTTTCAAAAACGATGGTTTTTGGGGCCAAAGGACCACTGAAGATCGAGTATAGAACCCAGTGGCCCCGTTTCCGGTTGCCCGGAACTCTCTTCCCCCGAAAAATTCGGGCTGGTCCAGAGTGTTTTTGTTCCTGGCCAATACAACATTCATGGAACGGCGCTATTCTATCAGGCTTTAGGCCGTGCGTACTTGATCTAGATCAAAGTTCACCCGCACGGCCAACACTGGAGGGCCTTGGGTTTATGATACTCACGGCCCGGACCTTGTCATCGAGATATTGATGGCAAGGCTTTCCTACCTATTATGTAAGCGGAGCTCTTGTGTATCGACGACCTGGCCATTTACTTTTAGCAGCGCGATTATGTCTCTGCGATGATGGTTGAGGATATTAACATGAACATGAGAATTTGCACCAGTAGAGACGTCTGTGGAGCCAAGTTTTCTGCCAATTTCACCGAGGTGGAAATCATAGATTTCTAAGCTGCCGTCACCGACAGCGGTAACCGCATCAAATGCGACGTGACCGCCCTGACCGCCTCGATGTTGTTCTTGTATCAAGTTAGAGATGTTGTTTGTTGTCTCTGCGGATGCAATAGTGACTGAAGCGGCAAAAGCCGCAAGTGTGAGGGTAACGATTTTCATAACTATCTCCATAAAGTTGAGTTGTTCAGACTGCTGACTAGGGAACTGAAGTCCATTTAATTGACTTCATTATCTACCGGTCAGCAAACACGACTAGAGATGCTCGATGTCGTGATATAACATGTTTTGGACAAAATTTCACGATAAAACTTCAAGCTTTATCGAAAATCAGTCCTGTATGACATCTTGAGAAGTCAGTGATGGCAGCAGAAACGGTATTATGAGGCATTATAGCCTAAGCTTTCGAGCCTAGCCGGTACTAGGCCGCGTCTACTCCAATCCGCCTGGCCACCACGGAAAGCTTTCAATGTCCCTTGACGCAATATGATCTGGCAGACGCGTTGGGATTAAGTGCGGTGCATATCAATCGCGCCCTGCGAAAACTCCGCGATGACGGGCTTTTGATATTCCAACAAGGAGAGGTCATATTTCTTGATTTTGGGCGACTTGTATCCCTTGCCGAATGCGACATGGCCTACTTGGACTACGAGGGGCCTTTTCTCAATCTTGCATAGTCGTCGTAGCACCACCTCCTGAAATACTATCGCGATGGTGCCGTTCGGCCAGTAGAGTTAGGATTGCGCCAAAAACCCTCGTTTTGGAACATGCGCAAACCAACTCAATTTACGCTGCCACAAACCCCGTTCCCAAACCAAGCGGTTGTTGAACCTTTCTGGCGACGTTGCGACAGCAGCCATTCGCTACGAAGGAGAAATCTGGCAAAACGGGCTCGTTCTGGGCCTTCGCTGCGCGTTGCCTCAAGGTCCGGTTCGGGCCGAAAGTGAAAACCTACATAAAGGGCGGACAGCGGCCGTTTGCTGAAATTCATTTAGAGGTCCAATATGCGAGACATTGTGAGCCTTTGCTGCACGTGCGCCAATGGCTGCATTTGCGATCAGCGTTAGGTGTCTGAACTGCGGGACTGACTATTCTTTCACTGCCACATCGTAATCCTCGCGCGCGGCATCAATTTTGGCGAGGTTATCCAAGGCCCAGTACCCCAATGCGCTGACGGGCTCGCGGAATGATTGGCCCATTGGTGTCAGATTGTATTCCACCTTTGGCGGGATTGTGGGGTGGTATGTCCGGTTCACGAGGCCGTCGCGTTCAAGCTCTTTTAAAGTGCGGCTCAGCATCCGTTGGGAAATGCCAAGATTGCGTTTCAGTTCATTGAACCGCAGCGTTCCATATTGAGCCAGTGATATGATCACGAGAACGCTCCAACGGTCACCGACACGCGTCAAGACTTCGTTGATGCGCTTACAATCGGGGCATTGGTCAGAATCTAACATGGCAGTTCCCTTCGTGTGACCGGGTGTCATTGATGTGCCTTCTTGTGCGGCGTAACGGTGCTCATTAGATCGTCGGTAACAAAAGTATACTGCATTAACTGAACGCCCACAATAGGACCGAACCCATGACAAACAATACCCTTCTGGACCAGTTGAACTGGCGCTATGCGACCAAGAAAATGGACCCGACCAAAGCGGTTCCCCAAGACAAGCTTGATATCATTGTTGAAGCAATTCGCATGGCTCCCACATCAAGTGGCACCCAACCTTTTGAACTGCTCGTTGTGACAAACCCTGAGAAACTGGAAGCCATTCAAGCGGCCGCCGGCGGTCAAGCACAGATCACAGATGGATCGCATCTGTTGGTCTTCGCAGCCTGGGATAACTACTCAAAAGAACGCATTGATGCGGTCGTAGACCTCAACGTCGAAGCGCGCGGCGACCTGCCAAAGTTGCATGCATATTACGACAATTTAAAAGACAACTATGTGCCGCGCGATGCCGAGGTCAATTACGCGCATGCCGCCCGCCAAGCTTATATCGCCCTCGGCGTAGCGCTCGTTGCTGCGGCAGAACAAGAAGTCGACAGCACCCCGATGGAAGGGTTCGACCCTGCCAAAGTCGACGAGATTTTGGGGCTACCGGAACGCGGCCTGCGGTCCGTTGTTCTGTTGCCTTTGGGCTATCGTGATCCAACAGGGGACTGGCTGTTGCCGATGAAGAAAGTGCGTAAGTCGCTTGATACGATCGTCACCCACGTCGACTAAACACCCCACATTTCGCGTCGCGATTGGGTCACGACACTGACCCGATTTCGCAGTTCAATTAGGACATTCCCATGAGCATCTTGCGCAAACTTTTCCGTGCCTCACCGACACCAACAACAGATGGCGCGTTCAGCCCATCGCCTTTGGCGATTAAGCTGGGGACATCATCCACCACGGATTATGATGGCGGGGTCTACGCCAATCCATATAAAGGCGAAAAGTCGCGGGTGCTGATGATTTGCACTGAAGAGCGCAACATGACGATGGCCAACGGCAAGAAGTTCTCGACAGGAAACCATCCTGTCGAGATGGCCTTGCCCATGCTGCACCTTATGAGCGCTGGGTTTGAAATTGATGTCGTAACCCCGACGGGTGCGCCGGTCGCAATAGAAATGTGGGCGATGCCCGCTGACGACGCTGATGTGCAAAAACTGTACCGCGACTATGCAGATGCGTTTGAAAACCCCGGTAGCCTTGCGGATTTTGTCGCCAACGACATGACCGATGATGCTCCATATGCTGCCGTTTATATCCCCGGTGGCCATGGTGTGATGCTTGGTTTGCCGGACAATGCTGATGTCGGCAAAGTGCTACATTGGGCGCATGATCGGGATTTGTATACGCTGGCGCTTTGTCACGGGCCTGCGGCGCTCTTGGCTGCAAAGAATGACAAAGGCTTTTTGTACGCAGGCTATAAAATGACTGTGTTCCCTGACTCCGTGGACAAACAAACCCCAATGATTGGGTATCTGCCGGGGCCTATGCCATGGTGGGTCTGCGAGAAATTGAGCGCTTTGGGTGCGCAGATCATCAACACCAAAGCGGATAACTCCTGTCACGTCGATCGCCGCTTGGTTTCTGGTGCCAGCCCAAAAGCTGCCAATGACTTCGGGCGCTTGTCTGCCACTACTCTGCTGGCAGCAGCGCAAACAAAGTCATAGAACAGGCCTGACCATTTGCGACACTACCAACCTAGGGGACCGCGCCATGACTGACCAAAAAACACCACTCCGCATCGACATCGTGTCTGACGTGATGTGCCCGTGGTGCGTGATCGGCTACCGCCAGCTTGCGATTGCTCTGGCTGCAAACGGCGTCGACCACGAAATCCACTGGCATCCGTTCGAGCTTAATCCAAATATGCCAGCGACAGGACAAGATATGCGCGAGCATTTGGCAGAGAAGTATCGAACGACGCCCGAGCAATCGGATTCAAACCGTGCAAATATGGTGGCTCGCGGGGAAGAGCTTGGGTTCGAGTTCAGCTTTGAAGACGGATTTCGGATGCACAACACCTTTAACACACACCAGTTGTTGCATTGGGCAAACGCGCACGACCGCAAGCACGACCTAAAGCAAGCATTGTTTACTGCGCATTTCACCAACGGGAGAGACCTCTCTGATGTCGCGGTCTTGGCGGAAATCGCCGCAGAAATCGGTTTGGACCGCGCGGAGGCCGCCGCAGTTCTGCGCGATCAACGGTTTGCTGTCGAAGTGCGACAAGAACAGAAATTCTGGACACAACAAGGCATCAGCGGCGTTCCGGCAGTGGTTTTTGACCGCCAGCATTTGGTGACAGGCGCGCAGGGCGTTGATAACTACAAAAGCATGCTCAATCAGCTACAAAAAATGCGCGGCTGATCTTGGGCGACCATCCAAACCTCACACGGAGCTATACCCTATGACCAACCAAAGCGTGCCAATCATTGCGGCCAAGTCACCTGCCAAAACAGAGTTGGAAGCAGGCAAAGACTATTATTGGTGTCGCTGCGGTAAATCTAAAAGCCAGCCGTTTTGCGACGGATCACACGTAGGCGGTGACATCAGCCCGCTCAAGTTTACGGCCGACAAGACAGGTCCAGCCGCATTGTGCCAATGCAAGGCCAGCGCCAATGCCCCCTTTTGTGACGGAACGCATGCATCTTTAGGTGAACTTATGCCAGGCGATCCGGCCCCCGAGCCAACAACGAATGTGCCAATGGCGACACCAACTCCTGAAGAACCTACCGTTGCCCGTATTCATGCTTTGGCAAAAGACGGGTTGTCCAAGCTGGGACATCACGGCGAAATGGGGGCTATGGGTGTGCCGCGCAAAGACCTGCCGCATTGGGACGACATCCAATTCTTACCGGCTCAGATGGCGCGCAAGCCGCTACTGGATGACCAGCCAGTGGCAACATCAGTGACGATTGGCCCAAGGGCCGTGAAACCCTTGCAATTGGACATCCCTCTTTTCGTATCTGACATGAGTTTTGGCGCATTGTCTGAAGAGGCCAAAGTTGCTCTTGCGCGTGGAGCCGAGATGGCCGGGACCGGTATCTGTTCCGGAGAAGGCGGCATGTTGGCAGAAGAACAGGCCGAGAATTCCCGCTATTTCTATGAGTTGGCCTCTGCTCAATTCGGCTGGAAACCCGAGCTGGTGGAAAAGGTTCAAGCGTTCCATTTCAAAGGCGGCCAAGGGGCCAAGACCGGTACTGGCGGTCATCTTCCCGGTGACAAGGTTCAAGGGAAAATCGCCGAAGTACGCGGATTGGTACCGGGGCAAAGCGCTATCTCGCCCAGCACGTTCCCCGACCTCAACACCCCCGCCGACTTTCGCAAGATCGCTGATGAAGTTCGCGAAAGGTCCGGCGGTATTCCTATCGGGTTCAAGCTGTCGGCGAACCATATCGAGGAGGACATCGATTTCGCCCTGGAGGCCAGTGCCGACTACATCATTCTGGATGGTCGCGGCGGCGGCACAGGGGCGGCCCCTTTGATTTTCCGCGATCATATCTCGGTACCAACAATCCCCGCATTGGCCCGCGCCCGTGCGCATCTGGATGCGAAAACGGGTCGTGAAGTGACTTTGGTGATTACGGGCGGCCTGCGCGTCGCGGAGGATTTCGCCAAAGCAATGGCTTTGGGGGCCGACGCGATCGCTGTGTCAAATTCGGCCATGCAGGCCGTGGGCTGCATCGCGGCGCGCATGTGCAATTCCAATAATTGCCCAGTGGGTGTCGCGACACAAAAACCGGAATTGCGCGCGCGCTTGGATGTGCAGGTCGGCGCACAAAAGCTCGCCCGATACTTTGGCGCATCGGTTGAATTGATGCAGGTTTTGGCACGAGCTTGTGGGCACAGCAGTCTGTCCGAGTTTGCCCATCGCGACATCACCACGTGGAAGAAGGAGATGGCCGATCTTAGCGGTGTTCGATTTGGCGGCGTTAACCGATAGGCGCAATCCCGTCATGCGCGGCGGCAGGGTAACACGTCGCCGCGCCATTCCCATCTAGTTGGGGAAAGGAAATGTTATGTTAGATCAGTTTGAAATGCGCGCCGATGACATGCCGTCAGAGATGCAAAGCCTGCTGCGGGCTTACCCGCGCGACACATGGGAAGCGCATCCGGGATTCAAGGAAAAGACTCGCCATTGGTTGGGCGCGCATCGGATGTTTCGTCAACTCAGCGCGTCTGTTCGCAAGGAGGCCGAAAGCTATTTGAACGGCGACAAAGACGCGCAGGACTACGCTGGTCGCCTGTCTTATCGCGGTGGCGCATTGGTCGGGAACCTTCATGGCCATCACGGTTGGGAAGACCATTCCTATTTCCCCGAACTGTCGGCGGCTGATCCACGGTTTAATGCAGGTTTGGAGGTGCTTGAAAAGGACCACGCTGATTTGGATGTGGTTCTCGACAGCTTCACCCGCACGGCCAACCGAACTATCAAACTTATCCAGCTTGATGAAACGGCCGCCCGGGAAGAAGCGGGTAAATTGCACGGCGTCGCCCTTACCATCGAGGCGTTCTTGCAAAGACACCTTACGGATGAGGAAGAACTGGCGGTGCCGATCATTCTGCACCATCGTCTGCGCGGATAGGCAGGAGAGATACGTGACCAAATCATCCGTCGAAGAATCCCAAAAAGACGCCGCCACACGCCGCGCCAAAGGCGAGTTTGTGCGCGGCGTCAGCGGGTTCCGGTCCGTCTTGGGCGAAGATCCCGACTTTCCAGCTCAAGCAGGGCGATATCACCTGTTCGTCGCGTTTAACTGCCCGTGGTGCCACCGTGTGACGCTGGCCCGCAACGTTCTAGGATTGCAGGACAGCATCACAATGGATGTGGCATTCCCAAGTCGCACCACCGTCGATGATCCGATTGAGCCGAACCGTTGGGAGTTCAATCCGACCCGCATCGCCTCCCTGACGGGTCAACCACTTGCCGAATGCACGAGCGAGACGGCGACCGGTCAAGACTTCCGCCTCGCCAAGCAGATTTATGAGGCTGAAGGCTCGAAAGAAGCCTCGGTCCCTATCCTTTATGACAAAAAGACCAAACGGATCGTTGCCAATGAAAGTGCCGAAATCATCCGGATGTTGAATGCGCAGGCGAATGCCCTTGGCAGTTCAATTCGCGATGATTTGAGATCCGATTTGTATCCGTTGGGTGAACAGCACATGGCGATGCGTCAGGACATTGATATGCTCAACGACCAAATCTACATGGCCATCAACAACGGAGCGTACAAGGCTGGCTTCTCGTCAGATCAGGCGATCTATGCTGCAGCCTTCTCAAAGTACTTTGAAACGCTTGCCGCTTTGGAAGCGCTACTTGCAACAGACGATAGACCATTTCTGACAGGCGACACCTTCACCGAGGCGGACCTGCGGCTCTTCCCAACGCTTTATCGCCATGATCCCGTGTACTATGTGCGCATGAAGCTGAACGGAGCAAAAATCCTGGACTACCCACATCTTTGGCGCTGGTTATGTCGCGTGTATGCGCTGCCTGGTGTGGCAGACAGCAACTCATTGATTCATTGTCGTCAGGGCTATTTTGGCAGGTCTTGGAATAATGTTGTGCCGCTTGGGCCTTTCCATCCGATGTCCTACCCGAAAGCATACGCGCATCCGGAACTCGCTTTTCAGGCTGATTAAACGAAGAACGTTTAACCAAAGCAGACATTCGTCCTAATTGCTGCATCGGTAAGTTTGGGCTCGTAGCCGACCTTCGCCGCGGAGATCACGAAGGGCCGGTTTGGGATGAACTGCCCTTCACTGCACACCAACCACAAGCAGACAAAACGGTCTTTTCCAATACAAGTATAAATGACCGCTTTTGTGGATCAACGCTCCACGATGCACTGCGATGAACCTGCATTTTCAAAATAGGTTTCGCACGCTTTCACAAAATCTTTGACACTTCGCCGTGGGCGCGATTTGTCGTAACCGATTGCGAGGGTGAGTGGTGGTAGATCGTCTGAAATCGGGAGTGCCACAACTTTCGCACCCGTATAGCTATCGGTGGTTAGCGGACGCATATTGAGGATGGCGCAGCCCCGACCCGAAGCCACGATGCTTCGGACCATTTCGGTCGAATTTACATAGGCCGCGACAGGTGCTTGGCGGGCACCTGGTTGGAAAAGCCCCTCGTAGTAGGACGCGGCAACGGGTCGGTTCAGCACGACCAAAGGTTCCAGAGCGATCTGCGTCATTGAAACCGAAGATTGCTGTGTCAAAGGATGTGCGGCGGGGAGCAGGCAATAGGGCGGTGCCGTAATAAGGATTTCGAAATCTACTGTAGGGCGCGCACCTTCAGCGACAAAGAGAATGACATCGAATGTGCCGTTGAGTAGTCCGTCCTGCGCCTGATCGTTGTCACATTCTGTCAGTTCAAGCGTGACGGAACTATCGGTTGGCAAGAAGGTATCGAAGATCTGCGGCAAGAATGCAGGTGCGATGGGCGCGTAGTACCCGATCCGCAAAGTCCCGCTAAGGGCATGCCGCAATTCAGCACCCTCGGTGAGCAGGGACTGGTATTCTTCCAATAGACGCTCGCATTTGCGAGCCACTTCGCGTCCGCTGGCATTGGCCTGAATGCCCCGCGCGCGTTGCCTTGTCACAAGTGTCAGGTCAAACTCAGTCTCGACTTGGTCTATGGCGGACGAAATCGCGGAAGCTGCGATGTTCAACTCCGCTGCTGTTTTGGCAATGTTGCCGTGGCGCAGGGCGGTGGTGAAATACTCCATAGCTTTTAAAGTCAGCGCCATTCAGAACCTCGTATTTTCAGATGTAGTTCATCTTATAATACCATTTTTCAGATGATGAAGGCCATGCCATTGTAATGAGTATCGCCAATTTCATGAGGTCCATCATGTCCGACGCTCCGCTCAAAGGCTGGAACCACACGCCCAATGTTCCGCTGCAAGTTTCACCGCTCTTCAGTTGGCCGCCTCGCCCGATGGCGATGGCCGAATGGGTGTTCAATTCGTGGTTTTTCATCACCGAAAAGCTGATTATCGTCGGGATCGCTTTCATCTCACTCTACTGGTTCCAGCCGTCGTTGGACGTGACACGCACGCTGGCCTTCGGCTGGATTGCAGAAATGTTTATCCGCAACGTGATCCTGATGACGCTGGTTGCAGGTGGGCTGCATTTGTATTTTTACACCTTCACCAAACAGGGGCAGGCGTTGAAATATGACACACGTCCGCTCATGAAAAATGGGCGGCAGTTCACATTAGGCGGGCAAATACGCGACAATATATTCTGGACAATTGCCAGCGGCGTCACCGTCTGGACCGCCTATGAGGTGTTGATGTTCTGGGCTATGGCCAACGGCTATGCCCCCATGCTGACGTGGGCCGCACATCCATTCTGGTTCGTCGCTTTGTTCCTGCTGATCCCCGTCTGGGAGAGCTTCTATTTCTACTGGATTCACCGCGCGCTCCACATCCCTTTCCTCTACAAACATGTCCACGCGCTGCACCATCGCAACATTAACGTGGGACCTTGGTCGGGCCTGTCGATGCACCCCGTCGAACACCTGATCTTTCTCGGATCGGTTTTGGTCCACTTCGTCGTCGCAGCGCACCCCGTCCATATCCTGTTCCATTTGCAATACTATGCGTTGACCGCCGCCACGACCCACACAGGGTTTGAAGGAATGGTGATCAAAGATAAGAACCGGTTGAAGCTCGGCACGTTCCACCACCAGATGCATCATCGCTATTTCGAATGTAACTACGGATCGCTCGAGTTGCCGTGGGACAAGTGGTTTGGATCATTCCATGACGGCACCGTTGAATCTGACACCAAAATCCGCGAACGGCGCAAGAAATTTACGAATGGAGCCAAATGATATGGGTGGCATGACGGTCAAGGACCTGCGGGAAGCCAAGGGCAATCGCACCATCGCCTATGTTCAGGTCGCAAGCGAGGAGGAAGCGGTCGCCGCCTCTGCCGCGGGCATGGATATGATCGGAACGGCCTTTGTGCCCGACCGCGCACATTTTGCACGGGAGGTCCCCGACACACATTTCCAGTTTGGTCTGCCTTGGGGCAAACACGCGGATTCAACCGAAGCGCTGCGTGATGCGATGGCGGCTATGATGGCAGGCGCGCAATCGGTCTATTGTGGGTATAGCCCCAAGATCGTTGAGGCGCTGGCCGTTGAGGGTGTGCCAGTCATCTGCCATGTCGGCTTGGTCCCGCCCAAGGCCACATGGACGGGCGGATTTAAGGCCGTAGGCAAGACGGTCGAACAGGCCAGCATAATCTGGCAACAGGTGCAGAATTTTGAGTCTGCCGGTGCCTTTGCCGTTGAGATGGAAGTCATCCCCGCCGCCCTTGCGACCGAGATAACAAAGCGCACGAAGATGCTGACGATTTCGCTCGGTTCTGGCGCCGGCTGCGATGCACAATACTTGTTTTCCGCTGACCTGCTGGGAGAAAATCGCGGCCATATTCCGCGCCACGCCAAGACTTATCGCAATTTCTCCGCCGAACGCGACCGGATGCAAGGCGAACGCATCGCGGCGTATGGCGAATATATCGCAGATGTGCGTGGCGGGGTTTTCCCGAACGATGTGCAATCGGTGGCCATGGACGATGCGGTGCTGGCACAGCTTTGGAAAGATTAGGGCGGATTGCAGCGACGGAAGCCATGCAGAGGGTTGCTTTCAGGTGGGCGTCCGAATGCCATTGTATTGATTTCCTGTTTCCAGACATTCGCTGCGAGCCAGCAAATCGGTAAAGAGGGCTCGAAGAAGACATTCGCTGCAAGCGGCATCGATGTCTGCTCAGCGGACGAAGCCGACTTTGGCGTTTTTGATGCCAACTGGTGCTTCGGGCCCAAAGCTGCTGCTCATCGCAACTACATAAGCTGTGGTGCAGTGTCTCCCAAGCGGACCTTCACACTTTGCTTACGCTTTGCGATGCTCAACGCTTTTTGGTGCCCAACGTCGGCTTTGCGCAAGCCGCGACGGTCAAGTTCATCCCTCTCGCAACATGAATGTGAGCACATCAGAGCGATGTGCCATCCCAAGAACTTGGGTTCCCTCCATGACCGGAAAGACACGGTGTGAGTGGGACAAGAACATCTCTGCGACGCGGATCACGTCGTCGCTAGCATCAACGGTGACGACGTTCGACGACATTTCATCGGCCACCCGCCCAGTCCATTCCTGATGATAACTTGCGTGTAAGGCAGGGCGAAAACAGTCTTTCTGGGTCAAAATTCCGACGAGCTGACCGTCTTCGCCCAGCACTGGTGCGGCGGCTGCGCGGGCGTCGAGCAGAATGGAGATCGCCTGCCGTATCGGTGTTCCTGGCGAAAGTGTCTGGACGTCGCGCCGCATGATCGATGTGATCCGGTGCGCGATCATTGTTCCGCCTCTTTTGATGCGGTGTGGCGGCGCAAAGGGCAGTCTAAACAGCGATCTTTGTCCAAACCGGCCGTCGCCCCACAACTGGTGCGCACGGGACCACGTCCGAACGTCAGCCCGAGTCCAAGACCGACTGCCGCGAGCCCGAAGATAACAACTGAAATCAAGAGTTCCATCATAGCAACGCCCCCTCAATCGCGCCGGTTCTTACAGACGAGATTCCAGCGCCTTCGCCGGTAAGGAAAAGGGCATCAATATTGTTGCTTTGGGCTAGGTCCGGCCCGCCTGACAGGCCTGCCGCAAACAGCGCTGTTGCCCAACCGTCCGCCATCATTGCATCCCGTCCCACGACCGTTACCGACAAAAGGTGATCATTGGCAGGCGCATTCGTTCGGGGGTCGATGATGTGCCCATAAGTGTTGCCCGCGAGTTCATAGCCTTGCGTGCGCAGTCCCGACGTTGCCACGGCCATACCATCGTCAAGCCGTAAGGTGGCTGGCGCGGGCTTGCCCACTACGGGGTGTTGCACCGCTACCTGAAAAGATCGTCCCGAAGGATGCTGCCCGAAAGCCTTAAGTTCACCGCCCAAATCGAACAAGAAATCGTCGACGCCGCGCGCCTTTACCAGATCAACGGCAAGGTCGAGTGCGCGGCCTTTAGCAATACCGCACAAATCTAGCGTAAGTTCGTCATGTGCCTTGCCGATGCCGCCATCGCCAAGTGAAAGCCCACGCCAATCCGGTTCAAGACCACCTTCGATTGGTCCAAAGCCCCATTGCGCGACAAGGGGGCCGACCGTGGGGTCAAATGCGCCATGACTTAGCTTCGCAAGGTCCAGCGCTGCCGTCGCCACATGGATCATCTCCGCATCTGCGCGATGCCAACCTGCGCCCATAGTATTAAACCGGCTGATGTCGCTGTCTGAACGCCACGGCGACATTTGCTGGTCGATCATGGCGAACAACGCATCGATGTCTTCCCGCAGGCGGTCAAGGTCATGATGGTGCGACGCGACCAACTGCCATGTCGTGCCGAACGCTGCACCTTCGATGCTCCGCGTCGCAGCTGCTTGCGCAATTTGCGGCAGGACGAGTGTTGCTCCGATCATGCCGAGGGCATTGCGACGTGTCGGGCGTAGGGTGCTGTGTGTCATGTCTTAGCCTCCAAAATCGTCATAGAAAACCGAATTCCGCTCGACACCGAGCCGTTCCAGTGTACCCAGAACAGCTGAGATCATCACTGGCGGACCGCACAAATAGTATTCGCAATCCTCGGGCGCTGAATGGGCGCCCAGTTTCGCCCTGAGCGTTTCGTGGATGAAGCCTGTCGCGCCGGTCCATCTGTCGCCCGGTGCGGGGTCCGATAGGGCAGGAGTCCAACAAAAGGTGTTGAATTCTGTCGCCAACGCTTCGAATTCATCCGAGTAAAACAAATCGGCCGCAGTGCGCGCGCCATAGAAATACCAGATGCGCCGCGTTGTGCCGCGGCCGAGTTCCTGATGGATCATCGCACGCAGTGGTGCCATGCCCACGCCGCCTCCGATAAAGACCATGTCGCGCTTGGTCGGTTGAACGTGAAATTCCCCGAACGGCCCCGATACATTGACCAGATCGCCCGGCTTGAGAGAAAATAGCCACGATGACACCAGCCCTGGCGCGACATCCGCTTCGCGTCCGGCAGGCGGCACGGCGAGCCGAATGTTAAACACCGCACGCCCGATGTCTTCAGGGCGACTGGCCAGAGAATAGGCGCGTGTGACGTTGCTTTCGGACGTAACGTTAAGCTTGTTCCACTGATTGATGTCCCACTGGTCGGCAAACCGAGCATCTACCTCCAACGTCGCAAAGTCGAGCTCATAGGCTGGTGCGGTGATCTGCATGAAATCGCCAGCCCGAAAGGTCGACGGAGGATCCTCGGGCAGATCAAGAACGATCTCGCGAATAAGCGGCGCGAGCATCCGGCTGGAAGAGACGGAACACACAACACCGCCACCCGCGCTCAGAATATCGTCGGCCACGTGCACGGCGCAATCTCCGCGCAATGTGGTCTGGCACGCAAGGCGAACATGGGCGCGCCTTTCCTTGGGAGATAGAACGCCGCGCTCGGTCGCTTGCGGTTCACCGGCACCTTCGCCCGTCACAGTCACACGGCATAGCCCACAGGTACCCGATCCACCGCAGGCTGCGGGAATGCGAATGTCGGCGTCGTGCAGGACCCCCAGAAGCTTGGCGCCCCTTTGTGCCACAATGGGTGGCATGTCGTTAACGGACACCTTAATGGTCCCGCTGGGCACCAATCTGCTCCGCGCGACCAAAAGACTGATCGCCAAGCCGACGACAAGTAGGGCGATGACCATGCTGCCAAGTACGATTTCATTCATGGCGACGCCGCCATTTGAGCGAAAGAGGCAAAGCCCAAAGACATCAGCCCCGTTAGAATGAACGCGATGCCAAGCCCCCGGAGCCCCGCAGGTAAGTCGGCATAGGACAGGCGTGCGCGGATCGCGCTAAGCATGATCACAGCCACGGCAAACCCAACGCCACTGCCCACACCAAAAATCGCGGATTCTGTCAGGGTGTACTGACGTTCGACCATGAAAAGGCTTCCAGCAAGGATCGCGCATTGCACCGTCAACAGCGGTAAGAACACGCCAAACGCCGCGTGAATGGCCGGAAAATAACGATCAAGCAGCATCTCCAAGAGCTGCACAGTCGCGGCGATCACGCCGATAAAGGCAATCAGTGCCAGATACGACAAATCAAGATCAGGTTGTCCGGCCCAAACCCAAGCGCCTGGGGCAAGCAATCCCTGATAGATCAGATAATTCAACGGCACAGTCACCCCCAGCACGCCGATCATCGCAATGCCAAGGCCAATCGCGCTTTCGGTCCGGCGCGACAGCGCGAGGAACGTGCACAGTCCCAAAAACAACGTAAGGGGCATGTTGTCGACGAACGCCGCAAACAGGAAGAAGGACCAAGCATCGCTCATTCTACGGGCTCCGGTCGCAAGGGGGGCGAATGCTCAGGCGGTTCGGCTTGTTCTGACCACACGGACCGCACGACCCAAACAAGGCCGCCCAAAAGAAAGAAGGCCGAAGGCGCCAGCAGCATTAAGCCAAGCGGCGTGAACCAGCCGCCTTCATCTGCAAGCGGTAGCACTTGGACACCGAACAACTGTCCCTGACCGAATAGCTCTCGGATCGTGCCTATCACGATCAAGACGAACGAATAGCCAAGCCCGTTGCCAAACGCATCGATCATTGACGGCCATGGCGCATGGTATCGCGCGTAGGCTTCGGTGCGGCCAAGAACCAGACAGTTCGTTGTGATAAGCCCCACATACACCGACAACGCGCGACTGATGTCGGCAAAATAGGCCTGTAGGATCTGGTCGATCACGATCACGAGCGACGCCACAATTACGATCTGAACGATCAGCCGGATCGTATCGGGGATGTGCCTGCGGATCACGCTGATTATCCCTGCTGCAAGCGTCAGCACGATTGTCAGCGAGACAGACATTGTCACAGCCGTTGCCAGCGTCGTCGTCACCGCAAGTGCCGAACAAATCCCGAGGATTTGCAGCGTCACCGGATTTTGCCGGATCAACGGATCGGTCAATGTGGTCCAGAAAGAGGTGCGCGATGTCATCGGTTAGAACTCCCCCCGTTGGATCGCGTCGATCAGCGGGCCATACCCGTCCGGCCCCAACCAGAACCGCATCATGTTCGTGATGCCGTTGCCCGTGCGCGTAGCGCCTGTGATTCCATCGACCTCATAGTCCGTGCTGGAAGTGGCACGCGCCACATTGAACCGGACCTGGCCGCTGGCATCACGGATCAAGGTGCCCGGAAAACTGTCCTGCCATGAGCGGTCTTTGATCCGCGCGCCAAGACCAGGGGTCTCCGAATGCTGGGTGATCGCGATCCCTGCGATGGTATTCATGTCGCCATGCACGGCGACGATTGCATCGATCCGGCCGCCATATCCTTGTCCTGCAACCGGCAAGAGCGCCAATAGAACGGTATCGCCGTCGCGCAGCAAAAAGATCTGCGCATAGTTGGGCCGATAGCCGATGCCAGCAAGGTCTGATCCGGTCTCCAGAGCTGTCCAGTTCGCCTGATCCGCCAGTGCGGTTTCGAGTGTTTCGGTCGAAATGTCCGTCGCCGCGCGGCCACTTTCTAGGTCAATCACAACCGTCGACAATGTTCCGCCGGCCTGTTCCAAAAGGGCGGACATGCCGGGTATTCCTTGCACCAGATCCGCAATCTGCGCCTGTTCCTCTGCCGCGCGGTTTGCGGTTTGGATGGGCCGCAAAAGAACGGTGGCGCCGCTCACCAGCACGGCGCAGATGGCCGAGACCAAGAACGCCACGACGATTGTCTTGGTGCGGCTTGTATTCGGCAGCGCCAACAGGCGACGCCAAGGATTCCAGTCAGTTCCGGCCATGTCGCCTCCTGCGTTGTACGATCCAGAGATTGACCGCAATTTCATCCAGAAGAGGCGCGGCTAGTGATGCTAAAAGCGCAGCTGCAACTGCGATTTGAACCGGCGCGGCCCCGGCCCAACCTGTTGCAAACATGATTACGAGCCCGCCATAAAATACGCCGTTCAACCAACGGCCAAGGGTGGTTGCCGCGCTTGTCACCGGATCAGCGACCAGTAGGACAAGAACAATTCCTGCCGCTGGCAGTGCTGCACCTATCGGTACGCCTAGCGCCATCGCGACCGCACCTGTTGCCGCAGCACCCAGCATGACAGCCGCAGGCATCACTCCTGTCGCGACTCCGATAATTGCGGCCGGAACAGTGGCCCAAACGACCGGAACATCAAAGACGGGCCAGTCAAATCCCTGAAACCCGAAACCAAGAAACGACAGCGCCACGGTCGCCGGATTGACGACGTTTCGCCCCCAGCCTCCAAAGACCAGTTCCCCCATCACGGCGCCAAAACTGAGCCCCAACACCAGCCTGAACGCCCCCAGTTCTTCGGGGGCGAGCATCGCGAAAGCCAAGGCCGTGATTATCGCCGCAAATGACGGGGGTTGGGCGCGGGCCAGCATGAACACCAGATTCCAGACGACCAAACACAGTACGGCAAGCCCAAGACCTGCCAGTGCCTGCGAACCGCCATACCAAAGCCAGAATAGGGCCAGTGGCATATAGGCGGCCAACAGCATCAACGCGGTCGTTTCGCGATCCCACAGCCCTTTCATCATGGCGCGAACTCCGTTTGAACGCGGTCCAGCATGCGGCGCAACAGCACAGCCAATTTGGCTTCGCCGCCAAGGACATAATCGGCAAGCCCCACATCTTCTTCGAGCAATGAAAGCGCGCCGAGCCGCATCGCCATTTCGTCATCTCCCGAACTTAATGCACGAACCAAGGCGACTGCAGGCAACGCCGCTCCAAACGCCTGCCTGAGCGCCGCCGTCGGGATCACCGGCTTGGGAAGGCTGGATCGGGTCAGCGCCGCGATAAACCAATGTGGCGATGCTCGCTTTGGATCGCGGGGCAGAACCGTCACTTGCCTGTGCCGCGGCGCAAGCCAATGCGCCTCGTGCCCGTCCAATGGCGAACCGGACATCAAGGCGTGCGCACCGGGGGCTGCCGCCCGCAGCGTCAGTTCACGTAGATCGGCACCGGGTTGTGTTCGCACCAGACGGCTTTCCTTTAGACCCTCTCCGGCAATGCGCACGAGACGTGTCATTGGCAGTATTCCTGTCATCAGTAGATCGCCAAGTGCGGCAACGTCTTCGGCGTGAATCTCCCAGACCGGGGTTTCTATCGTCGCCGGAGCAAGGCCATGACTGCATAACCCAGCCGAGCCATGTGGATGGCGGTCTGCACACTCAACCGCGCGGATTTTCCCGCTACCTAAACCGCGCTGGAATAGTGCCGGTCCTGAGGCTTGGCACACAAAGACGGGACCATCACACAGCAGGGTCAGCGCCAGAAGACCGCGTTCAAAGGCAGCTTCGCGCCCCTTTAGGGCCCGTCGCGGATCGGGAGCGAGGGGGCGAGTGTCCAAAGCCATAACCAGGATCGCCGTCGGGCGCTCATCCGGTGCTGGCATTCCTCCGAATGGCCGCCGTCGCAGTAGGGGCCAAATGCCCGAATTTTGCATCAGTCGCCGCAGACCCACTTGATCGGTCGTACTGCTGAAATCATGGCGCACCACGTCGCCGTCTTCACGAAACATTACGATTTCAGACAGTTTGCGCCCCGGCCGCAGTGATATCCGCGCGATACGTCCGGACATCGGAGCCACGAATTGTACATCAGGTGCATCCCGCAGGCAGGCGACGGGCGCGCCTTGCAGGACAAAGTCGTCTTCTTGCACCAGTGTATTGATGCGAAGTGTCTGACCAGATGACGCGCGTATCGCGGCCTCTTGGGTGATCACCTCCACCGGTTCCAGATCACGCAGCGGGGGTGACGAAAACGACGGATTCAAACCTGAACCAAACCTCAGAACCCGCATCATCTCTCCTC
>JAGGNB010000110.1 GCA_017886375.1 Octadecabacter sp.
GCGTTAGACTGTTTTGGTCGCTCAACGTCTCTCAAGTTTCTGGCTGCGGTCACAATTTTGGATGTGACAGGTCACGCCCATGGCCCCATACTGTTTGCCATAGTTATATTCTTCCAGTGGTCCCGCCTTCGGTGGCGTTCGCAAATGCCAAATACGTGCCCTGCGTGGGCCTGCAAAAGAGGGTCTGATCATGGATGTTCGAAAGACAGTGTTCACCAAAGAAGTCATCGTTGCTGATGAAATGGGCAAACCGTGTGCTCCGATCACCCGCGTCGCTGCGATGGCAATTGTGAGAAATCCCTTTGCCGGGGTCGATCAACAAGACCTGTCGCCTTTATTCGACTTTGGGGCAAACCTTGGTCAATTGCTCGCGGATGAGCTTGTGAAAATGCTGGATGGGCCGCCGATCTGCTATGGCAAGGCCGCACTCGTTGGTTCGTCAGGGGCGATGGAACACGGCGCGGCCGTGCTCCACCCCAAACTTGGCAACCCTGTGCGCGCGTCTGTCGGCGGCGGTAAATCCTTGATGCCGTCCAATCACAAAGTCGGCGCATTGGGCGGAAGCATTGATTTACCACTCGGCCATAAAGACGAGCCGTGGTCGTTCGATCATATCGACACACTGACCTTGTGGGTTCCCGATGCGCCGCGCGCGCGCGAGATTGTGCTTTGCATCGGCATGTCAGACGGAACACGCGCCAATCCAAGGGTCGGCAAAGGCCCGAGCGGTGCCTAGAAGCCTTCGACGACGATTTTTCCCTTCGCCTTGCCAGTTTCAACGAGCCGATGTGCTTCACGCATGTTGGCAGCATTAATCGGCGTCAGCACCTGCGACACAGTCGTGCGAATGCGTCCTGCATCAATTTCCTTGGCAACATGGGTCAGCAGTTTGTGTTGTTCAATCATGTCGGGTGTCTTGTGCATGGCGCGCGCGAACATGAACTCCCAATGAAGGCTCGCTGCCTTCATCTTCATTCCGGCCATTGGCATCGGCGAGTCCGTACCATCAATAGAGACGATGCCGCCCTGTGGTCGGATCAGTTCAACTGCCGCATCCCAATGGCGCATGTCGTTGAAGACCGCGATATGATCGACGTGATGCATGCCAAGTGCGCGCACCTGTGCCACCATATCTTCGCGGTGGTTGATCACGTGATCCGCGCCCAGATCTTTTACCCACGCGCTCGTCTCTGGCCGCGATGCCGTCGCGATGACGATCAGGCCAGCCTGTTTGGCAAGTTGAATGCCGATAGACCCGACACCGCCGCCCGCACCAATGATCAGGACTGTCTGGCCTTTATCGGCGCCATCACGGTCAATTCCCAAGCGATCAAAAAACGCCTCGTAGGCGGTGATCGTTGTCAGCGGAAGGGCTGCGGCTTCTGCGTGGGACAGTGAGGTCGGTTTGTGGCCGACGATGCGCTCGTCCACCAAATGAAACTCTTGGTTGGTTCCGGAGCGCGTGATGTCGCCTGCATAATAAACCGCGTCGCCAACTTCGAACAACGTCACATCAGGCCCGACGGCCTCGACGACACCAGACGCATCATAGCCGATAACACGCGGGCTTGGCTCAACCGTGTCCTTGGGCGCGCGCACCTTTGTGTCGACAGGGTTTACCGCAACCGCTTTGACGCCGACCAGAATATCGTGGCCTTGCGGGCTTGGCGTTTCGAGCGTCACATCAAGAAACGCATTTGGATTTTCGATCGGTAGATACTGGGTGAGAGCGACGGCTTTCATGCAATTTTTCCTCAAATGTTGTGTCCGATAGGCGGGCGGGATTGTTTGACGGCTAAGTCTCACTTAACGGCCCATGTCGCAAGTCCGCACAAAGGATGGGGTCATTGATGATGGCCTTGTTCTGATTTCAAAACGCCGACGGTTTTTGCGTCAAAGGAACTGAATTCAAACACCCTGCGCGATCTTTCACGACCCCCACTCTAGTCTGGCATTCAGGCCGCCGTTGGGCAGATTGCTGAGGATCAGATTAACGTCGCGCTGCGCCACCATGTCTTGGACAATGGACAGGCCAAGGCCATGTCCAGGCACGGTTTCATCCAATCGCTTACCGCGCCGCATGACGGACTCAAGCTCAGCCTCGGAGATCCCCGGGCCGTTGTCGCTCACCTGAATAAATCCACGGATCGCGGTCCCTCCTGCGGAGACCGCAATTTTATCACCAGTCCATTTCGTGGCATTGTCGATCAGGTTCCCCAACAATTCTGTCAGAGCGAATTCGTCAAAAGGGCACACGGCGTGTGGTGCGACATCTATCGTCCACGCCACGTCATCGCCACCGACGCGTCTTTGAAAGGCTTGCACCAATTTTCGCAAAACGGGTTCAGCCTCGCATTGCACTACTTGCCCGCTCATTTGATCGCGCGTTCTTGCCAGTTCTCGTTCCACCAGATGCTGTGTGCTGGTGACTTGATAGTCGATCTCGTCGGGAATGGTCGACACATCGCCACCCGATCGAAGGTCTTGTGCAAGCGCGCGCATCACTGTGAGGGGGGTTTTCAGGCCATGGGCCAATGTGCTGGCGCGCGCGCGCGCAGTTTCGACGGCTTGTTCTTGGCTCTCAAGCAGATCGTTCACTTCTTTGACAAGTGGCGCGACCTCGGCCGCGCAATCCGTCGACAGCCTTTGGCCCGGTTTGGTTTTGACCAAATTCACCTCGGCCTTAACTTTATTGAGCGGCTTCAGCCCAATGCGGACAGTAAACCATGAGGCGAGCACCAAGAAAGTACCAAGCAACGCCAATGCCATCGTCACACTGCGCCGAAAGCTTGAAATCGGCGCTTCGACGCTGGTTTGATCGATCGCGACGGCCACGAGCAACTCCCGTGCTTCGCCGTCATGTTCCAGTGTGATCCGCCAACTCCCCGTGAGGTAAACTTCGCCGTCCGATCCTACAATTGTTGCAAACGCCAGCTTACCGCGCTCTGCTGGGGGCTTCAGATCAAGCGGCTGCGCCCAAAAAGACGCGGACAACACCGGCGCTGCATTCTCTTGTGTGACCTGCCAATAGTATCCGCTTAAGGGTTGGGAAAAGCGCGGATCGCCCAATTCCCCGACAGTCAATTGCCCGTCAACGTCGAGCCGCGTCTGGCTGGTCAGCGTGACAACCCAAGCATCCAACTCGCTATGAATCCGTTCCTCGAAATAGTTACGAAAAAGCTGATTGAGGACCAGAGCGGTCGCGAGAAGGGCGATGATCGTTGACAAGGCAGACGTGATCAAAAGTCGGAGGCTGAGAGATGACGTCAAACTTGTGCCTCGGCAATAACGTATCCAAAGCCGCGCTTTGTCTCGATTAGGTCTGACCCGAGTTTGCGCCGCAGCCGACCAATCAGAACTTCGATTGCATTGCTGTCGGGTTCTTGGTCGCGAAAATAGATGTTTTCAGCCAAGACACTCTGGGCGACGACCTCGCCTTTGTGGTGCAAAAGATAGCTCAGCAGTCGAAATTCCAGCGGCGTGACTTTAATCCGCCGCCCCTCGAGTGTGATCCGCATTTGCAGCAGGTCGAGTTGTAAACCGCCGACGCTTAGCGCTGTCATTTTTTGTGTCGACGTGCGTCGTAAAAGTGCGCGCAGCCGCGCGAGCAGTTCTTCCATCTGGAACGGTTTCACCATGTAGTCGTCAGCGCCTGCGTCAATGCCCTCCACGCGCTCGTTCCAACTGCTTTTTGCACTCAGCAGCAAGACGGGAAAATTTACCCCCTCTTTGCGCCAGTTGCGCAACACGCTGATCCCGTCCATCCGCGGAAGCCCAATATCAAGGATGGCTGCGGAGTAACTTTCGGTGCCGCCTTTTTCCCATCCGTCTTCACCGTCACGGGCGATTTCGGCGATGTAGCCTTCGCTTTGCAGGACGTCTGCGATCAGGTCGGCGATCCGCGCCTCGTCTTCAACAATAAGAATGCGCATTCAACAGGCCCCTATGCCAAGTGTTGCGCCACTTAACGCATCAACCGTCACAGTTTGAACCGAGCCGGACTCCGTGACCATACGGATCAAATACGCCCTGTTGTCGCCTGTCACAGTGAACCTGACGCGGATCATCTGACCGGGGTGTCTGCGCTGCACGATCCCGAAGATTTCGCGCAGAGGTTTCGCGTCGCCGCGGGCCACGGCATCATTGGCGCGTGTCATATCGCGCCGACTGATTGTGATGCCTTCACTGCCGCTGGGGGCGCTGCATCCACCAGTTGATTGATCTTGCCGGTCTCGGTCCGTCGACGTGTTATTGCCCGGTCCAGAAGGGGAGCTCGGCGGCGACGCAGGACTTGCGGCTGAGGGTGCGCTTGCCGGTGAGGCGGCAGAGGGTGATGAGGAGGCGCTTGGCGCCGAGGCCGCCTGTGCGCTGCTCAATTGGGTTAAGATCGGGCTGCAATACACAGCCCCGACCGCAAGGCCCAGTCGGGCAAGTGCCGCGCGCCGTGTGAGTGTTGTGTTCGAACCGCTCATCCGACTTTCTCCTCAAGTGAGCATGCTGGCACGATGAGATGGCTTTGGACAAACTGTTGCAAGGTCTTCGCGCAATCTGTCTTGATCCGCGTCGTGGGCTCATCAGGGAACGCCACTGACAACAGGTCCGTGATCTCGACCAAGTTCATGTGCTCTTCGAGAATGGACCAAATGACGCTTGATCCGGGGTTGAGACGATGAATTCCAAGGCCATGACCGTCCGAGACATAAAGCTGTTCGTCGACGCAGGCTTGGATGGTTCCGTGTGCCCGTTGGTAGGTGATTGCGGAATCGAAGACGGGTGGCTCGTTCTGCATGGTGGAAATATGTGCCACAGATTGCGATGGCAGCGCGTGCATTGGCACGGACGTCACAGGTTTAGGCCATGACAAGAATTGACGTTCCAGAAAGTCCGCGGCCTGTTCTGCATCGCTATAGTTTAAGCGGTATCGGGCGGCGGATTGGGTGACGGCGT
>JAGGNB010000175.1 GCA_017886375.1 Octadecabacter sp.
ATGTCGTACGCACGCTCCCCATATTATTGCCTTATTATTGCCTTGAGTTAAGGCCATATTGTCTTCATGAAGAACACACCCCAAACATCCACGCATAATCCGCTTTACCCGCTGACGCCGCAGCAGGTGCGCGCACTATTGGCGAGGTCGGGTCGGTCTGCCCGCGCCTAGCGGCACTTGCCCAAATTCGCCAACTCTCACCCCATTTTAGCCCATGACAATCCTGCACAGCAGCGACAGTATGTGCCATCGTAACGAACGGAGGCACCATGCGCTTTTTCGGCCTGAAATCATGTGACACCTGCCGTAAGGCATTGAAAACCCTCGCGGACCGCAACGTCGACGTGATCGATGTGCGCGCTGACGGTGTGTCGGCGACGGACCGCGCGGCGATGATCGCGGCATTCGGTGACGCCGCGATCAACACCCGCTCGACCACATGGCGCAATCTGTCGGACGATGAACGCGCGCTGGGCACCGCCGCATTGCTCGCCGCGCATCCGACCTTGATGAAGCGTCCCGTTATTGAGATAGACGGCGCGTGGTATCAGGGCTGGACGCCCGCCACCAAAGCCGCCCTTGGACTAGAAAAGTAGGAATTTAATATGCGCAATGCAGCGACAGTTTTAGGCTTGATCGCGGGGATCATCGGCATCTTCGTCGGGTTGTTCGGGTTCGGCTGGGTCAGCTTGACACAACAGGTGCCAGAGGCGGGGCGGTTGGGCATGTTCCAGAACCCCGGTTTCATTCAATTCGCCAGTTTCGCCGCACCGCTGTTGTGCATCGCGGGCGGGGCCATGGCCAAATCACGCGCGCTGTGGGGCGGCATCGGATTGCTGTTGGGCGCGGCCCTGTTTTACGCAGCCTTCGGGTTTAACGTGGCCACAATGTTCCCCATCGGGTTCGCAGGCTTGGGCGGCATTCTAGCCATCGCAGCAGGCAAACCGGATGAGGAAAAGGCCCACTTTTAACGGCGGTTAATCAGCAGGCGATCCACCGACAGCGGGCCTGCGCCCTTTAGCACCAGCGTCACCAACACCACCATCCAGAACGCCCGCTGATCAAGGATCGTGCCAGTTGGCAGCCCGTCAAACCATGCGCCCAGCGTCGTCGGTTGGTCGATCCCGCCATGGCCGTACAGGTCCGTCAACGATTGCACGACAACAAACCCGATCATCCCGAACGCCGCAAACCGTGTGAACAAGCCGATCACGATCAGCAACGGCAAGATGAATTCTGCGAACGTTCCAGCCACCACAACGGCCCAGTGGAACATCGACAGCTGGCTGGCATCATAGCCCACGGCCTCCATCGCCTTTGGAAAAATTTGCGCGTAGCCGTTCAATCCGGGGCTGAACGGGTTGAGATCAAATTTGGTCAGGCCAGAGTTCCAGAAATAGAACAACAGCGTGGCGGCAAAGACGAACCGCGCCAGCGTTGGCAGGATCGTGTCTGCAGACGTATTCAGGGCGTTCGCGGTGCGGTCATAAAGGGCAATCATTGTGTGGCTCTTTCAGGTCTTGAGTGAAATCAAAGCATTGCGGGACAAAAGCAGACCCAAAAGGGGGCCAAGGTCAAAGCCCGAACCGCCATGGCGCAACGCTTGGCCAAGCGGTTCTGCGTCAATCAGGGCGCGGCAAACGGCGGCCTGCTGCGGTGTCAGGGCATCTACGGTCGGGTCAAATTCGGGTCGGGTGACGAGGCATGGCTGCGCGACCTCGCCGATCTTCCCGCCAGTGGTGTTCGCCAGCCAGATCGATTGGAGTGGGTAGCGCGACGCGATCAGATGAACCGACGGCGCAAAGGTAAATGTCACGTTTGGCAGCGTGTCCGGCGCGATCCGGGCCAAGGCATCTGGCGCTATCGGGGTCGCGTCGGCGGCGTGATAGCTGTGGCGCAGCGCCAGTTCCAGATGGGCAATGTCGGGCAGATAGGGCACCGATTGCGCGGGCGCGAAACCTGCAAGAAAGTCGGGCATATCATCGCCGTAAAACATCAAAACAGGGGATTTCGGCGGATGCGCGCGTAGGTAAACCCCTGCCATCGCGCGGAAAAAATCGGTTCCAACCAGTTTTGCAACCACCGGAAACGCGGCTTCCAATGCGTCCGTTAAACTGACTGCGACGTTGTTGCGATAGACATCGAACCGCTTGGTCGCCTGCGCGCCGTCGGGGTTGCGCAGGCCTGTCGGTGGCGGGCTGGTCGGGTCCAAAACCGCCGCACGAAAGGCAGATTGTGTGGTGATCACGCGAAAACCGCCGCGATTGAATTTAGCGCCGCGTCTGCCCGTTTGACCTCTTCGAGCAAGACGGCCCATTCGGGGACATCCGTGTCCCATTCTATCAGCAACGGCTTGGGACCGGAGTGCGCCAGCGTGTAATCCAGCAACGACCAGACAGGGTCCACAACTTCGCGCCCGTGGCTGTCGATCAGCAGTGGCGCGCCGGTTTCGTCTTCGTCTTCATCATGGCCACCAAGATGGATTTCGCCAACGTGATCAAGTGGGTAGGCATCAATATAGCCTTGCGGTGAATAGCCCAGATTGACGGCTGAAACAAAAACGTTGTTCACATCAAGCAGCAGGCCGCATCCGGTGCGCGCGGCGATTTGCGCCAAGAAATCCGTTTCGGTCATATCGCTTTCGGCGAAGGCCAAATAGCTCGACGGGTTTTCGAGCAGCATCTGGCGACCCAGCGTTGTTTGCACTTCGTCTATGTGGTCCGCGACACGGGTCACTGTTGCGGCGGTGTAGGGCAGCGGCAAAAGGTCGTTCAAAAACGCGCTGTCATGTGTCGACCATGCAAGATGTTCACTGAAACTGGCCGGTTGGAGCCAGTCGCAAAGCGTTTTCAGTCGGGCGAGGTGATCGGCGTCAAGGCGGCCCTCACCACCAATGCTCAGCCCGACACCGTGAACGGACATCGGAAATTTTTCGGAAAGATGACGCAGTTGCGCGAGGGGGCGACCGCCCAGTCCCATATAGTTTTCAGCATGGACTTCCAGCCAGCCAACGGGCCCCGCGTCGTCCATGATCGCGTTGAAATGTTGGGCTTTGTAGCCGACGCCGGGACGATGGGGCAGGGGGTTGGTAACAGCGTCAAACATCGGGCTGGCTCCTTATGGACTGACGCCCACCTTAATGCAGGTGGGCGTCTTTGTCATCAAACGGACGTGGTCAGCTTATGCTGGGACGTCGCGTGTCAGTGCTTCGAGCGAACCCATACGGTCTTCGCCGCCGTCCATGGCTTCGATTGTTGTCTCTTCACAGGAGCCAGCTGGAACCAGTGTCCATGCGTTGCCCTGATAATCGACCGAAGACGTGCCAGCGCAGGTTGTGCCGGGGCCAGCCGCACAGCCGTTTTCACCAGCAAGGGAGATGCCGTAGCATTTTTCGCTTTCTTGCGCGTGTGCTGTGGTGGACAGGCCAGCAACGGCGGTTGCGATGGAAGCTGCGAGCGCGAGTGTTGATGTAGTCTTGGACATGAAATGGTTTCCTGTTGCTTTAGGTTGCGAATGTAGCGCGCCATTATTGGCGACTAAGCAACATTAGGATGACAGTACGTTTCAAAGCCACTCACGGGGCCGTGCATCGCGGGCGTGTGACTTTGCGCGAGGTGCTCGTTCGGGCTAGCCCACTGAAAACAAAAGCCCGACCGCTTGAAACGGTCGGGCCTGTAACACCTTCCAGCACTGGAATGTTACAAAAGATCGGGTGGCGTGGCCGATATTTGCAAATCTTCCACGATCGCCGCGAGAGTTGTTACAGAAGTTTGTTTATCACCCAAGCGACGCACGGACACGGTGCGTTCTTCGACTTCGCGCGCACCGCAGGCAAGGATCACTGGAACCTTGCCGAGGGAATGTTCACGGACCTTATAGTTGATCTTTTCGTTGCGAATGTCAGCCTCTGCGCGCACGCCTTTGGCTTGCAGGGCTGCAACGACCTCGCGCACGTAATCATCCGCGTCCGAGATGATGGACGCCACAACGACCTGTCGCGGAGCCAGCCAGAACGGTAATTTGCCCGCGTGTTCTTCGATCAGGATACCGATGAAACGCTCGAATGACCCAAGTGTGGCGCGGTGCAACATGACGGGGCGGTGCTTTTCACCGTCCGCGCCGATGTAGTTCGCGTCAAGCCGCTCTGGCAGCACAAAATCGACTTGGTGCGTGCCACATTGCCAGTCACGGCCAATCGCATCGGTCAGCACAAATTCCAGTTTCGGGCCATAGAACGCGCCTTCGCCGGGGTTGAGTTCCGGTTCGATGCCAGCCTTGCGCGTCGCCGCAAGAAGTGCGGTTTCAGCTTTGTCCCACACCTCATCCGATCCGGCCCGTGTGTCGGGACGGTCCGAGAATTTGACTTTGAAGTTTTCAAAACCGAGGTCTTTGTAAACGCCAGTCAGAAATTCAATGTAGGTCAGGGTCTCTTCTTCGATCTGGTCTTCGGTGCAGAAAATATGTGCGTCGTCTTGGGTGAACCCGCGCACGCGCATGATGCCATGCAGCGCGCCTGAGGGTTCGTAGCGGTTGCACGACCCGAATTCGGCCATGCGCAGGGGCAGGTCGCGGTAGCTTTTTAGGCCTTGGTTATAGATCAGCACATGGCAGGGGCAGTTCATCGGCTTCAGGGCGTTCACCGACTTTTCGCGTGCGTGCTCTTCGTCGACTTCGACGATAAACATGTGTTCTTGGTACTTTTCCCAGTGGCCGGATTGTTCCCACAACTTGCGATCCACAACCTGCGGTGTGTTGACTTCAACGTAGCCGCCCGCGCGTTGTTTGCGGCGCATATAGTCTTGTAATTGCGTGTAAATCAGCCAGCCGTTGGGGTGCCAGAAAATCTGCCCGGGGGCTTCTTCTTGCATGTGGAACAGGTCCATTTCACGGCCCAATTTGCGGTGGTCGCGTTTGGCGGCTTCTTCGAGCATGTTCATATGCGCGCGCAGCTGTTCCTTGTTCTGGAACGCCACACCGTAGATGCGTTGCAGCATGGCGCGGTCGCTGTCGCCACGCCAATAGGCACCGGCGATTGACATCAGTTTCCATGAATCACCTGGCACTTGGCCGGTGTTTTGCAGATGCGGGCCACGGCACAGATCCTGCCAGTCGCCGTGCCAATACATCCGCAGCGGCTCGTCGCCGGGGATGCCATTGATCAGTTCGACTTTGTACGGCTCACCACGGTCTGCGTAGTATTTGATTGCCACCTCACGGTCCCATACTTCGGTGCGCACGGCATCGCGTTTGTTGATGATTTCTTTCATCTTCTTTTCGATGGTGGCGAGGTCATCTGGCGTAAAAGGTTCTTTGCGGTCAAAGTCATAGTACCAGCCGTCTTTGATGACAGGGCCGATGGTGACTTGTGTATCAGGCCAAAGTTCTTGCACCGCGCGCGCCATGATATGCGCAAGATCGTGGCGGATAAGTTCCAGCGCGGGGGCTTCGTCTTTCATGGTGTTGATGGCGACGGTTGCGTCGGCGTCGATGGGCCACGCCATGTCCCAATGTTCGCCGTTCACAGTGGCTGAAATCGCCTTTTTGGCCAGCGACGACGCGATGGATGCGGCGACGTCGGCAGGGGTGACGCCTGCGTCGTATTGACGTGCATTGCCGTCGGGAAATGTAAGGGAAATCTGCTGGGCCATCTTGGGCTCCTCGTCAGTTTGGCGCCTACAAAAGCGCCCGGTTGCGGGTTATGTGTGGGGGCGTTTTGAACGCGGCTGTGCCGTCTGTCAAGCGTGGCGAAACGGGCTGTGCACCGCGTACACATCCCGTACACAGGCTGTACACATCCTACATGTACAGCCCGTTGCCTTTGGGCGATCAGGTGGCAGCAAAAACCGCGTAGGCCATGATCAGGCAGCAAACCCAGCCCAAGACAAAGAGAATCGGGCGAAGTGGCATTTTCGCCATCCCCGAAATCATCCCGACCGCATGCAGAACCCGCAGCCAGAAGAACGCGATGGCTGTCCAATATGTCAGCGCGGTAAAGCCATCCATGCGGTCGATGATCAGAACCAGCACCGCAAACGGGAACGCCTGTTCCAGAAGGTTCAGGTGGGCGCGATGTGCGCGGTGCACCCACGGTTTCAGTTTGGTGACGTCATGGGGGCGATCAAACCCGTCCACGGCACCCGCGTCAGACCCCGATCCGACGATAAAGGGAATCCACAGCGAGGCTGCGAGGATCATCAGGCAGGTCAGAACGCCAAGTTCGGTTGGGAAATCCATGTCAGCGCCCCCTACATTGCGGCTTTGAGCGGTTCACCGGTTTCGAGGTAGGATTTGAGCGACGTGGCGACTTTTGCCCAGCCTTCCGCAAATCCTTGCTGACCCGGTGCCATGTCAAAATGCTCAATCGTTAGCTTGCACTGATCGCCCTGCGCTTCGATCAAATAGACGACATGGGACGCAGGAGCATCAGGCCCCATGAACAACGGGACAAACGTCAATTCAATCCGTGATTTCGGATCAGATTTTGTGATTTCTTGCTTCATGATCGTGTCGCCGTTGGGATTAAGGAAGCTTAGCGTGCTGTCGTGTAAGCGGACGTCGTTGCACATATGATGGTGGGCGCGGATTTCGTTTGGGTCGGTCAGTGCATCCCACAGCGCGTCTTGGGTGCAGCGGATAAACGTTTGCATCATAAAATCTGGTTTCGACATTTTGGATTCCTTTTCAAGTTTTGCTCTTAAATCGGCGAGGGCTTTCGCCTGTGGTTGCAGGAACGGCGCGACCCAGCGGTCCATCACGTCTTGTAAGGGTGCTGCGTTGAGGTAGTGATATTTGAAACGCCCCGATTTGCGGGTGACGATCAGATTTGCGTCCTCAAGCAGTTTGAGGTGCTTCATCACACCAAAGCGGGTCATATCGAGGCTGGATTCCAGATCGGTCAGGGTTTGGCCGTCTTTTTGGCGCAAGGCATCCAGAAGTTTTTGGCGCGTCGGGTCGGCGAGGGCTTTGAAGATGTGTTCCATGGGATTATTATAGGTGACTATTTAGTAACGTGACAATAGGGTAACGTGTTTTACCTGCGCGACCGGCTGATGTAGGCTGGCCAAAGGACAGGCTAGGGGTTTGAAATGACTGATACTTTCGTGACACCACAAAAGCGCACAATTGCCTATCATTTGACCGATGGCACGGGGCCAATGGTGGTGTTTTTGGGCGGATTCAAGTCTGACATGAACGGCACGAAGGCAGTATTCCTCGAAAATTGGGCCAAAAAGACGGGGCGCGCGTTCTTGCGATTCGATTATTCGGGACATGGCGAAAGCAGTGGCGATTTTGAAGACGGCTGCATTGGCGATTGGTTTGACGATGCAACTGCCATGTTGGACCTGATCGCGGGGCCAGTGGTTCTGGTCGGATCAAGCATGGGCGGCTGGATATCGTTACAGATCGCGCGCGCGCAACCCCGCCGCGTCGCAGGTTTGGTGACGATTGCCGCGGCCCCTGATTTCACCGAAGACGGGTTTTGGGCGGGCTTCGACGCGGCACAAAAGGCAGAACTGGAGGCCGAGGGCCGCGTGGCCGTGCCATCCGAGTACGGCGATCCCTACATCATCACCAAGCGGTTGATTGAAGAGGGGCGGGATCGTTTCGTTTTGCGCAAACCGTTGTCATTGCCGTTTGCGGTGCGGTTCTTGCAAGGGACTTCGGATACGTCTGTCCCAGTGAGCACGGCGTTGAAGTTGTTTGAGCATGCGGAGGGCACGGACATGCGGCTGACGCTGGTGGACGGGGCGGATCATTCGTTTTCGGACGCCGCCTGTCTGGAGCTGATTGCGGCGTCGATCAGCGATGTCACTGCGGCGCGCGAAACAGGAACGCGCTAAGCAGGCAAGAGGGGCGCTGCCCCCGCGCTGCGCGCCCCCCGGGATATTTATCAGACAAAGGCAGGGGCGAAGAGAAAGAACGCGTGTTGGCGCGCAGTGACCTTACGTTTGCTTTGAGACAATGCAGTGAGCTGGCTAGGGTCGCTGAAATGGATCCTTGGGAGGGGCAACATGGCGTTATCGTTGGGACAAAAGGCGGGCTGGGGATTGGCGGACATGGGCGTTGTCGTCTTTGTCGTGGTCAAGCAGTTGTTGGTATTCGCCTATCTGACGTCCGTGTTGGGTGTTCCGGTTGAAATCGCGGGATTGGCCACAACGGGTGTGTTGGTGTTTGATATGATCACCGATCCACTGGTCGGATATTTAAGCGACAAGACCCACACGCGCTGGGGCCGTCGCGCGCCGTGGATGGTGGTTGGTGCCGTCGTCATGTGCGCGGGCATGGTGGGATTGTTTTCCGTCCCAAGCGGTCTGGTCGGTGTTGGCGCATTGCCGTGGGTATTGGGGTTCTTTGTGCTCGCGACATTGGGATTTACCATGGTGGCCATTCCGTATGGGGCAATGGCGGGCGAGATCACGCAGGATCCGGGCGAGCGGTCGGCGATGACCGCGTGGCGCATGGGGTTTGCGTCTGTCGGGATTTTGGTCGGTGGCGCGTTGGTGCCCGGGATTGCGGCGGGGTCGGGGTATGGCGCGGCGGCATTGGTCGTTTCGCCGCTGATCATCGGCGCGATTTGGCTGTCGGTGTTTGCGACGCGGCGCGCGCCGAGGGTCGCATTGCCGTCAAATGTCAGTGCGGCGCGAATGATATCACTGGTGTTTTCCAACCGCGCGTTTGTGACGTTGGCGGTGTTGTATGGCGTCATGACGCTGGCGATTGCCCTGATCACGGCCGGATTGCCCTTTGCGGCGATCTATTTGATTGTGGATTCGGGCGACACGTTGTTGTCTGGCGCCGCGTCTGTGTTGACGGTGCTTAGCCTGATGTTCGCAGCCTTTACGGTTGGATCGATCATCAGCCAAGCGGGGTGGGTCGCGGCATCTGCCCGATTGGGCAAGCTGGGGGCCTTGGTGCTTGGGTTGAGCCTGTATATCGTGCTGCTTTGCGGGCTTTATCTGGTACTGCCATCCAATAATGTGACGGCTGTGGCGGGCATGTTTGTGTTGGCAGGGATGACCAACGGGTCCTACCAGCAAATCCCATGGGCGATGTATCCCGACCTGATGGATGTGACACGCAGCGACAGTGGGGCTGCAATCGAGGGCGCGTTTTCGGCGATTTGGCTGTTTGGCCAAAAGGCGGCGAATGCGTTTGCACCGCTGATTTTGGGCGCAATACTCGCCGTGTATGGCTGGGTTGAAACAACGCAAGGCGTGGCGGCGCAATCGGATGCGGCGCTGGGCGCTTTGGCTGTGGCGATAACATTGGTGCCCGCAGGCATTCTGGCACTGTCGATTGTGTTATTGCTGACCCTGTACCGGTCCCGCGCGAGAGAGGCATTTCATGTTACCTGACCTGACCGAAATAGAGACTTGGCTGGCGACGCGAGAGGCCGGTGTTCAAGGTCTGCGCGCAGGCTGTGCCAAGCAGATTGTCTGGGCGAACGGCGCAAGAAAGACGCCGATTGCAGTGGTCTATGTCCACGGGTTTTCGGCCACAGGCGAAGAAGTGCGACCATTGCCGGATATGTTGGCCAAGGCGCTGGGTGCGAACTTGTATTTTGCGCGGTTGACGGGGCACGGGCAGGACGGGGCCGCCATGGGGCGCGCGCGATTGCCCGACTGGGAGGCCGACGTGGCAGAGGCGTTGCAGATCGGTGCGGCCTTAGGCGATGAGGTTATCGTTATGGGCTGTTCCACTGGCTGCACGTTGTTGACGACTGCATTGGCGCAGGGCGCGAGGGCCATGGGCATCGTGCATGTGTCACCAAATTATGGATTGCGGGACTGGTCAGTGCAGGCATTGTTACAGATGCCTTTTGTGCGGTCTTGGGGGCGATACGTGGCAGGCAAAGAGCAAACGTTTGAGGTGATTTCTGACGCCCATGCCGCGTTCTGGACCGTAAAATATGACACCCGAGCTGTGTTCACGATGGCGGACGCGGTGCGTGCGGCATGGGCCAGCCCGATTGAACGCATCCACACGCCTGCCTATTTCGCCTTTGGCGAAACCGATCAGGTGGTCAGCCCTTTGAAGACGCGCAAAATGATGGCGCGTTGGGGTGGGGCTGTGCACGCAGATATCCTGGTTCAGGGGCCCCTTGATGATAAAATGGGCCACGTTATGGCGGGCGATGTGTTCAGCCCGAACCAGACCGCGCCACTGGCGCAGCGGATTATTGATTGGGCGCGAGATCTTTAGAAGCGCGGAGGAGCGTAGTTTCGGGTTCGGCCCGAGATTGGGGTTGCGTCTGGGGCTGACGCATGAACAATCACCCCGAACAGGCAACCGGATAAATTAGAAAGCACGCATGGCAGAACCCCTCGTTTTATTGCCAGGTATGATGTGTGACGCGCGTGTCTGGGCGACCCAGTTGACGGTGCTGAGCTACCAACGCCCCGTGACGATTGCGCCTGTGTGCATGGGCGACCGGATTGAAGAAATTGCATCTGAACTGCTGTCGTCGTTGCCTACAAAATTTGCGCTGTGTGGTCATGGAATGGGCGGTGCGATCGCGCTTGAACTGGTCCGCCGTGCGCCGGAACGGGTCATTCGGCTGGCGTTGATCGGAACCAACCCACTGAGCGACACCCCGCAAGAGGCCGCAGATCGCGAACCGCGGATGATCGGCGCAAAATCTGGCCGGTTCGAGCCGATGTTGAAAAACGATATTTTGCCCCGTCATGTCGGGGGTGGGCCGCTTCGCGCCCATACGATCGGCGAAATGCAGGAAATGGCGATGTCATTGGGGGCGGATACCTATGTGCGCCAAGAACGCGCGATGCAGCGACGCCGTGACCAGCAAAGCACCCTGCGCCGCATTACCCAGCCGACGTTGATTTTGGCGGGGGAAGACGACCAGATCGTACCGCTGAAACGGCAGGAATTTCTTGCGGAACTGATCCCCTACGCCAAGTTCGGCGTGCTGCATGGCGTTGGCCACACGGTGATGCTGGAAGATCCCGAAGGCACGACCGAGGCGTTGTATACGTGGATGCGCCAGCCGTTGGTATTGCGCTGAAGTATGGGTCGCTGAAAGAGGGGCTCTGCCCCGTCCTGCGGACTCCCCGGGATATTTTTGAAGCAATGACAGGTTTAAGATAGGGTTAACTTGCGCTTTGGTGCTGTTATTTTGAGCGCTGCGGGCGGTCAGGTCGGACAATCGCGCGTCGGCAGTCATCGTTATGACTGCCGATTTTTTTAGGTGGAGTTAATGGGCGATGTTGCGGCCCAATCTGCACGAACTGCGCCGCAAGTGCGAACCGACGAAAGGTCGACCCCGCTTATTATTTCGCAGCTTTCTTTTTAGGTGCTTTGGTGTCCAACGGCACAACGTCTGCGGTCTTGCTGGCCAGTGGCGCAGATTTTTCCGGCGTCGCGGCGGCAGTCTTTACAGGTTTTGCTGTCGATTTTTCGACGTCAGCCAAGGCCAATGCTGGTTTTGCAGGCGCTTTGGCGGCGGCGTCTTCTGAATTGGCATCAATAAAGTCGAGCACCAATGGCCGGATATTTTCACGCCAGCTTTTGCCAGCGAAGATGCCGTAGTGACCCGCGCCCGGTTCAAGGTGGGACGCCTTTTTGCTGTCGGGCAGGCCGGTCAGCAGATCAAGAGCGGCAAGGCACTGGCCCGGTGCGGAGATATCATCGTTTTCGCCTTCGACGATTTTCACGGCGACGGTGGTGATTTTGCCGATGTCTACGGCGCGGCCATCTACGGTAAAGCTGTTGGTCGCGATTTCGCGGTCTTTGAAGATGCGCTGCACGGTGGACAGATAGAATTCCGCCGTCATGTCCATCACCGAGAGATATTCGTCATAAAACGTGTTGTGCTTGTCATGTTCGGACGCTTCGCCGCTTGCGACGGCTGCGATCTGATTCTTGAACGCGTCAGAGTGGGTTTCGTTGTTCATGGAAATGAACGACGCCAATTGCAACAAGCCCGGATAGACCTTGCGCCCGACGCCTGCGTATTTAAAGCCGACGCGCTGGATCGCTGATTGTTCAAGCTGGCCCATGGTCACGGTGCGACCAAAATCGGTGACTTCGGTGTGGTTGGCTTCTGGATCGACGGGACCGCCGATCAGGGTCATGGAACGCGGCTGTGCGGATGGATCGTCTTCGGCGAGGTAGGCGACAGCGGCCAAGGTCAACGGGACGGGCTGGCACACGGAGACGACGTGGGTGTCGGGCCCGAGTTCACGCATGAAATCAACGAGGTAGAGCGTGTAATCTTCGACGTCAAATTTGCCTTCGGACACAGGAATGTCGCGGGCGTTGTGCCAATCGGTGACGTAGACTTCGCAGTCTGCCATCAACGAGATCACGGTTTTGCGCAGCAGCGTCGCGTAGTGGCCCGACATCGGCGCGACCAAAAGCACGCGGCGCTTGCGGGTTTTGCGGCCGGGAATGGCGAAATACAACAGATCGCCAAAGGGTTTGCTGACGACGGTCTGGATCTGCACGAGGTGGTCGCGGCCATCTTCGGAGAACGTCAAAATGCCCCAGTCAGGTTTCATCACCATCCGCGCAAAGCTGCGTTCGGTCACTTCGCCCCAAGCGCGCAGCATTTCCATCGATGGATTTGGCCACATGGCAACTGCCGGAGAGGACCCTATGGCACGCGCTGTTGCGCCCAACCATTCGTTGGTGTTTCTAACCGTTTCCATCATGTCGTAAGATGCCATATACTTCATTTGCTCACCTTCGGGCTTTGGTCGCTCGCTCATGTTGTGGCCAATTGACCTGTCATAAGCCGCGATATGTTCTGGCATTGACGATTCCACTGTCAAAACAGAGAGAAAGCCGTAAATGCTGCAACTGCACAATAAGAAGGCGACTGTGATATGACAACAGACGATTCAACAAACAGTGAATCCACCGAATCCAGTGCGCCCCAGTCAGCAGCATTGCCGAAGCTAGAAAAAAATATGAAGCGTATTCAGGAGCTTACACAGCGACTGATGGGGGCCATGTCGAACAAGCGTGAGGTGCCGCAGGACTTGCAGGGCCCCGCGCCGGAGCTTTACACCAAGGCCGGTAAGGTCGCGTTTCAGGAAATGATACAGAATCCTTCTAAAATCATCGAACAGCAGATCGGATATTGGGGCAAAACGTTTCAGCACTATGTCGATGCCCAGCAAGCGTTCAGCAAAGGTAATCTTGCAGCGCCCGTCGATGACACACCTACGGATCGACGGTTCGCCAACCCGCTGTGGCAATCGCACCCGTATTTTAACTTTCTCAAGCAGCAATACATGCTGAACGCGCAAGCCGTGGACAAAGCTGTGAGCGAAATGGAGGGGCTGGATCAGTCGGAAAAGAGCCGTTTGGAATTCTTCAGCCATCAGATCGTTGATATGCTGAGCCCGACAAATTTTCTGGCCACCAACCCCGATGCGCTGACCAAAGCTGTTGAAACCGAAGGTGACAGTCTTGTGCGGGGTCTGGAAAACATGATTGCCGACCTAGAAGCCAACGACGGTGAACTGGTCGTGTCATTGGCCGATAAGAAGGCGTTCACGGTGGGTGAAAACCTTGCGACGACACCGGGTGAGGTGGTTTTCCGCAACCATATGTTTGAGCTGATCCAATATGCGCCGAGCACCGAAAAGGTTCATGCGACGCCGCTGATCATTTTTCCACCGTGGATCAACAAGTTTTACATTCTTGATCTGAAAGACCAAAATTCGCTGATCAAATGGATCGTCGATCAGGGGTTCACGCTGTTTGTGGTGTCTTGGGCCAATGCCGATGAAACCTTCCGTGACATCGGGATGACGGATTATGTCGAAGACGGATATCTTACGGCGTTTGAAACCGTGCGCGAGATTTGCGACGTTGAGAAGGTCAATGCGGTGGGCTATTGCATCGCGGGCACAACGCTGTCGATGACGCTGACCGTGATGAAAGAGCGTGGCATTGAGTATGTCAATTCCGCCACCTTGTTCACCACCCTGACCGATTTTTCCGAACGCGGAGAGGTTGGCGTCTTTTTGAACGACGATTTCGTCGACGGGATAGAAGCCGAGGTTATGCAGGCCGGTTTTCTTGACAGCTATTTCATGAGCCGGACGTTCAGCTATTTGCGGTCAAACGATTTGATCTATCAGCCTGCTATTCGCAGCTACATGCTGGGCGAAGCACCGCCCGCGTTTGATCTGCTGTATTGGAATGGCGATGGCACGAACCTTCCGGGGAAGATGGCGATCGAATATCTGCGCGGCCTGTGTCAGGACGATAAGTTCGCAACCAGCGGCTTTGATGTGGCGGGCATATCCGCCAAGATTGTGGATGTTGAGGTCCCGATCTGTGCGATTGCGTGTGAAAGCGATCACATTGCCGCATGGAAATCATCGTTCCGCGGCGTGCAGCAGATGGGATCAAAGGATAAGACATTCATCCTGTCCGGTTCCGGCCACATCGCGGGCATTGTGAACCCGCCATCCAAGAAGAAGTACGGCTATTGGACGAATGCCGACCTGTCGCTCAGCCCTGAAGACTGGGAGGCGGGCGCGCAGCAACACGAGGGATCGTGGTGGCCGATGTGGGGCGACTGGTTGGCCAAGAAGTCAGGCAAGAAGATTGATGCCCGCACACCTGGATCGGCGACTCACCCGCCGCTGACACCGGCCCCCGGGACCTATGTTTTACGCGCCAAGGTGGCATGAAATCGGCTATTTTTAGCCGATTGCAATCACAGGCTGTTGGATTGAGCGTAGGAAATACTGTGTTTTCTTAGGCTTAAGCCGCGATCCGATTTTTTATGCTGCAGTGCAGAATAAACTTGAAATGCTGCGCTGCAGCATGTAGGTAGGGTGCAGAAAAGAAACGTCGGAATGTTCCGGCACCAATATTTAAGGAGCACCAAAATGGCTGCTAAGACACAAGATTTCACCGCTGTCATGAAAGACATGATGGGTTCGTTCCCAGTAGACACAAAAGCAATGGACGACGCGATCAAAACGCAGTCTTCGTTGAACGAAAAACTGTCCGCTGTTTCCTTGACTGCTGCGCAGAAATCCACTGACCTGTCCGCGAAATGGGCACAGGACACGCTGACAAAAATGACAGCGCTTTCCACTGCTAAAGCAGAGCCAGCTGACTACGCGAAATCCGTATCCGACTTTGCAACTGCGTCTGCTGAAGCGGCTGCTGAGCACATGGCGTCTTTCGCTGAAATCGCTAAGTCCGTTCAGACAGAAGCGCTGGAATTGATGATGGCTGCAGGCAAAGACATGGGCGAAGACATCTCTGCTGCTGCGAAAAAAGCAACTGATGACGTGGCTGCTGCTACTAAGAAAGCCACGACTGCAAAGTAATGGTCCGAAAATAGATACGCGCTTTCTCCTCCCGAAGCGCGACGTCTTTTCGAAGGGCGTGCTGTTCCTCCCGACAGCACGCCCTTTTCATTTGCTGCGTTGCAGCCTAGGCTTCTCTGCACTGCAACATACCCTCGGGAGGGAACGAGTTGGCCAACGCATCACAACCACTGCTGATCAAACGCTACGCAAGCCGTCGCTTGTACAACACCGAGACCAGCGATTACGTCACCTTGGAAGACATCGCGACCTTCATTCGGGATGGCCGTGAGGTGCAGATTATTGACCTGAAATCAGGCGATGACCTGACGCGGCAATATCTTTTGCAGATCATCGCTGAACACGAAAGCCGTGGCGAAAGCGTGCTTCCGGTGGATGTGCTGACCGATCTGGTGCGATCCTACACATCACAATCCATGTCCGTCGTGCCGCAGTTTTTAGCGCAGTCGTTTGACATGCTGCGGGATCGGCAATCCAAGATTATGGGTGATATCGGATCGACAAATCCATTGGCAAAGATGCCAGGGTTTGAGGCCATGCAAGCGCAGCAAAAGGCGTTCATGAAGGCATTCACCGGCGGTATCATCCCCAGTGCGCTAACAGACGAACCCGCTGCCAAGGACAACGACCTGAGCGAGATTAAGGCCGAGCTTGAAGCACTACAGAAAAAGCTGTCCAAACTCGGCAAGTGAGACCGATCATCTGGCACTGGGCCGCGCGGTCGTGCGCGTTGGCCCTATGCCGCTTTTTGTTCGGCTGCGGTTTGCGCCGCGTCGCGCAACACGCCGGCAATCACATCACATTGCGCCAACGTCAGACGTGCAGGCAGCCTGACGTCGCAGGCACGCATGAGCATGGCGCGGGTGCGTGGCAAATCGGGGGCATCGCCCAAGAACTGCCAGTTCCAGAACGCGCGTGCATTGTCCGAACTTTGCCCGAAAATTTGAACCTTGATACCGCGTTGTTCAGCCGCGTGTGCAAAGGCTTTGGCCTGCGCGTCGGTCATATCACATAGGTTGAACTGGATGGAATCCGGTGCGCGGGATTCGCCATCCAGCGGCGCGGGGACATCCAGATTGGCGCAGGCGTTGAGCAGCGCTGCAACATGGTCGTGATTGCGCAATCCATCCCTGACGCGGCGGGGCAATTCGCCCAATTGCGGGCGAATGATCGCAGCGGTCAAATTGGACATCCGAAGGTTATAAAGCGGTAATTTGTTCTGCCAATGGGCGATCGCGGCGGCAGGGACGGCGTGTTTTGTCCATGTGTGTTCATAGGCCCCTGACATGATGATCGCGCGCGCCACAAGGTCAGCGTCATCGGTCACAAGGATGCCGCCTTCGCCCGCGTTGATCATCTTGTAGCTTTGGAAGCTAAAGCACCCGATCCGGCCAATCGTGCCGATCTTGCGTCCGTTCCATGTGGTGCCAAGGCTGTGGGCGGCGTCTTCTATCACCGGAATGTCTGCGGCGGTACACAGGTCCATGATTGCGTCCATGTCGGATGTGTGACCGCGCATGTGCGATATCAGGACCGCGTCCACGTCCGGTAATTTGGCCGCGAAATCAACCATGTCGATGCGGTAGTTGTCGCCGCATTCGGCCAGAACCGGCACGCAGTCCGCATGCACAACCGACGACGGAACGGCGGCAAAGGTGAACGCGGGGATCAGCACGCGGGCATTTTTCGGCAGATCGAGCGCCTTGAGGGACAAGAAAAGTGCGGCCGAACAGCTAGACACCGCGAGCGCATATTTGGCGCCCATCATCGCGGCGAATTCTTGTTCCAGCAGGGACACCGGCGCGTTTTCAGGCGCGGTATAGCGGAACAAATCTGCCGATGTGAGCAGACGCGTGACCTCATCGAGCGCAGCGGCGGGGATCGGTTCGGCAGCGTAAACGTCTGGAATTTTGGTCATGCGCTGTGCCTTTCGGAATGGGGGGTCTTTGCGGGCGATAATATCATATTTTGGGTGGCATATCCATGACAGTTCGCGGTGTGACTGCTGGCCTGCCGCGCCGTTTTGGGTGTGGTCTAGGGCGTGTCGCGCAAATCAAAATACTCAAGATCATAGGATTCTGGCTGGCTTTGGATCACGCGGGCACGTGTGCTAGACCCGCCATCTACGAGGATCCAGAAACAATCCGCGCAATTGCTTTGCAGACGCTCGCGCGCGAAGACGGCAAAGTCGGCGGCAAAATCATATTGATCCAAGGTCTGGTTTGTGAGCGTGTCGAGCGCGCTTTGATCTAGATCTGCCGCGCCATCGACCAATGCCGTAACCGAATAATAGCGCACATCGGGATAGCTGATCGGCGCGCCGCCCGCGAGAACGGGGGTGCGACTGTCACCGTCGCCCACAACGCCATTGCCAAGGTCGGTGATTGTCACGTCGCGTAGGCTGGCACCGTCGGGCAAAACGGACGCCAAGGCGAATGACACAAGAAGTTCATGGGCGACCGCATCGAGCGGCGCGGACGCGGGCGCGATGACCGTGGGAAAGCTGATTTGCATCGACGCGGCGTTGCGCGGCTGTGGAAAATCAGTCTGGGGGCGGGCGTGCAGCAACATGAAATCGGGGTCTACCGCAATCGCGTCAATCGTAGAGAGATAATCCGCATGCGTGTCAAAGCGGTCCTCGATCCGTTGGATCGGGGCGGATGCTGTGCGCAGATCACCATAGTTGATATCCGGCGTATCGGCGAAATTGCCGCAGGCGGACATCGCACAACTGACGGTACCGACAAGCACGTCATCGCGATAAATCTGGGCGATGTTGTCTTCGGTCGGGGCCGTTGCGGTGGCGGGCGTGAACTGCCCCAAGGTCTGACCATCTGTGCCCGTCATCGTGACGTAGGCGCTGTCTTGTGCGGCCTTGATGACATTAATATCGCGCACAATAAGCGGGGAGGGGCCAAGGTTGAACAGCACCAGCGCGATGGTACCTTGGTCCAAATCGATGCCCTGCAAAAAGTACAACTTTTCGGCCTCCGCCACGACGGGGTCGGGTTGTATCGGGGCCGTCTGTTCCTGTTGTGGGGCGTCCGTCAGCATCGTTTCGGACCCACGGACCAGAAAAAATCCCCCCAATGCGATCAACCCACCGAGCAGAAGGACGCCAAGAAATGCCAGTCGTATCATACGTTTAACAACAAGTGCTCACGTTCCCACGGGCTGATGACATGCAGGAACTCTTCGTACTCGGCGCGTTTCACGATGGAATAGACGCGGGCGAAATCAGGGCCGAGGACGTCGTGCATTTCTATATTTTCGTCAAAGAGTTCCAAGGCCGCATAAAGACCCTGCGGCAGTTCGCCGTCGCCTTCATAGGCGTCACCCTCAAATAGGGCGTCGGGTTTGGTCGCGTTCTTCATGCCGAGGTATCCGCAGGCCAGTGACGCCGCGATACACAGATATGGGTTACAATCCATCCCCGCGATTCGGTTTTCGATCCGTCGTGCGGCGGGGGACGACAGGGGCACGCGCAATCCGGTGGTGCGGTTGTCGCGCGCCCAACTGAGGTTGATCGGCGCGGCGTGGTCTTTGACGTAGCGCCGATAGCTGTTCACATAAGGGGCCATGACCGCGATGACGCTTGGCATGTGTTTTTGCAAACCGCCGATAAAGTGGAAAAACGCATCGGTTTCTTCGTCATTTGGTCCGGTGAAGATATTGTTGCCGTCTTTGTCCAAAATCGAATGGTGCACGTGCATTGCCGATCCGGGTTCGTTTTCAATCGGTTTGGCCATGAACGTGGCATAGCAATTGTGCTTGAGCGCGGCTTCTTTCAGCAGGCGTTTGAAGAAAAACACCTCATCCGCAAGCTTGACCGGATCACCATGGTTGAGGTTGATTTCAAGCTGGCCAGCGCCGCCTTCCTGGGTGATGCCGTCAATTTCAAACCCTTGGATTTCAGCATATTCATAGATGTCGTCGATCACGGGGCCGTAGTCGTCAACGGCGGTCATCGAATAGGCCTGACGCGCGGCGGCGGGGCGACCGGAGCGCCCGATCATCGGCTCAATCGGCTTGGCCGGATCGGTGTTGGGGGCCACGAGGAAGAATTCCATTTCGGGGGCAATAACCGGCGTCCAGCCTTCGGCCTCGTACAAGGCGACGACGCGTTTGAGCACATTGCGCGGGCTGAATTGCACCGGATCGCCCTGTTGGTTGAATGCGTCATGGATCACTTGAAGCGTGCCATCCACAGCCCATGGGGCGGCGGTGGCTGTAGAATAATCCGGCTTGAGAATCATGTCGGGTTCGGTAAATCCAGCGTCACCGGCCGCTTCGCCCCAACCGCCCGTAAGTGTTTGAAAGAAAATAGATTCCGGCAGATGAAACTGGGTCAGTTTTTCCCATTTGGCCGCAGGAACCGCCTTGCCACGGGCGATACCGGGCAGGTCGGAAATCATGCATTCGACTTCGTCCAGACGGTTTGCATCAAGATAATCGCGTGCCGCCTGTGGGATTTTAGTTGTCCAGCTCATGATTTTTCTCCTTTGAAAAACGCGCCGATCTGGGTTGCGAGATGCGTGTTGTCGACGTCTTTCGTGAGGTTGTCTTTCGCGGTCTCGATCAGTGCTGGCGGGACCGTCCCTGCGCGCGCTTTGATCAAGCCGTCGATGAATGTGGCGTCAAATTCGGGGTGGGCTTGCACAGTGAAAATGCGGTCGCCATAAACCAATGCGGCATTTTCGCAAAACGCGTTTGACGCAACAGGCGTCGCGTCGGCGGGGCGCTGCACGACTTGATCGCGGTGCCATGCGTTCAGGAAAACCTCTTCGCCCTGCCAGTCATAGGTTTGGCGCCCAACGGCCCAGCCGCCTTTGAATTGCTCGACCTTACCGCCCAAGGCCTGCGCGATGATCTGGTGGCCAAAACAGATACCGACCAGCGGTCGCCCGATGCGATAGACATCGCGGATCAGGGATTCCAGCGGCGCTATCCACGGCAGGTCGTCGTAGGCGCCGTGTTTGGATCCGGTGATCAGCCAGCCATCGCATGTGTCCGGCCCGTCCGGGAAATCGCCGTCCACAACCGCGAATGTCTCAAACGTGAAACCCTGACCGTCGAGCAGTCGTTCAAACAGGTTGTTGATGTCGCCAATGGTTGGACGCAGCTCATCGGGAGCATGGCCAGTTTGCAGAATGCCGATTTTCATGAAGCACCAGTGTTATGGAATTGCATTGATATTAGGCGTTGGCGCGCCATCGCGCAAGCGTCGCCAACGACGGGGTTTTCAAACGGTATCGAGGTAAAGGTCGATCTGTTCTTCGGGGCTGAGTTCGGCAAATGCTTGCAATTCCTGCCGCTTGGTCGCGACAAGGTTGCGGATCAGTTCGGCGGGAAAAATCCGCGCGATCTGGTCGTCAGTTTCAAACAGATCAATGGCATCGGCCCAGTTACCAGGCAGTTGCGGCAGGCCTTGATCATAGGCATTTCCGGTGATCGGTGCGGGGGGCATTTGTGCGTCTTCAATGCCGGTCAGGGCCGCGCCAAGAACGGCGGCCAGCATCAGGTAGGGGTTCACATCACCCCCCGCAACGCGGTGTTCGATGCGCCGCGCCTTGTGGCTGCCACCGGGCACACGAATGGCCGCTGTGCGGTTTTCATAGGCCCAACAAATGGACGTCGGCGCGTGGGCATTTGGGACAAGGCGATCATAGGAATTGCCATGCGGCGCGAGGATCAGCGCGGAGGCTGACAGCCCGCTCATGCAGCCTGCAATGGCGTGGTGCAGCACGTCTGTGCCCTCGGCCCCGCCATTGTCGAAGATGTTGTTGCCGTCTTTGTCGAGCACCGAGAAATGCACGTGCATGCCGTTGCCGGAATATTCGGGGTAGGGTTTTGCCATAAACGACGCGGCAAATCCGTGCTGTCGCGCCACGCCACGCACCAGCAGTTTGAACAGCCACGTGTCGTCAGCGGCTTTCATGGCGTGGCTGTGGGACAGGTTGATTTCAAATTGGCCAAGGCCCGCTTCAGAGATCGCGGTTTCAGCGGGAATATCCATCGCTTCGGCACCGTCATAAAGGGCGGTGAAGTAGTTATCGAACGCATCAAGCGCGCGCAGGGACAGGATTTCTGCACCGGGGCGGCGTTTGCCGGTGCGCGGGCTGGCCACGACCTGAAGGTCTTTGCCGCTGTCATCCACAAGGTAGAATTCCAGTTCGGTGCCGCAGATCGGGGTCAGGCCACGATCTGCGTAGCGTTTCAACACCGCCGCCAGCGCGTGGCGCGGGTCGCCTTCAAAGGCGCGCCCGTCTTCGCGATACATCCACATCGGCAAAAGTGCCGACGGATTGTCGAGCCATGGCATTGGCAAAAATCCACGTTCCGTCGGAAGACAAATACCATCTGGATCGCCTGCTTCAAATACCAGCGGCGAATTGTCGATGTCTTCGCCCCAGATATCGAGGTTCAGAACTGAAAGCGGAAAGCGCGTGCCGTCTTCTTCAATCCCTTGCGCGAAACGCGTTGGCATACGTTTGCCACGGGCGACACCGTTGAGGTCAGAGGCCGCGACGCGGATGGTCTTGATATGTGGGTTATCATGAAGCCATGACATAGGAGATCACCGGATGATTTGAGGGCGAAAACGGAATTTCGGGCGCTTGGCGTCTTGCGGCAAATGGCTGTTCAGACGGCGCCCGATACGGCCCATGATGCCAATTATCACCAAGGTCAAGAGAATGAAATAGAACGCCAGAATGGGGTAGGGCACGAAGGGATTGAACGTCTTGTCGGCAAAGAAACTTGCATAATACAGTGCGTCGCCCTTTTGGCCCCACGCGGGAAAGCCGCTGAAATAAACCAGTGTCGTGGAGTGGAACAGAAAGATGGCTTCGTTGGTGTAGGCGGGCCATGCAAGCCGCAACATTGTCGGCCAGATCACGCGGCGAAACCGCGACCAACCGGACAGGCCGTAAGCGTCGGCGGCTTCGGTATCGCCCTTGGGGATAGATTGCAGAGCACCGTAAAAAATTTCGCCCGTATAGGCTGAGGTGTTGAGGAACAGCACGATCAGCGCGCCAAGCCACGCGGCGGTGAAGGGGTCAAAAAAGTCGTATTGGCTTTTGAGCGACAGGAAGAAGAAATAGGCAAAGAAGAACTGGATAAACAGCGGTGAGCCGCGAAACAGGAAGATGAACCATTCGGATGCTTTGCGGATAACCGGATTGCGCGCCGCTTTGCCAAGGGCGACGGCCGTGGCGAGGAAGAAGCCGGACAACAGCGCGACAACGCCGAAATACACGTTCCAGATCATGCCCGACCCGATCAGCGTGAACTGCTGACAAAGGGTAAAATCGGTGCGCGGCAGCAGACGTTCGCCGAACCCGATTGAGCGGAAGGCGTAGTCGGAAATGGTATCAAGACATTCCATCAGATGACTGCCCCATGCTTATTAAGGTGCTGCGCACGCAATTGCTTTGCAATCGCTTTCGCGCGCTCGGTGTTTGGTGCCCAAACCCCGGCCATCATCCTGCCGCCCTGCGCTGTGCTTCGCCGCCCGATGTGGCCTGCCCACGTGTCAGGCGGCGCATGGTGCGTTCTAGTATGAATTCGGAAAATTTGGTGAAGGCGAGGTAAAATACCAGCAGAGCGAGGAAATACCACATGCGCCAGTCGCCGTGCGGGTAGGCGGTGAATTGCGGTGTCTTGGTCGCGCCAAGTTCGCGGGCCCAGTAGACGATGTCTTCAACCCCGAGCAGAAACAACAGCGGCGTCGCCTTGATCAGCACCATCCACAGATTGCCCAATCCCGGCAGCGCATAGACCCACATCTGCGGCACGATGATGCGCCAAAACGTCTGGCGACGGGTCATGCCATAGGATTCAGCGGTTTCGACCTGCGGGCGCGGCACAGCCAGCATCGCGCCGAACAAGACGTTCGCGGCAAACGCACCAAAGACGATGGCAAAGGTGAAAACAGCAATAAAGAAACCGTAGGTTTCGTGCATCCATTGCGGCGAATTTCCCAACGGCATTTTCGCTTGCGCGCAGACAATGAAATCATTGCCTTGGCGCACGGCGTCGGGCCAGTCAGGGCATTTGATCTGGTGGCGCAAAAGTTCGATGCCCTGATCCAGAGCGATCACAAAGAACAGAAAGAACGCGATATCGGGGACGCCGCGCACGATGGCGATGTAGCCTTTGCCGAGCCACGACAGGGGCAAAACCCGCGACCGTGCAGCCATCGCACCACCCATGCCGAACGTCATGGCAAGCGGGGCGGTGATCGCGAGCAGCAAAAGCACGGTGCCAAACGACACATAGAAGCCCATATGCTTTCCCGTGGTCAGGTAGCAAGCGAGCCATTTGGTCGTCTCTAAAGTGCTGGGGTCGGCGCAAAATTGGAAAATATCAGGGCCTCGGATGAATGGTTGGATGTCCGTTTTCGTGCCAAAATGAAGCCGGAGGGTGCGCCCCGCCACGTAAGGCAGGGCGCGATGTCAGTCTTATTCGAACGTGGAAGCAACTTCCCACTTTTCGATCAAGGTGTTGAGTGTGCCGTCGTCCTTCATGGACTGGATCGCTGCATCGAATGCGTCACGCAGTTCGGTGTCGCTTTGACGGACGCCCATGGCGACGCCGCCGCCGATGGCTTCTTCACGGGCGAGCATGACGAGATCGGATTGACCTTCAAGCGCGCTGTTCAAGAAGCTTTTGTCGGCCAGAACCGCGTCTGCTTCGCCGTTGCGTACAGCGGCGAGTGTTTCTTCCGGTGTCGCAAATTCTACGACTGTCCAGCCTTGGTCGGCGATGAACGACGCTTGGATCGTGCCGGTTTGGGCTGCAATGACTGCGCCTTCAACGTCAAGATCTGCGTCCAGTGCAAGGTAGGACGACGGATCAGCAGGTGTGTAGGCTTGAGTGAAATCGATGAGTTCTTCACGTTCGGCCGTGATCGACATGCCAGCGATGATTGTGTCGTAGTTGCCCGATGTGAGGTTCGGGATGATGCTGTCCCACTCGTTTGTGACCCATTCGCAGGTCTTTTCAGCGCGTGCGCACAGCTCATCGCCAAGCTCGCGCTCAAAGCCGTCGACTTCGCCGGCGTCGTTGATGAAGTTCCAAGGCGCATACGCGCCCTCGGTGCCCATGCGCACGACAGAGTGTGCGTCGGCTAGGGCCATGGTGGATGTCAGTGCGACCACAGCGGTCGTCAGGATAAGGTTTTTCAAAGGTATCTCCCAGTTGTGAAGGTCATGTCTTTTAGGTCAGTGCAGTTGTGTTTGGGCAGCGAGCGATCACATCGCCAAGGTCGTCGCCCAACCATCGTAAATGCAGATTTCCCAGTGTTCCGTCTTTAGACATATCTTCCAATAGCGCATCAAGCGCGACAAGCAAGGACGGTGCGTCTTCGGAAACACCGAGCACTGAGCCGCCAGAAAAGGTCGGATATCCGCCTACATCGTAAAACCCGTCGCGGCTTTGTGCGATCTGCGCCATGTTGGCAGACCCGAAAACCACATCCACTTCGCCCGCAACCAGCGCATCGAGCGCGGCTGCTTCTGTAGGATAGGTGCGCACGTCACGATTGGCCCGCTCCATCGCTTCTTGGAACAGCGACTGTTCCAGCGTTCCGATTCGCGATGTGATCAGGTCGACCTGTTGCGTGTTGGCGATGAAGTGGCCGGTGCTGTCGCCGCGCAGCACATAGGGACAGGTGAAATCGACAAGCGCATCACGATCTGCCGAATAGCCGAAACCGCCGGTCACCACATCGACGTCGCCGCGCGCAAGCGCTTGGAAAATGTCACCCATCGCCAGATCGACCCAAATGCACTCAAAGCCGCCGCGCGTGCAGATTTCGTCCATCAGGTCTTTGTCGAGACCGCTGGCGCGTTCGGTTCCAGGGTTGTAAATGTAGGGCGGATAATGCCCACCTGTGGCGATCCGCAGGGTGTCGGCCGACACAGTGCCGGCAAGCAGAACAAGAAGGGCGGCCAGCCCTTTCATGCAGGGACAGTCGCCGACAAGAATCCGCGCAGGCGTTCCGATTTCGGGTTCACGAAAATCTGTTCGGGTGCGCCCTGTTCTTCGATCAGGCCTTGATGCAAGAACACGACGTGATCGGAGATTTCGCGCGCCATGCGCATGTCATGGGTCACAACAAGCATGGTGCGGCCTTCAGCTGCCAAGTCTTTGATGACTTTGACGACTTCTTGTTCCAATTCGGGGTCCAGTGCTGATGTCGGTTCATCAAACAACAGCGCTTTGGGTTCCATGCACAGTGCCCGCGCGATGGCGGCGCGTTGTTGTTGGCCACCTGACAGCATCGCGGGGTAGGCATCGCATTTGTCGCCAATGCCCACCTTAGCAAGATATTTGCGCGCTGACGCCTCGACCTCTGTGCGGTCGCGTTTCAGCACGGTCACGGGGGCTTCCATGACGTTTTGCAGGATCGTCATATGCGCCCATAGATTGAATTGTTGAAATACCATGGACAGGTTGGTGCGGATGCGGATCATCTGGGCGTGATCGCCAGGGTGGCGGGACAGGCCGCGGCCCTTCCACGTCACCGGTTCGCCGCAGAAAAGTATATCACCCTGCTGGCTGTCTTCCAGCAGATTGGCGCAACGCAGCAGCGTCGATTTTCCAGATCCCGAGGATCCGATCAAACTGATGACATGACCTTGCGGGGCGGTGATATCGACCCCCTTCAGCACTTCGAGCGCGCCGTAAGCTTTGTGAAGGTTACGGATTTCGATGACAGGTTCGGTCATAATGCCTCATACAGTTTATCTGGACGAGTAAGGCGCAAATCGGAGGCGGTTGCAACGCCGCTTTAGGGGGGCGTAGGAAGCGCCATATCATAGGCGCTGTCGGGCAGCACTGCCAGACCAATCATACCAAGGGTTTCGGCGTGATCGGGTGCAAGGTCTGCGATCGCCGCGCATAGGGCGGCACGGATCGGTTCGGGGTCATTGGTGTTGGCTGTAACGAACGTCATGCCGGGTGATGCTGCGGTGCGATCAATCACGCACAGTTCAGCGGCGCGCGGTTCCCACGCTTGCAGCATCCGCCATGTCACGCCGTCGATCGCGGCAAGGTCCGCGCGCCCGTCCGCGACGGCCAACATGCTGTCGATATGGGACCCTGTGCGCAAGGTCGTGTGGAATTTCAGCCCCTTGGCCGCGACCATGGCCAGCGGTGCGCCCCAACCGGACTGCGACAGCGCGTCGCTATAGGCAAACCGGCCCAGCGTGGCAGGCGCAAGACCGCGTGCTGCGTCGTCTTTGCGAACCACAAAAACCGAATGATAATAGCCAGCAGGAGTGTCAGGCAGACCGTAATCTGCGCAGCCAATGCGACTGACTTGGTCGCGAAATTGCGCGCGGTAGGGCAGGTTGCACATTTGGCCGAGCAGCAGATCATCGCGGCCCCAGCCGGTCACATAATCGGTGTCGCGGTCCAAATGCGCACTGCCGTAGCCCAACGCACTGCGCACACCAGCCCACAGCGCGTCATGCGCCGCGCTGTTTTCGCGGCGGTCATACATCGGCAAACGTGCGAACATTACCGTGACATGACGCGCAGACGAACCTTGTGGCTCTCTTGATCCGTAACGCCAAGAAGCGGGGCAACCATCCGCAGCATCGCGTCCTCATGGTCATCGCGCACGCCGTCAACCAGAACAACAGACCACAACGCCTCAATCACGGCCTCACGGTCCTCATAGGGGACGGCGTCTTTGATGGCGCGGGTGAAACGGACAGTGTCTGGGGCTTCGGTTTCGGCGACCTCACACTGGGCGCGCAGGGCTGCGGCGTCATCTGTGGACAATCCGTAACGCTGCATCAGGACTGCATCAATCTGGGCGATTTCGTCTTGGTCATATGACCCGTCTGTTCGGGCCAAACGGACCATCAATGCGCCAAGCGCAACACGCGCGTCAGCATCGGGAAGGGGGGCGGGGTCGCGCGCGGTGAGGCGCTTGAACAGATCATCAAACATGGACTTGATATAGGGGCCGCTGTGCAAAAGGCCAAGCCCAGATTGCGCGCATACAGTCGGCAAGCGCGAGCCGCGCACAAATTATTGAGCAATTATTGGCCAGACACGATTCGTGATTTGCTATGCGTTAAGCGCGGTATTTTTTAAAATGCGCTAAGCGCGTTGTTTTTTTGAGATGCGCTAAGCGCGCAATGCAGCCGCCGCTTCCGGCGACATCCCGAACGTCTGCGTTGCAATGGCCACAACCTGCATTTCGGTGTCATGGCGTTGCCCGTCAGAGTCAGCCACCTGCCAGAGCGCGCGTACCAACCCGTCGCGTTCATGGCTGGTGACGTCACACGACAGGATATGCGCCAATTCACTGGTGTCGGGCATCGCGGCCTCAAGTTTTTCACATTCGGCACGCATGCGCGCCGCCTCAACAACGTTCAGATTGTAAAGATCAGCCAGCAGATGGTCGATTTCTTCGATCTCTTGAAAAAGATACGCGCCATCAGCCTTGGCGACCCGCACCAATAAAGCACCGAGCGCGTGGCGCGCATCGGCTTCGGGCATAAGGGTGAAATCAGCCGCAGGGGTGCGAAGAAGGGCAAGGATACGATCAAACATTAACTCACCTTAGGCATGTTGGATATTCCTGCAAGCCTCAAAGCTTGGCAAAGTGATCTGCCAGCTTTGCCAACTCGCCATCAAGTCCCCATGGCGCGTTCACCACGACCAATCCCGACCCGACCATCCGATGGCCTTCGCGGGCGGGTTCAAAGTAAACTTCGTGGTTCAAGGCATCCGGCAGGCTGTGCATAATCGCCGACTTCATCGTGCGGTGGCGGGCATCTGTCAGGATAGGATACCAAAGCATCAACACGCCGACGGGCCAGATTTTGGCTATCTTGGAGAGGTGGCTTGGCATGGCGACGTAGTCGTCTTTCACCTCATAAGATGGATCAATCAATAATAAGCCACGGCGCGGTGTTGGCGGGAACATGGAATAGGCCATTTCAAACCCGTCTTGCGCATGAACATGGGCACCGGGGACCGCGTCATACAGCCCCTCGAATTCTTGCGGATGCAGTTCGGCGATATGCAAAACGTCATCGCCGCGCAAAAGATGGGACGCGATCCAAGGGCTGCCCGGATAGGACGTTGCGCCGTTTTCTGCGCGGCACGCTGCCAGTGTGGACGAATAGGGGTGATCTGCGTCAAACCAAGGCGCTGCAACAGCAATACCAGCCGCAGCTTCGCCGGTTTTGACGGCTTCATCGGCGCCCAGATCATACAGGCCCCGCCCGCCATGGGTTTCAATATAGCTGAGCGGTTTGTCCTTGCGGGTCATGTAATCCAATACCCACGACAGTGCCGCGTGTTTGTGCACATCCGCCAAATTACCTGCATGATAAAGATGTTGATAAGATAACAAAGCGCGGCCCTCTTGTTTGGTTCTTCAGTGCCTCAGGGGTGTGGGCGTTGGTCCCCACGTGATCGGAGTGGCAATTGTTACGCCCCTTTGGTCAAGCCGAATGGACGCACGCAAATTCGATTTTATACCAACCGCGACGAGTCCACCGCCGCGCGCACAAAGTCGGCAAACAGTGGATGCGGTGCGAAGGGTTTTGATTTCAATTCTGGATGGAATTGCACGCCGATGAACCAAGGATGATCGCGCCATTCAACGATTTCTGGCAGTTTGCCGTCCGGTGACATGCCTGAAAAACACAAGCCCGCGTCTTCAAGCTGGGCGCGGTATTTCGTGTCGACCTCATAGCGGTGGCGGTGGCGTTCTTCGATCGTCAGGCTGCCATAAATTTCGGCAACTTTTGATCCCGCGGTCAGCGTCGCATCATACGACCCAAGGCGCATGGTGCCGCCCTTGTCGTCATCGGTTTTGCGTTTGATCTTGGCGTTGCCCTGCACCCATTCTTTCAGGTGGTAGACGACAGGTTCAAAGCGCTTTTTGCCAGCTTCATAGTCGAATTCTTCCGACCCCGCATCGGCCATGCCCACGACGTTGCGCGCAGCCTCGATCACGGCCATTTGCATGCCCAGACAGATGCCGAAATAGGGGATTTTGTTGACCCGCGCATATTCGGCAGCCTTGATTTTACCCTCGGTGCCGCGTTCGCCAAATCCACCCGGGACGAGGATCGCGTGGAACCCTTCGAGGTAGGGCGCTGCATCTTCGGAATCAAACACTTCGGCATCGACCCAAGACACATTTACCTTAACGCGGTTGGCCATGCCGCCATGGGTCAGCGCCTCTTTGAACGACTTATAGGCATCTTCCAGCTGGGTGTATTTGCCGACAATCGCAATGTTCACTTCGCCGTCGGTGGTGTGAATACGGTCATAAACATCATTCCAGATTCGCAAGTCGGGCTTGGGCGCGGGCGAGATGTTGAACGCGTCCAGCACCGCCTGATCGAGGCCTTGTTTGTGATAGGCTAGCGGTGCTTCGTAGATTGATTTCAGATCATAGGCCGCCACGACAGAATCTTTGCGCACATTGCAAAATAGCGCAATTTTTTCGCGTTCCTTTTCGGGGATCGGGTGTTCGGATCGGCAGACCAGAATGTCGGGTGCGATCCCGATGGATTGCAATTCCTTGACCGAGTGCTGTGTCGGCTTGGTTTTCAATTCACCGGACGCCGCAAGGTAGGGCAGCAATGTCAGGTGCATAAATATACATTCGCCGCGCGGCTTGTCGTGGCTGAATTGGCGGATCGCCTCAAAAAACGGCAGGCCTTCGATGTCGCCCACGGTGCCGCCGATTTCGCACAGCATAAAATCGACCTCGTCTTCGCCGATATGCAGGAAGTCTTTGATTTCGTTGGTTACATGCGGGACAACCTGAATGGTCTTGCCGAGATAATCGCCGCGGCGTTCTTTTTCCAACACGTTGGAATAGACCCGCCCCGACGAGATGGAATCTGTGTTTCGTGCTGGCACACCCGTAAAGCGTTCGTAGTGGCCAAGGTCCAGATCGGTTTCTGCGCCGTCATCGGTGACGAACACCTCGCCGTGCTCAAACGGTGACATCGTGCCGGGATCAACGTTCAGGTAGGGATCCAATTTGCGCAAGCGCACTGAAAAACCACGCGCTTGCAACAGCGCCCCGAGGGCCGCTGACGCGAGCCCCTTGCCCAGCGAAGACACCACACCGCCTGTGATAAATACGTAACGCGCCATTGATCAGGGGTCCCCTGTTAGGTCGGTCCCCCACGGGGAGGACATTCTAATTTGTGTGGATAACACCCCAATAGCAGCACGCCAAAACGCATGTATCACGGGGGTTAATGGTAAGCGGATTCGGGGGCAATTGGCAACCAAATCCACCCGAAATAACCAAATGAAACGCAATATCGAGTGGATACCGTAACTTACCCCGCAACGTGTAGTGGTTAGTCGGCGTCAGGGACCAATGGATCATTGCTTGCCGGTGCCACCGTAGGGGGCAGCAGGCTTCCGGCTGCACTTGGCGCGTCTGTGGATTGTTCAGACGCAGGCAACAGCGCATCGCCGCCGACCACGGATGCATCGCTGGCCTTTTGTGCCGACAAGATCGTGAGTGCCAATGATGTACAGATGAAGGCAATCGCCAAGACCCAAGTGACTTTGCCAAGGGCCGTTGCCGCACTGCGGCTGGACATCGCGCCACCGCCACCGCCGCCACCAATTCCAAGGCCGCCGCCCTCTGAGCGCTGCAACAAAACCACGCCAATCAAAGTCAGCGCGAGCAGTAGGTGGACGACAAGAACGACATTTTCCATGTGATATAGACCTTTGGCGGAAGAACGAGTGGTACTTAGAAGCGAAAGGGGCATCCCGCAACCCCTCAAACCACGCTTATGCGCTATGTGTCCACATCATCCATATCTGCTTGCCCTGAAAGGCGACGGCGCACGTGGCTCCAACTGAGCCCGATGCCAAGCACAAAGGACAAAACCACCAAGGCAACCCAGGTGTTCGATGTCGGATTTTCAAAGCTCATCCAGCCCAGATCATAGGCGACCCAAAGCATCGCACCCGTCACTGCGGCCACAAGCATCATACCCACAACGCCAATCGATCGCAGGGTGGCGCGCACATAGATTATGTAGCCGACAACCAGCAGTAGCCCGACCAGCACCGCAATCGACATATTGTCAGCGCCCGAGGTCATCACCCAGCGCGAAAAAGTCCATTGCGTCGGATTGTAGGTCGCCGCCAGCAAAATGAATGCAAAGATCCAGCGAAGTAGAAAACCGGCCATAATGTCCCTCAAATCTAAGAATTGGCGTCACGATGGCGGTGTGGCGCGTCCCTGTCCAGCCTGTCACACCAAATGCCCGCTTTCCCCCCTTGATGTGATGTCCTATGACGGGCACGGATTTTACCGATTAGGATCGAAGATATGGCGAATGTAGTGGTTGTCGGCGCACAGTGGGGCGATGAAGGCAAAGGCAAAATTGTCGATTGGCTGTCAGAACGCGCCGATGTGATCGCGCGTTTCCAAGGCGGGCATAATGCGGGCCACACGTTGGTGATCGACGGCAAGGTGTACAAATTGCACGCGCTGCCATCCGGCGTGGTGCGCGGCGGCAAGTTGTCGGTGATCGGCAACGGGGTCGTTCTTGATCCGTGGCACCTGATGAAAGAGATCGCGACGGTGCGCGCACAGGGCGTTGAAATTAGCCCGGAAACGCTGATGATCGCCGAAAACACGCCACTGATCCTGCCCATGCACGGTGAACTTGATCGCGCCCGCGAAGAAGCGTCAAGCAAGGGCACCAAGATTGGCACCACAGGCCGCGGCATTGGCCCATGTTATGAAGACAAAGTCGGTCGCCGCGCCATTCGTGTGGCCGATCTGGCCGATCCCGCAACGCTTGAAGCCCGCGTCGATCGCGCGTTGCAGCACCACGACCCGCTGCGCAAGGGTCTGGGCATCAAAGCCGTGGATCGCGATCAGCTTATTGCTGAATTGCAGGCAATCTCGGCAGAAATATTGCCATTCGCCGCCCCCGTCTGGAAGGTGCTGAACGAAAAGCGCAAGGCCGGTAAACGTATTCTGTTTGAAGGGGCGCAGGGCGCGCTTTTGGATATTGATTTTGGAACTTATCCGTTTGTAACATCGTCCAATGTGATCGCAGGGCAGGCGGCAACTGGTGTTGGCGTCGGACCGGGCGCGATTGATTTCGTGCTGGGCATTGTCAAAGCCTACACGACGCGGGTGGGTGAAGGCCCGTTCCCGACGGAACTGCATGACGCTGACGGCCAGATGTTGGGCGAACGCGGCCATGAATTTGGCACCACGACAGGGCGCAAACGCCGCTGTGGTTGGTTTGATGCCTGCCTGTTGCGCCAGACGTGCGCCACATCGGGTGTGACTGGGATTGCGTTGACGAAGCTGGATGTCTTGGACGGGTTCGAGACGCTAAAGATCTGCGTCGCCTATGATCTGGACGGCGAACGTTTGGATTATCTGCCCACGGCCGCCGACCAGCAGGCCCGCTGTACCCCGATCTATGAGGAAATGAAGGGCTGGTCTGACAGCACCGAGGGCGCGCGATCATGGGCGGATTTACCCGCTGAGGCGATCAAATATGTGCGCCGTGTGGAAGAATTGATCGATTGCCCCGTCGCGCTACTTTCTACATCACCGGAACGCGAAGACACGATCCTTGTGACGGACCCGTTCGCCGATTAATCCACGCCCGCTGATGAAGGAACTGATATGGCCCTGTCCCTCAAAGCCCGAAAGCGCTGGTCGCTGGTCATCTTGTTGGTGGGATTGCCGATCTATGTGGTGATCGCCGTGAGCACGATGAACTGGCTTTATCCCGACCCGCAGGCGCGCGCGCCGATTTGGATCGAACTGGCCATCTATGTTGGCCTTGGCGTGCTGTGGGCAGTGCCTTTCAAGTTTATCTTTATGGGTGTCGGACAGCCTGATCCGGACGCGTAAACGATCAAACGGAGCGGCTGCACTGCGCGGTTATTCTTGATGCCTGTGACACGGCGTACCCCTCTCGGTGAGGGCGTTTTGTTTGGTGGATGATACCTTCGGCGCAGGTATTTTAGACCAAAGAGGGTATCTGGACATGTAAAAACGACGCGTAGGGAGTGCCTTCGCGCCGTCTTCGTTTTCTCATTTCACCATCGTTTATATTGCCGTTTAACTTGCGCGGCGTTCGGGATTGTAGCGGCTGTCGTCTGCCACTTGGAACCGTCCATTGCGGACTTTGGTAAAGCGGCCTTCGCGCAGCAGGTTGGCGAAGCTGCGCAAACCGTCTTCGCGGTTGAATTCGCCGCTCGCCACGGTGCGCACGCGGCGCAACAGTTGTGGGCGGGAGAATTCGTCAGCACCTTCAACGAAAGCAGTGTAGGCGGCGGCCGCTTCGAGCAAGTCGGGCAGTTCGGTTGCGCCCATATTTTCGGCGAATTCCGCAAATGACCCAGAAGCTTGGGCATTGTTGTCTTCTTTGCGGGCGGCGACACGGCGCGGCACCACGGGAGCGGCAGGACCGCGTTCATTGTTGGCGTCATCCAGGTCGATGCGCTGGGCGGCGACCAGTTTAAGGGGCGCCGGACGCGGACGTTCCGTGCGGGTATTGGAGCGCACAACAGGACGAGGACGCGCGCCGCTACCAGAGGGGTCTGCGCCTTCGGGGCGAACGGCCACGGAAAGGTCATTGCGGAACGCGTTTTCGACGTCTTGGTCATCGTCCTCGGGTTCACCCACTTGGCGGGCGGCTTCTTTGGCGGCAACGGCGGCTTTGAGTTGCGCAATTGCGTCGCGACGACGGCTGCCTTCGGGTTCTTTCATCTGCACATCAGATTCTGACATCAGGCGATCAAGTGCGGCGTCATCAACTTGCGGTTCAGCAGCATCAAACGCATTTTCAGGCGCGTCATCGTCGGACGTGACATCCGGTGCGATCTGCGCGGTGGACATCGCATCCCTGGAATGACTTGCGACGTTGTCCGCCATATCAGCAGCGGACAATTCGTCGGCCACATCGCTTTCGAAATCTGCTTTGATTTCGGCCAGATCATTTGCGAAATCATCGTCTTCGATAATTGGCATCTCTGTATCTGTGAAATCGCTGTCTTCGAGATAGTCGTCGAGGTCGTCTGCGCCATCGAGCATCCCCAAATCGGGCCCAGTATTGGGCGAAGGTGCTTGGGATTGGGCACCTATCTCGCCTCTTTGGACCGCGGAGTCGAAATCGGCGCGCTTCATGCGGGTCACGCGGGCTTGAGGTTGCGCTATGGTGTCTTCATCGGCGTCATCGGCGATGTCAGTGGCTTCGATTTGCGGTTCAGCGACCGATTCTTCCGGTTCGGCTGAGTCCTCTGGTTCGGAGTGCTGCGCCATAAAACGAGCGAGCGTATCTGAGCCGTCTTCGTCGGGCGCATCTGTCTCGTCGGGTGCATCTGCGCCCGTTTCGGAATTTGATGCGGGCTCCTCTATCTCTGCCTGATTGGCGTCAAGATCGACAACCGGATCTGTCGGGGCCTCATCCTCAGTTGGGTCGATTTGGTCAACGTCCGACATGTCAGGAGTTTCGGTTTGCGGCAAAAACTGCTCGGACAAATCATCGGCGGCGGCATTTTCGGCGTCATTTGTGTTGCCGACCACGGCGCGGATGCGTTGCAGTTTGGCGGCGACACTGTCGACGTCGGGATGGGCGGCTATGACGGGGGATGGTTCAACCGTCGCGGCGAGGTCCGGTTCTGGATCGCTGGCGGCGGGATCTGCAATCGACGCATCGTCCTCGGTGTCTTCGGCGACAGGGTCTTCTGATGCGTCTTGCGTTACAGCGCCTAAGTCACCCAAGAGTGATGTATCTAATTCAGCGTCGGACGCGAGGTCAGGGGCGTCCTGTGGTGTGTCGTCTGATGTTACATCGTTTGCGGATTTAGCGTCAGCATCCGCCTTAGCGTCAGCCTCAACTTTAGCGTCAGCCTCAACTTTAGCATCGGCCTCAACCTTAGCGTCTGCATCTGCTTTGGCAGCTTTTTCAGCGGCCTTGGCGGCTTTTGCGGCAACCTTGGCCTTCATCTTTTCTGCTTTGCGGGCGGCTTTTGCAGCTTTGCGCGCGGCCTCAACCTTTGTGCGGGTGTCAGCGTCGTGCGCAGATTTGGATGGGGCGCTGGCATCGCCTGATTGATCGCTGAGGGCGGAGGCGCGCAAAATGATGTTGCTGCCGTCGGTGTGGGCGGCAACGCGGCGCGAAATTTCACCTTCGGCGATTTTGGCCAACATGTCGGCGTCAGGTGTCGGGGGTTCCGCCCCAAAATACCGATCATCCGAAGCCAAACCACGAAAATATTCCGCAATAGCCTTCATCGTGCTGAAAGAATCATCGAATCCTTCGAGGGTGCACGAGAAAGTGCCGTAGGAGACGGTGAGAATCTTGCTCGGTCCAACCATTTTTTGCTCGCTTTCTACTCATCCAGTGATGGTCTGTTTACCATCAATTGGTTCGCAATTCGGAACAGAACCGCGTTAAACTAGGTATTATTTCGTGACCGTTTCAAGGCACGTTTCCAAAACTGAGGGTAATAAGACGTGAATCAGCCGATTGTTTCAAGTATGGCAACAATCATCTTGATTGGTGGTGCAGACCCTGCAGCCGATGCCCTTACAGTCGCGTTAAAATGGGGCAAAACCGTGGCATGCGCCGATGGTGGGGCCAATCATGCGCTGTGGGCGGAACTTAATCCTGTTGCGGTCATCGGCGACATGGATTCGATATCGGATGCCGCGCGGGATGCCTACGGCGACGTGTTGCACCCGATCACAGAACAAGACAGCACGGATTTTGACAAGGCGCTGCGCCACATCGATGCGCCCTTGATTCTAGGCGTCGGGTTTAGTGGCGCGCGGCTTGATCACGAATTGGGGTCGATGACGGTTCTGGTGCGCCACCCTGATCGGCGCTGCATTCTGATTGGCGATGACACGATCACCCTTGTCTGTCCGTCCAAGATCACGCTTGATTTGCCGATGGGCAGTGCTGTGTCGCTTTATCCAATGGCAGACGTTGGCTGTGACAGTACTGGATTGCGTTGGCCAACCACCGGATTGCGATTCGCGCCAGACAGTCGGGTCGGCACGTTGAATAAAGTGGACGGCACGGTGACGCTGCGCCCAGATGCGCCGAAAATGTTGTTGATCCTGCCCCGCGCGGCGTTGGACGCTACGATAGCGGCGCTATTGCAGGACGACGCGAGATGGCCCGTTCGCGCACAATGACATAAAGCCCTGCGGCAATTGTGATGCAGATGCCCACGGCGGCCAGCCCATTGGGCAGATCGTGAAAAATCAAATATCCAATCACCGTGCCAATCGGAATTTCGAGGTATTGCATCGGCGCGAGGGTGGTGGACGGTGCGAAGCGCAACGACCATGTCATCAACAGATGCGCGACCGTTCCCATGCATCCAAGGATCGCGAGGAGCAGCCACGCGTTGTCGGGGATCGTCCTGAGTGCCAAAAGCGGCGTTTCGGGAAACAAGATCATCGCCAGCCCAACCGCAGGCACGGCCATAACACCGGACAGGGCCTGCAATCCAATGGGGTCCACGTCTTTGGCAATGGCCCGTGTGACCAACATGAACAGCGCAAAGACCACGGCGACACCTACGGGCAGCAGTGCGGGCAGGCCGACTTGTACAAAGTTTGGCTGCACTACAAGCAACGTGCCGACAAACCCGACAGCGCAGGCCGCCAGACGGTGCGCGCCGACGTCTTCGTTCAGATACACTTTGCCAAGCAGCAGCATAATAAACGGCATGACGAACGCGATGGCGATGGCATCGGCAAGTTCCAGGTATTGCAGCGATGAAAACATCAACGTGATGCCCGCGATGTGCAGTACAGTGCGAAAGGCCGTCAGCCGGATTAACCGCGCGCCTTGTGGCATCGGATATTTCAGCAGCCAGACCAGCGGCAGCAGCAACGCGGCCTGCACCGTGAACCGCACCAGCACCAGAAATCCGACCGACATATCGGCGCCCAACACTTTGGCCATCGCATCGCCAAGCGGCGCCAACACACAAAATCCGAGCATGAGCAGAATACCAAGGAACGGACGGTCGATCATCGGCTTACGCTAGGGGGATGCAGGGGCTGCGTCTAGATCGGGGCATGTGGCCGTGTCGTGACGCGTGACGTGACCCGTTCGCGGTGGATCATATAAAGCCCCGCCCCCATGATAAGAACAATCCCCGCCAGCGCCATTGCGTTGGGGAACTGTGCAAACACCAACAAACCCAGCACCGTCGCCACCGGAATTTCGAGGTATTGCATCGGCGCCAAAGTCGATGACGGCGCGAGGGTCAGCCCGTAGGTCATCATCATATGACTGACGGTGGCAAAGAACCCGACGCCGAGCAGCCAGATCCAATAAATGCCTTGCGGCCAGACCGGATCAAGCGCGGCAACACCGGTTCCATTTGCGATCCAAACGACGGGCACGCACATCAGCGTCGCAATCAAGCCCGTGTGAAACTGCATCATCACCGGATGCAGCCGCCCGCGTAGCCCACGCGTTACCAATACATAACCCGCAAAACACACAGCCGTCCCAAGCGGATACAGCGCAACAGCCCCGAAGGTGGCAAACGACGGCTGGATCACCAGAACGACGCCGAGGAACCCAACGCCTGCGGCGGCGACGCGGCGCGGGCCGACGTCTTCGCCAAAGGCATACTTACCGACCAGCATGACGATGAACGGTTCGATAAACACAATCGCCAGTGCATCCGCCAGCGGCATGACCCGAATGGCGGAGATGAAAAAGAACGTCGACAACATCAACAGGGTCGCCCGCACAGTCAGCAAGCCCAGCCGCCCGTTAAATCTGAACGACAGGCCCATGGCCAAACAGAATGGCAACATCAACCCGACCTGCACCAAGAACCGCGCCGCTGTGATTTGCCCGACTGGAATAATGTCGGACGCAAGCTTGGCCGCGACATCTAACAGGGGTGCTGTCAGGCAAAAGCCGATCATCAGGGCGACGCCCAGCATGATGCGGTCGGTGGTAGTCTCGGCTGAGATGGACTGGGGTGTCATGGTCTGCGCTTAGCGGTGTGGCGGCCCTGCGTCAGGTCTAAAACCGACACTTGGGCTTAAATCAGGGCGGCTGAACAAAGCGCGTTTAGTCCAGCGGTGCGTTTAGGGTTGTTTGACTGGTGATGATACCGCCACGATTGCCGATCTCAATCGAGCCATAGCGTTCGGCAAACACGTCAGGCAGCGCACGATCATTTGGCATCGATAACCACAGCCGCAACAAATGACGGCGTTTGTCAGGGTCAGGCCAGTCGGTGAACGCCGTGCGGTCGTGCAACTGACTGTGGTTATAAACGAACTGCATATCGCCGGGTTGCATCTGCATCGACAAGTGCAGGTCTGGATCGTTGGCGAGACTGTCAAACAGATCAAGGGCTTGGATATGTCGATCCGTCAATCGCGGCGCATTCGCGAAGCGCTGGGCACTTTCAATATATTGGCGCTGGTAAAACACCGTCAGATTGCCAGCATGCCAGTTCAGGATGGGAATGCGCATGAAAGGTTCTGCGCCGTCGGGGATTTCACCACGGCGGTCGGTCGCAATCGGGTCAAACAACAGCGCCAGCAGATCAGGGCGCTGGGCGGCCATGCGGTTGGCGATGGTTTGCGCGCTGACCAACAAAGACATGCCGCCGATCTGCGCCTCGCGCAGGCACAATAGCCCAACCACATCGGCACTGTCGGTGTGAAACGTCTGGCGCGCGGCGGTCTGGTAGATGCGCGTCGTCGGATCGTTTGCGTCCACGCCGATGTTGCGCACATGGCCAAGACTATGTCCGGCCGCGTTCTGGGACCGCGCGTGGCCAAGATGTGCCCCGATGCCGCAAAAGATCGTCGCCGCGGTTTCTTGCGTATAGGTGGCGACGGGAAGACCGCGCAGAACCTCAAACCCGCGTCCCTGCAACAGGGTGTGCGACAGAGTTTTGAGGTGTGCGGCAAAGGTCGGCAACGGGAACGCATTCGCCGTGATCTCACCGACATCGCGGCCTAGTGAGAGGTAGTGCGCCGCGGCGGTTTCAAGTTCGCGGATTTGAACGGGCGTGAGGTCGATCAGCCAGTCGGCTTCACGGGCGGCGATATCGCGGCCAAGCCAAGCGGCGGGACCAGTGAACGTGGTGGGGAGGGGATGTGCCATGATAGTTAGACAAGTAGCCGAGAGTTGATGTGCATTAAACCACATCTTTCGCGGAACACGGATCAAATCTGGATAGGTCAATCACCTCTGATCCAGATTTGAAGGCGAGGCTGGTGTCTTTTCTGCTGTCCAAAGTGCGACAAGGCAGGTTTTCGGTTATGACGCGCTTTATAGGATTTGGGGGCGCCTAGGACTGCAGCCGATCTGCTTTGCTTGCGCGTCGCGCCGTGCCGCCAAATGCAACGGCGCCTCAAATCTACTGATTTCAAGTTTTTTGTGCTATGAATTTTCGACCAAAGCCAATCGGCCTTGGTTTATTTTATAGATAGGTAAGGATTTGAAATGTTTGCTCGTGTGACACATTATAAGATGAAGCCCGGTTCAAAAGACGCCACAACCGCGATCATGAATTCGCTGAAAAGCGAGATTATGGGCATGCCCGGAATTCATAATTTCATCAATGTCTTGAATGACGATGGCAGCGGCTACGTTATCTCGGTGGTCGAAAGTGAGGCGACGTCAAACGCAAATGCTGCGAAAGTGGCAGAGCTTTGGGGCGCATTTTCCGACTACATGGAAGCCGCCCCCACAGCTGTCGGCTATGACGTCGTTGCGAATTGGCAAAACTAGATAAGCTAAAAAACGTCGTGTTGGAGGAACGCCTTGTTGGTCAAAGGCGCTCCTCCAATTTTATTTGTAGCACCTAAACGTTTTAGCAATTCGGAACGTTCACAGCCAAGCCGCCGAGCGCTGTTTCTTTATATTTATCAGACATATCAGCCCCCGTTTGGCGCATGGTTTCAATCGCAGCGTCCAGCGGAACAAGATGCGTGCCATCGCCACGCAGGGCGAGGGATGCTGCTGACACGGCCTTGATCGCGCCGAGGCCATTGCGTTCGATGCACGGCACCTGAACCAGCCCGCGCACCGGATCGCAGGTCATGCCGAGGTGATGTTCAAGCGCGATTTCGGCGGCGTTTTCGATCTGTTCGGGGGTGCCACCCAAGACGGCACACAGGCCAGCCGCCGCCATCGCAGCCGCACTGCCGACTTCGGCCTGACAGCCCGCTTCTGCGCCCGAGATCGAGGCATTGAATTTCACCAAGCCGCCAATCGCCGCCGCCGTCAGCAAAAAGTCTGCGATCTTGCCAGTCGACGCGCTGGGCACGTGGTCCAGGTAATAACGGATTGCCGCTGGAACCACGCCTGCCGCGCCATTGGTGGGGGCGGTGACGACCTGCCCACCGGCGGCGTTTTCTTCGTTCACGGCCATAGCGTAGGCTGACATCCAGTCGTTGATTGTGTGGGGTGCAGTTTGGTTGAGGCCAGCCTCGGCCAAGAGCGCTTCGTGGATGCCTTTGGCACGGCGTTTGACGAACAATCCACCGGGTAAAATACCATCCGTCACCAGCCCGCGATCAATGCAGTCGTTCATCACCTGCCAAAGACGGTTCAGGCCTGTGTCGAGGTCGGCGTGACTGATCCGGCTCAGTTCATTTTCGCGCTTCATGTCCGCGATGCTCAGCCCACTTTCTGCTGCCATATCAAGCATTTCAGCGGCACTTTTGAACGGGAAGGGCACTGGCGGGCCATCCTGTTTGTCGGCCCCTGAGGCGAGTTCATCAGCCGTCAAAACAAAGCCGCCGCCGATGGAATAATATGTCACCTGAGTCACCACATCGCCCTGTGCATCGCATCCTTTCAGGATCATGCCATTGGCGTGGCCTGTTAGCGCGGGGCCGTAGTCAAATTCAAGATGCTCTTTAGGGCGAAACGTCAGGCGTGGCAGGCCGTCCGGTTCGACCCAGCCATCCTTGGCGATCCGCGCCATTTCGCTGTCCGCTTTGTCACGGTCGTAATCATCGGCGCGAAATCCGGCGAGGCCAAGGACCGTGGCGCGGTCGGTGGAATGCCCGACGCCGGTAAACGCCAGTGATCCATGCAGCGATGCCTTGAGGCCCGCGACCTTAAAGGGTTGCGCGCGCAGGTGATCAAGGAAGCGCGCGGCGGCGACCATGGGGCCGATGGTATGGGATGATGACGGGCCAATGCCCACTTTGAACATATCGAAGACGGAGAGGAACATGTGCAGCAGACCTTGATGATTTCCCCATTATCCTAAGGGTTTCGCGGCGATTGTCCCACTGGAAAACGACGCATCGACAGGCGTTTGCGGGGGGGTCTTCAGCAAATGTTAATGCAGGGGTCGCACCATGGCAAAGGCCGTTCTATAAGGGCTTGAGCATCGATTCATCTTGCAGGAGCCACGCCTATGTCGTTCGAACTGTCCCCTATAGACAAAGCCAAATTCGTCGCCGCCAAACAAGCGACCCAATATGTGCAAGACGGGATGAAAGTCGGCCTTGGAACCGGATCCACAGCCGCGTGGCTGGTCAAGTGTCTGGGTGAGATGGTCGAAAAAGAAGGCTTGAAAATCAAGGGTGTACCGACATCAACCCGCACCGCAGAACTGGCGCGTGATGTCGGGATTGAGGTTATTTCGCTGGACGAAGCGAAATGGCTGGATCTGACAATTGACGGCACCGATGAATACGATGGTAACCTGAATTTGATCAAAGGTGGCGGTGGGGCGCTGTTGCAGGAAAAGATTGTTGCCACCGCAAGTGATCAAATGATCGTCATCGCTGATGCGTCTAAGCAAGTGGAAACATTGGGAAATTTCCCGTTGCCGATTGAAGTTATTCCGTTCGGCTGGCAGACCACAAAGACCTTAGTAGAGGAAACACTGATCGGCATGGACGTGCTGGGGCGGCAAGTGACGCTGCGCATGAACGGTGATGCGCCCTATTATACAGATGAGGGCAATCACATTCTTGATTTGCACCTGAACCGGATCGGAAATGCGCGGCAATTTTCACTTGTTATCAACCAGATACCAGGTGTTGTTGAAAACGGGCTGTTCATCGATATCTGTGATATTGTCGTCGTCGGCCACGGCGATGGCCGCGTTGAAGTGCGCGATATCAACACCGGATCAGTCGAGGAAAGCCGTATCGATTTCGTCGAGACGGACAACCTGTTTGTCGATCTCAACGACTGATCGTGAAGCCGAAGGAACGGGCCTAGTTGGGCCCAAAACGGGCAGTTTTAACGGTTTTGTACAAAACGCTAACCCCGTTTTGCATGGTTTGTACAAAATTTGGAGATGAAGAACCGGTTAACGCTCGCGGCTGCGTGACTGGTCATCGCGCCAATGCTGTGTTTTATCCGAAGTCGAAAAATCAATCCCAGTCCTGACCCCCGCTGAAAGGCCAAAACCATGTCCGATTTCGACTACGACCTTTTTGTCATTGGTGGCGGGTCCGGCGGCGTTCGCGCCGCGCGGGTTGCCTCGGCAACAGGTGCCACCGTCGGTCTGGCGGAAGAATTCCGCATGGGCGGGACCTGCGTGATACGCGGCTGCGTTCCCAAAAAGCTGATGGTCTTCGCATCCGAGTACCAAGAGATGTTCGCGGATGCCCGTGCCTATGGCTGGGACGTGCACGATGGCACGTTCAACTGGCCGACGTTTCGCGCCCATCTGGACGCGGAACTGGACCGGCTGGAAGCGGTGTATCGCAAAATGCTGGCGGGATCGGATGTGACTGTCCATGACGCGCGCGCAACAGTAACGGGCACCCACGAGGTGACGCTGGCGGATGGTAGCAAATTTAGCGCCAAGCATATTTTGGTGGCGACAGGCGGGCGGCCGGTTTTACCGGATATGAAGAATGCCGATCTGGGCATCACCAGCAACGATATCTTTTTGCTGCCGGACCTGCCGAAGACAATCCTGATCGTGGGCGGCGGTTATATTGCCAGCGAGTTTGCCTGCATTCTCAACGGGCTTGGCGTTGACGTGACGCAGTTTTATCGCGGCGCGCAAATCCTGCGCGGCTTTGATGATGAAGCGCGTGGGCTGGTGTCCGAGATGATGATCGAAAAGGGCGTCAATTTGCATCTGGGCACCAACGTGCTTGAGATGGAAAAGCATGAGGACGGCATTTGGGTCAAGTGTTCGAATGGGTCTGAAAAGGTCTATGATCAGGTCATGTTCGCCACAGGGCGCACGCCCAATACAGACGGGCTGGGGCTTGAGGCTGTTGGTGTTGATATCGGGCGCAGGAACGAGGTTGTCGTCGATGACTATAGCCAGACCAAAGTGCCAAGCATTTATGCCATTGGCGATGTCACCAACCGGGTGCAGCTGACACCAGTGGCGATCCGCGAAGGCATGGCGTTCGTTGAGACCGTGTTCAAAGGCAATCCCACACCGGTCGATCATGCGCTGATCCCGTCGGCGATTTTCACCCAACCAGAAATGGGAACCGTTGGATTGAGCGAGGAAGACGCCCGCGAACAAGAAACGATTGAGGTCTACGCCACATCGTTTCGCCCGATGCAAACCGCCTTTGCAAACCGCCCCGACCGCGTGTTGATGAAGCTGGTGGTGTCCAAAGCCACACGAAAGGTGTTAGGATGCCATATCGTCAGTCCCCATGCGGGTGAGATGATCCAGCTTGCGGGGATTGCGATCAAGATGGGCGCCACAAAGGAGCAATTTGATGCGACCTGTGCTGTGCACCCGACAATTTCCGAGGAACTGGTGACGATGCGCGATCCGGTCAGAACTGCATGAATGTAGCGCTTGAATAATCGGCCCAAAGGCACACTTATAGCACAAGAATAATCACAAGAGACGTTTGGCGCCCATGCGAGGGGGTCGATTGCGAAAACCGCCCTTTGGGGCGAGATAAAAAGGAAGACAGGCTTAATGGCTGGAAATAATGGCGGCCCCTGGGGGGGCGGAGGCGATGATGGTGACGATGACGACCGTTCGCGCCCGAATGGAAATGGTGATCGCAATGGCGGACGTCGCCCGAGCAATGAACCACAGATCCCCGAGTTTGATGAAATCATCAACAAAACCAAAGAGCAGCTGCGCGTCTTGATGGGCGGCCGCGATGGTCGTAATCGCGCTGGCGGCGGTGGTGGCGGGGCCTCGGGCCCACAAATCAGTCGTGGGATGGTTGGACTTGGCCTTTTGGCCGCCGTTGCGGTGTGGCTGTTTACAAGCGTTTATACGGTGCGGCCCGAGCAACGGTCGGTTGAACTTTTCTTGGGTGAATTTTCTGCCATTGGCGAGTCCGGTCTGAACTTTGCGCCTTGGCCGATCGTCACCTATGAGATCGTCAATGTGTCGCAGGAACGCGTCATCGAGATTGGCGAAGAAGAAGTGCCCGCCCAATTGAGCGATAGCCGCGCCGTCCAATCCCAGCTTGAAGCCGATATCGGTCTGATGCTGACGGGCGACGAAAACATCGTCGACATTGATTTTCAGGTGGTCTGGAACATTCCCGAACCCGACAAGTTCCTGTTTAACCTTGCTGATCCGGAAACCACGATTACCGCCGTGGCTGAATCCGCCATGCGCGAAATTATCGCAACCTCCGAGCTGGCAAGCCTGAACCGCGAACGTGCGGTCATCCGTGAACGCCTGCAAGAACTGACGCAAAGCACGCTCAACAGCTACGACAGTGGCGTGAACATTGTGCGGATCAACCTTGACGAGGCCGATCCACCCGCAACCCAAGTTCAGGTTGTCGATATTGATGGCAACGAGCGCCTGACATCGCCATTGGACGCGTTCCGCGACGTGCAAGACGCCGAGCAGGAACGCATCCAGCTGCAAAACCAAGCCGACGCCTATGCCAACCGTGTCACGGCTGGTGCCCGTGGTAACGCGGCCCAGATCATCGAGGGTGCAGAAGGTTACCGCGCCCGCGTGGTGAACGAAGCCGAAGGTGAAGCGAGCCGTTTCCTGGCTGTTCTGAACGAATACTCCAAGGCCCCGGAAGTGACGCGTCAGCGTTTGTATCTGGAAACGGCCGAAAGCGTCTTTGGCAGTGCAGACATCATTCTACTGGACGACAATGCAGGCGGGGGCGGCGTTGTGCCATACCTGCCACTTGATGAAGTCCGTCGACCGACAACGACACAGGGGAGCAACTAAATGAATAAGTCAGTCTTTATTCTGCCAGTCATCGTAGTTGTGATTGCGGCAATCATGAGTTCGCTTTTCATCGTGGATGAACGTGAAAAGGCGCTTGTCTTGCGCTTTGGTCGGGTTGTTCAGGTTCAGGAAGATCCAGGAATAGGGTTCCGTGTGCCCTTTATTGATCAGGTTGTGACCTATGATGACCGGATCATTTCCATCGACATGGAAGCGCAAGAAGTCATTCCCGACGATGACCGTCGTTTGATCATTGACGCCTTTGCGCGCTACCGGATTTCGGATGTTGTGCAGTTTCGTCAAGCGACAGGTGCCGGTGGTGAACAAGCCAAAGCCGTGGCCGATCGTCGTCTTGAGGATATCTTGCGCGCCGCAACCCGCGAAGTTTTGGGTTCGGTCAGTTCCGGTGACATTTTGTCAACGGACCGGACCGCGCTGATGCTGCGGATCCGCAATGGGTCGTTCTCTGAAGCGAGTTCGCTGGGTTTGACGCTGATCGACGTGCGCTTGAAACGCACTGATTTGCCGACTGAAAACCTTGCTGAAACGTTCCGCCGCATGGTGTCGGAACGCGAACGTGAAGCAGAAGACGAACGCGCCCGTGGTCGTGAAGCGGCCCAGCGTATTCGTGCGCAAGCGGATCGTACGGTGATCGAATTGGTGTCGGACGCAGGACGTCTGGCGCGGATCGCCGAGGGTGAAGCGGACGCAGAACGCAACGCGATTTTTGCAGAAGCCTATGGGCAAGACCCTGAATTCTTCCAGTTCTACCGCTCACTCGAAGCATATGGCAAAGCCATCGGGACCGGCAACGCGCGTCTGGTTCTGAGCCCTGACCACGAGTTCTTTGACTATCTGAGGAACGAGAACGGCACGGCTGCTGGTGAGTAAGTGATGCCATTGGAGCGATAAAATGGGAATTGCAATTCTGGCTCTCGGGTTGGTTTTGATTGTGGAGGGGCTGGTGTACGCACTGGCCCCTTCGCTTGTCGAAGACCTGCTGGCGGCCTTACGTGACCTGCCGCTGGAAACACGGCGCTTGGTAGGGCTGGCGGCATTGGCGGTGGGCATGTTGCTGGTTTGGGTGGCGGCAAACCTCGGTGTGTTGGGCTAGGCCACTTGTGGCTCCATCTGCGGCGCGACGGCTTCGCCGACTTTGCGCGCAAGATCATGGCTGAGCATCGCATCGATTGCCAACTTGAACCGCGGGTTTCGGGCGATGTTCTGGCGCATGTCGTCGACGTCCCAGCGCAAAACCTCAGCGCCAGCTGAAATGGTTGTCGTCGCCACACTTGAGCGCTGCAAAAGGTAGGCCACTTCGCCAACAAATACCCCGTCCGGCAGATCAAACTGCGCGCCGCGTTTGCGGACTTCGGCGCTGCCAGACAGGATGAAATACAGACGCTTCACCGCATCGCCTTCGGTTGTTACGGTCTGGTCAGCGTCCAATATCGCACGGTCGGCATGTTTCATCACCAGTCGGAAATCACCGGGTGAAAGCATGGAAAACATAGGGTAAATGTCGGTGTGTGCTGCGGGCAGTGAAATCCTGAACCGTCGCAGCGTCAGGGCCGCCATTCCGATCAGATTTGTCAGCATCATTGCCATCGTCGTGAAAATACCACCATACAACGGGTCGGCTGCAGCTGTGGCATAGTAGGCGATATAAAACGTCGAGCCGATGAGCATCATCATCCGCAATTTCATCTGGTTGATCGTCAAATAGCCAATCGCAAAAGCGCCAGCAGCGCAGGCGATCAGGACGTTTGGCGTAAATAAATCCATCATTTATATGGCCCCCAAAACCAAGAACTTTTGCAGAATGGCAGAGAAAGTTGATTTTTCGCAAGGGTTTATTGGTTGCTGCGCGTTCAGGCAGCGTTCACGGGTGGGTGAGCACTCTGTGTTTGGCGTTGCGCTGGCGCACGCCGCGCCTACATTCATTGCCAAGGACTGTTCGCAGTTGATGTATTTGAAGCCCCTAAAAGGAGATGCCCCGTGACAACCCATGTGATAACCCATGTGAGATCCCACGTGAGAACGCCTTCGGTCACACCGCCACATGCCATCGCGGCTGCGCCCATCAATGACACGCGCCAGACGTGGATTGCGGCCCTGATGGTGGGCCTTGCACTGTCCTTAGTCACCGTCGTGAGGGCTGATGCGCAAGACCGCCCGGCGACATTTGCGGATTTGGCCGAAGAGATCAGCCCTGCGGTGGTTAACATCACTACCAGCACGATGGTTGCGGGCCGCACTGGGCCGCAGGGCGTTGTGCCCGAGGGTTCCCCGTTTGAGGACTTCTTTGATGAGTTTGGCCAAGATGGCCCGCGTCGTTCGTCCGCGCTTGGGTCGGGGTTTGTGATTTCCGCTGATGGCTACATCGTCACCAATAACCACGTCATTGAGGGCGCCGACGAGATCGAGATCGAGTTTTTCCCCGGTGC
>JAGGNB010000162.1 GCA_017886375.1 Octadecabacter sp.
CGAAGTGAAAACGCGCGTGCGACGAGGAGGCGATATTCGGATGATCGACGCACACGAGCTTGTGCCCGGCGATCTGGTGATCCTCGAAGCGGGCGATGTCGTGACTGCTGATCTGAGGCTAGCCGAGGCGTCGAACTTGCAGGTCGATGAGTCTGTTCTGACGGGCGAATCTGCTCCTGTCATAAAGTCAACGGAGGCCACTGCCAAGAATGCCGCTCTTGGGGACCGCGTCAGTATGGCCTTCAAGGGAACCGGGATCACGCAAGGGGCCGGCAAAGGCATTGTCATCGCGACGGGAATGGACACCGAGCTTGGGCGGATCAGCGATCTTGCGCAAAGTGCCGAGGGCGAGGTGGCCCCGCTTGAAAAGCGGCTCAACCAGTTGGGCCATCGTCTGGTTTGGCTGACGCTTGTGCTGGCCGTACTTACCATTGGAGCCGGTATTCTACGCGGCCATGATGTTGCGATCATGGTGCAGACGGGCGTGGCCTTGGCGGTCGCGGCTATCCCTGAAGGGCTCCCTGTCGTGGCGACGCTGACCCTTGCACGCGGAATGTGGCGGATGAGCCAGCGTAATGCGCTGATCACGCAGCTTTCTTCTGTAGAAACACTGGGCGCCACAACGGTAATCCTGACCGACAAGACCGGCACCCTAACGGAAAACCAGATGACAGTGGTTCGGTATCTGCTGGCAGGGGACGACGTGGACATCGACCGGGATGGGATGAAGGTCCGATTTGATCAGTCTGACGCTAAGGTTGATCCGAAATCCAACACACCGCTTGGCTGGGCGCTACGCATCGGGGCGCTTTGCAACAATGCCGAACTGGCCGAAGGTTCGAAAGACGGCGGCACCGGGGATCCGATGGAAATCGCACTGATCTCGATGGCTGAAGACGCTGGGATAGAACGGCAGAAGCTGCTCGACGACTGCCCCGAGGTGCGCGAACACGCGTTCGATCCAGATGCGAAGATGATGGCAACCGTGCATGAGACGAACGAGGGGCTTCTCTTTGCCGTCAAGGGCGCCCCCGAGGCCGTTATCGAAGTATGCACTCAGGTACTTGGGCCGGATGGCACGCGAGACATGGACGACGATCTGCGCGAGGACTGGATCAACCGCAATTCCGAAGCCGCCAAGGACGGGCTGCGGCTTCTGGCACTTGCAATGAAGCGGGATGCCTCGCAGGTTGCGGAACCATACGAGAATCTGACCCTGCTCGGACTGGTCGGCCTGCTGGATCCCCTCCGAAAGGATGTGCCTGCGGCCATAGAAGCCTGTCGCACGGCCGGTGTCCGCGTTGTCATGCTGACCGGAGACCACGCCGACACTGCCGAAACCATAGCACGAAAGGCAAGCCTCGGTGAAGCCGAGATGACCGTGATCGAGAGCGGCGAGATCGCAGACCTCGATGTTGACACGGCCAGCGAAGACCTTCGCCAGCGCATCCTGTCAGCAGACGTTTTCGCGCGTGTCGCGCCCGAAACGAAGCTGGCACTGGTGACACTCTTTCAACAGGCAGGACATGTGGTCGCCATGACGGGCGACGGGGTGAATGACGCGCCGGCATTGAAAAAAGCAGATATCGGCATCGCGATGGGCCAACGTGGAACACAGGTTGCAAAAGACGCTGCGCACATGGTTCTTCAGGACGACAAGTTCGAAACGATTATTGTCGCGATGCGGCAAGGTCGGGTGATTTTCGATAACATCCGCAAATTCGTCGTCTATCTGATGTCATGCAATGTCAGCGAGGTTCTGGTTGTTGGTATCGCTGTCGGTGCTGGTCTGCCGATGCCGCTTCTGCCACTTCAGATCCTGTTCCTGAACCTTGTCACTGACGTATTTCCCGCCTTCGCCCTCGGGCTGGGGAAGGGCGACGAGAACGTCATGACCAAACCGCCGCGCGACCCCGAAGAGTCTATCTTGGACCGCCCACGCTGGGTCTTGATCGGTGTTCTTGGCGCGTCGATCACAATCGCAACGCTTGGTGCCTTTGGTCTTGCGCTCTATTTGTTGCAGCTCGACACTGGACCTTCCGTGACTGTCGCGTTTCTCACGCTCGCGCTGGCGCAACTCTGGAACGTGTTCAACGTCCGGGATCGAGACTCGGGGTTCCTGTCCAACGAGGTGACGAGCAATCCTTATGTCTGGGGAGCGATCGCACTGTGCCTGGGATTGATCGGGCTGGCGCTTTGGGTCCCGGCCCTGGCTGCTCTCCTTGGATTGCCGAATCCCGGCTCAGCCGGGTTTGTCCTTGCAGGCTGTGCAAGCCTCGTTCCTCTGGCTCTTGGTCAGGCCTGGCTCTGGCTCGCAGAGCCAGAATTGCCAAGGGCTGAAAAACAAGAGGCGAGACGATGAGCAGCATCCTTGCAGGGTCGTCGCTCGAACAGGAGAATACCGAGGGACCCCGGAGGCTCTTTGCCACGCGGGGTGCCGTCAGAACCAAGCCGCTTTCCCGCAAGCGACGTTAAAACGAGATCAGTTGTTCCATGGCCCGCTTTATCAGATGTTCGAACGTCAAACGCATCTCATGCACATGTTCTGATAACGGTGTCGTGCCGAAGTAGATCGAGACGCAAGCGTCGGTGCGAACCTCGTTCAGCGTAGCGATGACTCTGGCGGTTGGCATGTCAACGTACAGCATTTGTCTCTCCTTCTAGGCGGTTGCCTGCGTATACCAACCGCGCCGCGCACATAACCTGATTGATCACTACGGATATGTTGGGCTCACTGCCGACTTTCGCCGCGGCTGCACACGAAATCAACGCGAAATCGGAAGGCGAGCGGTGGCACTGCGGGACTTGGCTGCGCTTCGTGCCCGTGGCCGATTTAGTTTGGCACCGCCATCATCATCCGCCAACCGCGCGAATGCTCGGCGGCCGTATAGAACAGATAAGGCTCGTTCGTTTGTGGGTCATAGGTAATCGATGGTGCTATGATTTCATCGACTTCCCATCGATCCCCTGCCAGCGTCAGTAACGGTTCAGGCACCGGCGTCCACGGTCCAAGTGGATCATCCGCACAGAATGCGAAGATCCCTTCCTCACCCGTGCTTGTTTCCCGCGTGGCTACGGCTACGAACCCACCATCTGGCCGCTCCGTAATCTGTCCTTCCATCCCTATTGGAATGTCAGTTTCCGCAATGTTGTGCCAGACTTGGCTTCCCAGTTGCGTAGTGGCGGTGAAGCTCCAGACTTCCGTGACATCCTCGAACCCATTCCAACCCAACCAAGCCATCACCAAGCCTCCATCATATGCGACCACTGAGGGTGATGTGATGAGGTAGACGTCCCTGCCAGCAGTAGGACCCCTCGCGATTATCGGTTCGGGTATGATTTCCCAAGGCCCTAACAAATCAGGTGCTTGCGCCATGAACACGTTTGATTGGTAGGTGTCTTCGTCGGTGTAGCCGATAAAGTAGATGCGATGATCTGTGGAAGATGCGCGAAAATAGAAAGCGGTCTCTTTGTGGGTAATCGCATCTGGTTGTTTAGATGGTCCGAGGAGCGCGCCCCATTCTTCCCACGTCGTCCAGTCGGTTCCAAAGGCGAGTTTTATCGAACTTTGGCCACCGTCATCTCCGCTATAGATCATAGCAACACGACCTTCATCAGTGACAAAAACGTGGCCATCACTGGCGGCTTCGTAAAGTCCAAAGAGCATCCTGTCGCGAAACACAGGGCCATCATGCCTTGTCCACTCGGATGGAAGACAGGCTAGAGCGGGAGATGAAGTTGAAAACACGATGCCGATTAATGCGAAGCGAAACATGCATAGGATACTATCTATTTGCACTCAGAAATCAAATAGCATCAACAACGTTGGAAGCACAGGTTGCTCCATTCAAGAGCAAGTTAATCGCTGAACCAGCTAAAAGTCGATAAGGGCTCACTGCCGCCGTTAGCTGCGTTTGCACATCGAAAAAACTCAGTCGCAGCCCCGAGCGTCTGCTTTCTTCAAGTTGCCCAAATTTGGTTTGCGGGCGCAGCGAAGGTCTTCTTCGAGCCCACTTTGCCGATTCTCTGCAATGCAGCGAATGTCTGCTATTACGGTAGAGGCAAAAACGTTCAACAACCGCTTAGGTTTTGAACGGGGTTTGTGGAAGCATCAAACGAGGGCTTTTGCGGTCGCGCCAAAAACGGCCGTTTTTGGAACAGCTTGAGTGGCCGCTGTGCGGGACAAGACTATCATCCAGCCGGAGCGACGAACCGGACCACATTTGGCTGTCTTCGCAAAAGTTAGAGAAGGAGAGATTCGAACCCTCGAGACGCCTTAACGTCTACTCCCTGGAATAGCGGAGTACCTTCGGCCACTCAGTCACTTCTCTAAGGCCCTTGTTATTAGGACGGGATTTCGGCTGCAACCACACACCCTTCCAAAAAGGAGCGTTTTTGGAAGACCCGTGCTTAAATCCGGTGTGCGGACTTAGCTGTGCTAAAGTGGCCAAAACAATCTTCGACGCAGGCAGGCTACTCTCTCACAGGTATTTTGAGCCGTCACGCCAACGCGTTCGTGGAATGGCGATATTTGCACGAACGCAAAGGAACACTTGGCTTTGACCAAAGCACCTTCATCGCAACACTTGAGATGATCTTGGTTGAGTTCAGGACGCGCTACCGAACTGAAAAATATGAACCGTTCTTTGGCCCATCTTTTTGAAGTTAGTTTGAAGAAGTCGTTCCCTCAGCTGGACGGCTAACCCGTTATAGGCAGCTCATCGTTGATCCCAATGTTTGACTGTGATTCCGTTACAACACCCGCATCTATGCATCACCTGCTTCCTTCATGCTTCCTCCAATTCTCTACAAGAATGGAACAGCAAGCTTTTTTCGCGTAAGTATTTGATTTAAAATGACTAAATGGTGATCCCGGAAGGACTCGAACCTTCAACATCCTCATT
>JAGGNB010000170.1 GCA_017886375.1 Octadecabacter sp.
GATGCAGTGTGTCGCCTTCGTGCTTACCAATATAAAGCCCACCCTTGAGGACAGACGCCCCCCCCATCGCCGCCAATATGGCGAAAAGGAATGCTGTTAATGCCACTGTCTTGGATTTAGTCATTTTGCCTGCCTTTGGATCGGGTTTGTCCCTTTTTTCGACACAATAGTCAGGCACACCGTCATTGCAAACCTTTCCCTCCGCGGGGCTGAATTACAGCCTTGCGGCGCGGTTGGGCCACATAAACACCGCCAATTGGCACTAGATACGGGCAAAATGACATGAATATGCAAACCTCCAACGTCATGGCGCCCCCCGCGCCCAAAACACTTGAGGCAATGTCGCTGTCGCCAGTGATGATGCGCGACATTCTGATCAAGACGATGTTTCGCACCAACCTTGAAAACGTCAGCGCCATCGCGCGGGCAATTTGTTTGCCGGTCAACGTGACCCAGCAACTGGTTGACGGTGCGCGGGAACAAAAATTATGCGAAGCGACCGGTACACTGAACGCCAACAATAGCAACGAAATGGGCTATCAGCTGACGGATATGGGCAAGGCCCGTGCGTTGGACGCCTTGGCGCAATCGGAATATTTTGGCGCAATGCCGGTGCCGCTGGATGTGTACCGCGAACAGGTAACACGCCAATCCATCCGCAACATCCAAGTCACCCGCGACCAGCTGGTCAACGCGATGGGCCACTTGATCTTACCAAATGATCTTCTTGACCAACTTGGGCCAGCCGTTGGTGCGGGGCGATCAATTTTGATGTACGGCCCCCCCGGCAACGGTAAGTCCGCGATTTCAAATGGAATTCGCGACGCGCTTGGCGATAAAATCTACATTCCCCGGGCGATTGAATATGCCGGTCAGGTCATCACGGTCTTTGACCCGATTGTGCATTCCGCCGCTGAAGACGACATTGATGATCCCAATTCCCTGCGCCGCACGTCGGGCAGATTCGACACACGCTATGTGAAATGCGAACGCCCAACGGTTGTGACGGGTGGTGAATTGTCGCTTTCGATGCTCGATCTTGTCTACAACCCGACTGCGCGGACCTATCAGGCACCACTGCAATTGAAATCGTCCGGCGGCATTTTCATTATCGATGACCTTGGCCGTCAGGCCGAACCGCCACAGGCGATTGTGAACCGCTGGATTGTTCCACTGGAAGAAAATCGTGATATTTTGGCGCTGCAATCGGGTGAGAAATTCGAGGTGCCTTTTGATACGCTGGTGATCTTTTCAACCAACTTCCACCCGAACGAGATTTTTGACAAAGCGGCCCTGCGCCGGATCTTTTTCAAGATCAAAATTGATGGACCCAATCAAGAAGATTTCCTGAAGATTTTTGCGATGATGGCGCGAAAGAAGAAAATTCCGCTGGATGAGTCCACTTTGATCCATCTGTTGCAAAAGAAGTATCCGACGATTGATAACGTTTATGCAAACTATCAGCCGATCTTCTTGATCGACCAGATGATTGCAATTTGTGAATTCGAAGGCATCCCCTACCAAATGACGCCGGACTTGATTGATCGCGCATGGGCAAACATGTTCGTTAAAGAGGGCGCAATCATTCACTAGGTTGGCGCGTGCCGCGGGCGGGGCGCACCTTGCGGTGCGCAAAACAGAGGGGGACTAGTCCCCCGTCCTGCGGACTCCCCCTAGGATATTTTAGAAGCAAAGACGCCAAGTGTAGCTTGACCTTCGGGCGCGAAAACGCACCTTTAAGCGATGCGTGTTTTGCCCCCCAAATTTGGCGATTGGTTCGCCACCAAAGGTTGGTCCGTCCATCCCCATCAAGTTGAGATGCTGACGCGGGCGGATGAGCCGTCCCTGTTGTTGATCGCGCCGACGGGTGGCGGCAAGACCTTGGCAGGGTTTTTACCGACTTTGGTTGAATTGGCAGACGGCGGGCACGCAGGATTGCACACACTTTATGTGTCGCCTTTGAAGGCGCTGGCGGCGGACATCAAACGCAATCTCGGCACGCCAATCACGGAAATGGCCTTGCCCGTTCGGGTTGAAGACCGCACGGGCGATACGTCTTACACACAAAAACGCCGCCAACGTGCCGACCCGCCGCATATCCTTTTGACGACGCCAGAAAGCCTCGCGTTGTTGATATCTTACGAAGACGCGCCGCGGATATTCGCAGGCCTTCAACGGGTGATCGTGGATGAAATCCACGCGCTCGCCGAAAGCAAACGCGGCGATCAGTTGATGTTGGCCCTGTCGCGGCTGCAAACACTTGCGCCGGGTCTGCGGCGTGTCGGCTTATCCGCAACCGTAGAAGACCCCGCCGCGATTGCACATGGGCTAGCGTCCCATCCGGACCCCTGCCCCATACTGCTTGCCGATCCGGGGCCTGATCCCGATATTTCCATGCTGGTCACCCCCGAGCGCCCGCCATGGTCCGGTGGCGGTGCGAAATATTCGATCCCTGCCGTGCTGGACCTTGTCAAACAGCACAAGACCACGCTGATTTTCCACAACACCCGCGCGCAGGCTGAGATTTATTTCCACAATCTCTGGCTTGCCAACGACGACGCGCTGCCGATTGGAATTCACCATGGCAGCCTGAGCCGCGATCAACGCAACAACGTCGAAGCGGCAATGGTGCGCGGTGATTTGCGGGCGATCGTTTGCACAGGAAGCCTTGATCTGGGGATTGATTGGGGCGACGTGGACTTAGTCATCCAAATTGGCGCGCCAAAGAACGTCAAACGCCTGATTCAACGCATTGGCCGCGCCAACCACCGTTACAACGCGCCGTCAAAGGCGGTGTTGGTACCGGCCAACCGGTTCGAGGTCGTTGAATGTGTCGCTGCCCTTGAAGCCGCCAAAGAACATGATCTTGATGGGGACCCAAAGGGTGCTGGCCCGCGCGATGTGCTGTGCCAGCATATTCTGATTGCGGCGTGTTCCGCACCGTTTGTTGCCACAACCCTTTTTGATGAAATCAAAACTGTTGGCGCGTTCAGCGGCCTGTCCCGCGCCGCGTTTGACGACTGTTTGGATTTCTGCGCCACGGGCGGCTATGCCCTGCGCGCTTACGACCAGTGGAAACGACTGAAAGAGGTGAACGGCAAATGGCAGTTGCGCGACCCACGAAGTGCAGCGCGTATCCGCATGAACCTCGGCACGATTTACGATGTCGAAACGCTCAAGGTTAAGTTTCGCCGGTCTGCCAAATCATTGGGCGAGGTCGAGGAGGCCTTTGCCGCGACCCTGACCCCCGGCGACACCTTCCTGATCGGTGGTCAAATCGTGCGCTATGAAGCGTTAAATCAACTGATCGTCGAAGTCAGCCGCAACAAAGGTGGCACACCCAAAGTCGCGACCTTCTTTGGAACAAAATTTTCAACCTCAACTCAGTTGTCCCAGCGGATTCTGAAGATGTTTCAACAGGAAAGCTGGCCGGAACTGCCCGATCATACCGCACAATGGCTGCAAATGCAGCGAGAGGTGTCCAAACTGCCGCAAGCTGGGCGAATTTTGGTGGAAACCTTTCCGCAAGACGGGCGCGAAAACATGGTCGTCTATGGCTTTGCCGGCGTGAACGCACACCGCACACTCGGGCTTATCTTGACGCAACGCATGGAGGCCGCCGGCCTGAACCCGCTCGGCTTTGTTGTTACCGATTACGCGCTGATGATCTGGGGGCTGACGCCGGTGACGGACATCGCGCCGCTGTTTGATCCTGACAATGTGCGCGACGGGCTTGAGACATGGTTGCAAGGCAATGCTGTGATGAAACGGACCTTCCGCATGGCTGCAACTGTCGCGGGCCTGATCGAACGCAATACACGCAGCGGGCGCAAATCCGGGCGGCAGGCGACATTTTCCAGCGACATCCTGTATGACACGCTGGCCAAATATGATCCCGACCACCTGATGCTGCGGATCACCCGCGAAGAAGCGATGCGCGGGCTGGTCGATTTTGGCCGTGTTGAGGACCTGTTGCAGCGCACCAAAGGCCGCGTCGATCATGTGGCCCTGACCCGTGTCACGCCGCTCGCCGCGCCGCTGTTCCTTGAACCCGGGCGCATCCCGGTGTTTGGCGAAGGCCGCGAACGCCTGCTGCAAGATCGCGCGGCTGAATTGATGACAGAGGCGGGGCTTGCGGATCTGTAACGTGTTGATCGCCAGACCTAGGCTGACCGCTAGACCTTGGATCAAATTTCGGGCATGGAACAGATCATGAACGATCACGTTTTCAACCTTGCTGATACCCAGTTGCACGCGCGCGCCGACGGGTCGCTGTGGTGCCCGATTGGGCGCATTTTATGTGTGTCCGATTTGCATCTGGGAAAATCTGAGCGGATCGCGCGGCGCGGCGGCACGTTGCTGCCGCCCTATGAAACCCGTGAAACCCTGTGGCGGCTCGAAGAAGCGGTTGCTGCAACCGACCCTGCAGAAGTGATTTGTCTCGGCGATAGCTTTGATGATCTGGCTGCGGCACAATCGGTCAGCGATGAAACCCGCGCAACGCTGGCCCGTTTGCAGGCGGGGCGTGGGTGGGTCTGGATCGAAGGCAATCATGATCCTGGTCCGGTTGATTTCGGCGGATCGCACAGGGCAAACGTGCAACGCGGTGCGCTGACATTTCGCCATATTGCAAAGGCGTCATCGCAAGGCGTGTTGAGGGGTGAAATCTCAGGCCATTACCATCCAAAAGCCGCCCTTCGCGGCACCGGTGGTAGGCCATGTTTCTTACTGGATAAGGCACGCCTGATTATGCCGGCGTTCGGGACTTACACGGGTGGCATGTCAGCACGCCACGCGGCTTTGGCAAATCTGATGTCCGCCGATGCGATCGCAATTCTGACGGGAAAACACGCCACGCCG
>JAGGNB010000121.1 GCA_017886375.1 Octadecabacter sp.
TGAAAACAACGCATTGTCCGTCGCCAATGTCGACGATGCCTGCGTTTTCACCGGGGCCGCAGATGACTTGTGGGCCGGTCGTGGGCAGCGTGCGCAGCCATTTCTTTGAGGATTTATAAGAGCAGTGTTCGTTCCACATCGCTGAAAAGATGCCGAGTTCGGTGAACGTTGGTTCGCGTCCGATAATGTCCAATATCCGGTCGTATTCCGAAGGCGACAGGCCGTGGGCCGAAATCAGGTCGGATGTGATGGCTGGCTCTTGCATGTGCGTCCCTTGAACTGGTTGCGCGATGTTTATGGCAAGGCGCGTCCGTATTCAACATCGGTTCAACGGGCAAAATTATCGTTCGTTGTAGCCTTTGCCGATCAGGATGCGATCGCGGGCTTTTTGGATGCGGCTGATGCGCGTGGCTGATTGTTTGGCACCGCCCACATGCAGATAATAGCCGCGTTGGCGGCCGGGTGTCAGCGCGTCAAAGGCTTCGGCGAGTTCGGTGTCAGAGTCCAGCGCTGCAGTCAGTTCTTCGGGGGCGTCTAGATCGTCGGGATCAAAGGTAATTTTACGGCCCTGTGCGGTGTAGATTCGGCCTGCGCGATAAAATCGCGGATCGTGGGTTCTGTTTTGACGACGTCATCGACGGATGTGAACACCATGCGCATGGCGGAGCGGCTGTTGGGGCCAACGGGGGTCAGCAGCCCGTCAGGATCGTCCAGCAATTCACCAGCAAAAAAACCTAAGGACGCGCCAGCCTTTAGTGGGCCGACGCCACAGATGTTGCGGTCTTTTATGGTATAGACGGCCCCGCGCCATTTGAAGGTTTCAACCAGCGGGCTGTCGAGCAGGATGGCGCGCAGGGCACGTTGTTCGCCAACCCATTTGGTTTGTTTGTCGTAATAAATGCCGGCGCGACGATCTGGTTTATGGTCGCTCATGATGCCTCCGGTCCGTGATATCGCCAACCTAGCCTAACCTGGCGGCACGCAATAGGTTTGCTGATCGTCAAATAGCGCGTGTGACAGGTTTTCCTTACGAACTGCTATGGCAAGCGATTGACTGGCATGAGGCAGAGCAGGAAGGGGAGGAATGCGCGCATGGCAATGCTCTTAGCGGGCGTGAATGGTAGGTTAGTATCTCGATTGTGAAAAATGGAAGTGGGGAAGAGCTAGGGCTACTCTTCTTGCAGTGCGGATCAAATCGCACACAAACAAGACGTTAGACAAAGAAATGCCGGGCACAAAGGCCCGGCGAAGTCCAACAGGGAGGTATAAAGCGGCAAGGCCACTCTATGTTGTATGTTTATGAGGCAGGGGTGAAACGAGCAAGCGATAACAGCGTTTATCGACGCATGTCCGTCATGCGTGTGGCACATGGGTCACGGCCCTGAGCTATCTGATTGGATGTATCTAGGCGACCGCAGCGGCGCCATCACGAATACGGCGACGGTGGGCGATAATCTCATCCTGAACAAAATCGCGGAACGCCATGATGCGTTTTGATTGCCGCAGTTCCTCGGGATAGGCAAGGAAAACAGGGACTTCACCGCTTTCAACCTCAGGTAGAACGCGCACCAGTGTGGGGAAGTCTTCGATCACATAATCAGGCAAAACGCCTATGCCGAGGTCCGACAGCACTGCCTGAAGCACGCCAAAGTAATTGTTCACATGCAAAAGATTGGGTTTGTCATAGCTGAGCAGATGCCCGACAAGCGTGGCCCCCGCCGCAACCTGAAACGCGCTGGGGCTTTGACAAATGAGCCGATGACGGCCGATCTCTTCGATTTCATCGAAACCACCCACTTTGTCGAGGTATGCCTGCGACGCATAAAGCCGCATGCGCACTGTCATCAGCTTTTTGCGCACCAGATCGGCCTGTGAGGGCTCTTTCATGCGAATTGCCACGTCGGCTTCGCGCATTGGCAAATCCAGCACGCGTTCTTCCAGCATCAAATCGATATTCAGGTCGGGATATTTTTCATAGAGAGCAGGCAGGCGCGGCGCGAGCCAGAGAGTGCCAAAGCCTGTGGTGGTGGTGACTTTCAGCTCACCAAAGACTTCTTCGGCGGAATCCTTGATTCGCGCACTGGCGGCATCCAGACGGCGCGACATGGATTTGGTTGCGTCAAACAGCAGTTCGCCCTGTTCGGTCAGGATCAAACCACGGGCGTGACGGTGAAACAGGATCGTCGAAAGTGATTCTTCGAGCGCGCGAATTTGGCGCGACACCGCCGATTGCGACAAATGTAGCTTGTCACCCGCAGCGGTCAGCGACCCTGCGTCAGCGACCGCGTGAAAGATTCGTAACTTGTCCCAGTCCATCGGATATCCTTGCTGCATCTGTTACCGCTCACATGTTGGCACTTGTTACGTATCCCTTATGTCTGTTTCATTCCGTGATGTCAGGTGAAATGCGTTTGGTAGGTCAGCTTTTATGACCTAAGATGTGATCGAGAGCCGTAATATCACGCAGGGAGGTGTTATATGACCCGTCAAGACGTCACGCTGAATGACCGCTATGATTTGACTAAAAAGCAGGTTTTGTTGAATGGCACACAGGCGCTCGTGCGGCTGATGTTGATGCAAAAGGCGCGTGATACGGCGGCGGGGCTGAATACCGCAGGATATGTGACCGGATATCGCGGATCGCCGCTGGGTGCGGTCGATATGCAGATGGAACGTGCCCAAAAGGTGCTGAGCGAGGCCGATGTGACGTTTCAGCGCGGCCTGAACGAGGATTTGGCGGCAACGGCGTTGTGGGGCAGCCAACAGGCCGAATTGCGCGGCGAGGGGACGCATGACGGCGTTTTCGGACTTTGGTATGGCAAAGGACCCGGTGTGGACCGGTCTGGCGATGTCATGCGACACGCCAACATGGCCGGATCATCGGCCAATGGCGGTGTCATCATGGCGATGGGCGATGATCACACCGGCGAAAGTTCCACGACACTGCACCAGTCCGATTGGGCGATGGTCGATGCCTACATGCCGATTGTATCGCCCGCCGGTGTGCAAGAAATCCTTGATATGGGGCAATATGCTTGGGCCTTGTCGCGCTTTGCCGGTGTCTGGGTCGGGCTAAAGACGATGAAAGACACCATTGAAGTCACCAGCGTGGTGGACGGTGATCCGTTTGTGCACGACTTTGTGACGCCGGACTTTCCGATGCCTGAGGGTGGGCTGAACATTCGTCTGATCGATACGCCAATTGCGCAAGAGGCGCGGATGATTGACCACAAACGGTTCGCCGCCGAAGCGTTCGCGCGGGCCAACCGGATTGATAAAGTCGTGTGGCCGCGTGCAGGGGCCAAGATCGGCTTTGTCGCGGCAGGTAAAAACTGGCTCGACCTGTTGCACGCATTTTCGTTGTTGGGAATTGATGCAGATGAGGCCGCAAAGCTCGGGCTGACGACCTATAAGGTCGGGCAAGTCTGGCCGCTGGACATGGACAGCTTCCATGAATGGGCTGCGGGGCTGGATTTGATCATTGTGGTCGAAGAAAAACGCAAGCTCATCGAAGTGCAGATCAAGGAAGCGATCTTTGACGATCACGACGGGCGGCGGGTTTACGGCTGGCACAAGGGTGACAGCTGGGAAAATGGCCGCCGTGAGGAAATGTTTCCGACGCGGTATGCGCTGGACCCCGTTTGGATTGCCGAAAAAATTGGTGGTGTGTTGATTGAAGAAGGGCGGCGCACGGACGGCATCGAGGGTGGCTTGGCAAAGCTGGCAGACGCAAAACGCGCCGATAACGCGGAAGAAATCGCGGCCCGCCTGCCGTATTTCTGTTCCGGATGCCCGCATAATTCATCGACCCGCGTGCCAGAAGGTGATCGCGCCTACGCAGGCATCGGCTGTCATTATATGGTGCAATGGATGGACCGCGACACAGTCGGGTTCACGCAGATGGGCGGTGAGGGTGCCAATTGGGTCGGCGAAGCGCCGTTTTCCAAGCGAAGCCATGTGTTCCAGAACCTTGGGGACGGGACATACAACCATTCGGGCGTTCAGGCGATCCGGTTCGCGCTGATGGCGGGCACCAACATAACCTACAAAATCCTGTATAACGATGCCGTGGCGATGACCGGCGGGCAGGGCAATGATGGTGGGCTGACAGCCGACCAGATTTGCCGCGAGGTGTTGGCGATGGGGGTAAAAACCGTGGCCCTCGTGCATGATCCCAAAGAGGGGCTGGACCTGTCGACAATCCCGAAAGGCGTTGCAATTTCAACCCGCGATGATCTGGATGCGGTTCAAAAAGAGATCAGCAAAGTCAAAGGCGTATCGGTCCTTGTTTATGTGCAGACCTGTGCTGCCGAAAAACGCCGCCGCCGCAAACGCGGGCTTTTTCCTGACCCCGACAAACGTGTGTTCATCAACACCGATGTTTGCGAAGGCTGTGGCGATTGCGGCGTGCAATCCAACTGCGTGTCCATCGTTCCAGCCGAAACCGAATTGGGCCGCAAGCGCGCAATTGATCAGTCGTCGTGCAACAAAGACTTCTCATGCGTCAACGGGTTTTGCCCGTCATTTGTGACGGTTGAGGGCGCACAATTGAAAAAGGCGGCGACCACATCCGTGGATCTGCCTGATATGCCCGATCCGGTTTTGCCACAGATCAACGGCACCCATAATGTTGTGATCACCGGCGTTGGTGGTACGGGCGTTGTGACAATCGGCGCGGTGCTGGCGATGGCGGCACATGTGGACGGAAAGGCGGCTGGCATGATGGAAATGGCGGGGCTGGCCCAAAAAGGCGGTGCGGTGCATATCCATTGTCGATTGGCCGAGGAAGCCCACGATATTCATGCGATCCGTGTGTCGACTGGCGAATGTGATACAT
>JAGGNB010000060.1 GCA_017886375.1 Octadecabacter sp.
GCCCTAAGGGACGCCGATGTCAGGCCTTCGGTCACTGGTATCGAGCGTGAGAAATCAGCACGTCGAGGGGCGAGGGTCGCCCCACGCCCACCCGATTTCAGTGTGAGACGTGTTCGTGAGTGGCGGTCATTATTCGCTTGGCACTGGCGTTGGTGCTGGATCGGCAAGCGGCGTTTCAACCGCTGCTGGGGCAACGACGCTGCTTGGGTCTTGCTCAAGCGGTACCGCGGCACCTCCGAACACAGCATAAAGCACAACAAGCACGATGACGACGCCCACGAGAATGAAACCCACACCGCCCATGCCAGATCCTTGGCCTGTGCCTGCGGGAACCCTGTGCGAACGATCGGGTGCCGGTTTTGAGAAATCGTAGTCAGCCATTTCAAGTCCTCCTGTTTGGGTGAGGCTAGAATGGCGGTTTTGGCCCGCGTTGGAATATAAGCGGAAATCGCCTGACAATTTGGGCGACGGGTGGCCGAAACTCCTGATTTGCATCGGCCAGAGTCTGCCACTACATTAGGTAAATGACAGCAAATCAGATCATAATCCCCGTGGCTGGCGTTTTGCTGGCCGGATGGTTCGTTTATCTCGCCCTGCGCACGCGGCGCCTCAAAGCCGCCAACGCCCACCGCGCCAACGCGCCCGACACAGGCCACGACAAAGGCGCGATCGCACGCAGTGCGGTTCACGGCCTTGGGGCTGGTAGGGACAACCAATGAAATCAATGCGCCACACCCGCCGCCACTGACTCGTCGATAAACTTACCCTCGCGGAACCGGTACATCGAAAACTCGTCCGTCAGCGGTGACGCGCCCTTGGCCATCAGTTCGGCCATTGCAAACCCTGATCCCGGAATAGCCTTGAACCCGCCCGTACCCCAACCGCAGTTCACAAACACGCCTTCAACCGGCGTTTTGGACAAGATGGGTGAGCGATCCCCCGTCACATCAACAATGCCCCCCCATTGGCGCAACATCTTCAGGCGGCTCAGGATCGGGAACGTCTCATTGAGGGCCCGTACAGTTTCCTCAACATGGTGGAACGATCCGCGCTGGGTGTAGTTGTTAAACCCGTCCGTGCCGCCGCCGATGACCATTTCGCCCTTGTCGGACTGGGACAAATAGCCGTGGACCGTGTTGGCCATCACAACGATATCCATGCAGGGCTTGATCGGTTCAGACACCAACGCCTGCAACGCCACACTTTCCATCGGCAGACGGAAACCCGCCATTTCAGCCAGCGTACTGGCGTGACCGGCAACGACCATACCCAGTTTATCGCAATCAATCGCCCCTTTGGTGGTGTCGACACCAACGACCTTACCACCGCTTGTGCGCACGCCTTTGACTTCGCACTGCTGGATAATATCCATGCCCATATCCGAACACGCCCGCGCATAGCCCCACGCGACCGCATCATGGCGCGCCGTTCCGCCACGGGCCTGCCACAGACCACCCAAGACCGGATAACGCGGCCCTTCGATGTTCATGATCGGGCACAATTCCTTGACCCGCGCCGGGTTGATCCATTCTGTCGTCACGCCCTGCAGCGCGTTGGCGTGGGCCGTGCGCTGGTACCCACGCACCTCGTGATGGGTTTGCGCCAGCATAATCACGCCGCGCGGACTAAACATGACGTTGTAGTTCAAATCTTGCGACATGGTTTCGTACAGACTGCGGGATTTTTCATAAATCGCCGCCGACGGATCCTGCAAATAGTTCGACCGGATAATCGTGGTGTTGCGCCCCGTATTGCCGCCACCGAGCCAGCCCTTTTCGATCACCGCCACATTGGTGATGCCGTAATGCTTGCCCAGATGCCACGCTGTCGCCAAACCATGTCCACCCGCACCAACGATAATGACGTCGTATTTCTTCTTTGGGGTCGGGGCGCGCCAGTGGCGTTCCCATCCAGAATGGTAACGTGTCGCTTCGCGAGCGATGGCAAAGGCGGAAAAGCGGCGCATGTCAGGGTCCCCAGATTCAGAAGATCATCAACTTTGGTTCTGCGCCGTTCCTTAGAAAAGAGGATACTCAGCGCGGCACTTTAGTACACTTTTACGACAACGCGCGAAATGGTCGCAACGCTATGGGCGATTGACCCTTTTGTGGGGCGCGCCAAAAGACTACATCTTGCATCATGACAAGTTGGATCATCATCTTCGGGCTTATTTGCCTTGCACTTACAGCGCTCTCGATTGCGGCTGTGTTGGCCCCACTTTGGCGCAGCGACGGGGCAGACGCCACGCCTGTTTTTGGTGCCGATACAGATATCGATATCTACCGCGACCAATTGGCCGAAGTGGACCGCGATTTGGCCCGTGGCGTGCTCGATGCGACCGAGGCAGATCGCACCCGCGTCGAAATCTCGCGCCGCCTGTTGCATGCGGATGCCAATACCCGCAGCGCGACAACTGGCGCGCCGCACGGTGCAAACCGCGCCGTGATGATTGTGCTCGCCGCCGCGATGGTGCTCGGCGCAGGCGCTCTTTACTGGCAACTTGGTGCCCCGGGCTACGACGATTTTCCGCGTGCGCAGCGCATCGCCGAAGGTGAAGAACGGCGCGAAAACCGTCCCTCCCAGCAGGCTGCTGAACAGGCCAATCCCGAAACAGATGCGATCTCGCAAGCGGACGCCGGAACCCGCGAAATTCTGCAGGCCCTGCGCGGCGCAGCCTTCGAGCGCCCCGACGAAGTGCAAGCCTGGGCCTACCTCGCGCAGATAGAAGCCAGCGTCGGCAACATGCAACGCGCAGCGCGCGCACAAGAACAAACCATCGCCCTTCTGGGGGACGCCGCCGTCGACACAGATTTCGTCCGTTTGCTGGATTTTCTGGTGATCGGCACACAGGGCTACGTGTCCCCCGAAGTCGAAGCCATCACCGTCAGCCTGTTGCAAGCTGACCCTGACAACACTGCCGCGCAGTACTATGCAGGCCTGCTATACGCACAAAACGACCGCCCCGACCGCGCATTCGGCTTTTGGCGTCGCGTGGTTGAGGACGGCGATCAAGACACATTGTACTGGGACTTCGCCGCCGGTCAGATCGAAAACGTCGCCGCACAACTTGGCATTGATTACGCCCTGCCCGACCAGCGCGGCCCCACGGCAGACGATCTGGCAGCGGCGCAGGATATGACCGATCAAGACCGGAACGCGATGATCCAAGGCATGGTCGGACAACTGGCGGACAGACTGGCAACCGAAGGCGGCCCACCGCAGGACTGGGCGCGGCTGATTTCATCACTGGCGGTTTTAGGCGAAAATGAAACCGCCCTGATCGTCTTGTCGGAAGCCGAAGCGTCCTTTGGCGGTGATGTTCAAGCTGTTGAAATCCTGCGCCGTGCCGCACAAGAGGCCGGATTGATCGAATGATCTTTGAAGACGTCACCGACTTTGCCGCGGCCCTGCCGCGTTACGCGCCGCTTGCGGGCCTTGATCTTGGCACCAAGACCATTGGCGTGGCGGTTTGCGACGGCGGGCTCATCATCGCCTCGCCGCTGGAAACGATCAAACGATCGAAATTCCAAGCCGACGCTGCCCGACTTTTCGAGATCACGTCGCACCGCGAGGTTGCGGGCATCGTGCTTGGCTTGCCGCGTAACATGGATGGCTCCGAAGGCCCGCGCGCCCAATCGACCCGCGCATTTGCGCGCAACCTGTCGCGCCTCAGCGATCTGCCGATCACCTATTGGGATGAACGCCTGTCCACCGTCGCTGCCGAACGCGCACTACTTGAGGCGGATACGTCGCGAAAGCGTCGCGCAGAAGTCATCGACAACATCGCAGCCAGCATAATACTTCAAGGACTGCTGGATCGCCTCCGCAATATCAAGGCCGCCCCATGACCATAAATGAAAACACCGACAACATCTGGAAACGCGGCGAAATCGACAGCCCATGTATCAAGATTTGCATTATCCACCCCGAATCCCGCCTATGCACGGGCTGCCTGCGCAGCATCGATGAAATCGGCACATGGTCGCAGCTCACGCCAGAGGTGCGCCGCGCCGTGATGGATGATCTGCCCAACCGCGCAAAACTCATCACCAAACGTCGCGGCGGACGCGCCGCGCGACTAAAGGATCAGGCGGACGCGCCGCGCGATTAAAAACCCAGGCAAACGCGCCGCGCATGGCAAAACCCGTTCCAGCTTCATCTTGGCAAAAAAACTCGCCCCGCAGGGTCGGTCAGCCGAATATCCTCAGCCGATGATCCAACGGGCCGGATCCTCAAACTCCGGTCGAAAATACGCAATCATCCGCCCTTCCGGGGGTGCGGCAACACCGCTGCGCCACGGCGCGACCCCGTGCAGCGCAAAGCGATCCACAAGAACCGCCTGCCCAACCCGCAATGGCACCTCGACGGCCTCGCAGGTGTCGAAAACCGCGCGGCGCGCCGCAATGTAGGCTTCTGTCACATCCACGCCGCGTGGATCACCAGACCCGACCACCCCCGCCAGTGCCACGCGCATTGCCAAATGACTGGCGCGCCAAACCACCAGCGGGCAGGCATCGCTTTCGTTCAGGGGCAGCCCGAGAATAAACGCATGCGGTTCGCGCACGATCCGCCGCCCCGCCTCAAGATGCAGCCCGTCCACGTGGGCTGCACATCGGTTGACGCGAAACTTGTGCGCAGCCTCGCTCTCTTGCGGATCTTTTTTCGGATAACCATCATAAACGACGGACACCTGCGCGCGGTGCCATGCTTTGGGCGCCGTTATGATGTCGTTCCAAGGTCCCGACAGACCAACATCCCCAATCGACCCATCGGCCCCATTGGGCAATGCGTCGACACCGACAAACCACGTCTCCCCATGACGCAGCCATTTGGCGCGCTGGACCGGATCACTTGCGACATCACAGGCCGCAACATGGGCGCGCGTGGCCCAACGGGTCACGCGCGGATCGGTGTCAAAGACGACGAAACCATCCTTTGCCAAATCAGCCAAGAATCACCTTGCGCAGCATGTTCAACGCCACCAAAATCAGGAACACGCCGAACACCCGCTTCAACGGTTTCGGGTCCAACCGGTGCGCCAATGCCGCGCCCCAGGGCGCAGTTATCAGTGTCATTGCAACGACCACGCCGAACGCACCAAAGTTCACGGCCCCAACGGTCAATGGTGGCGCAACCGCAATATCTGCGAACAAAAACCCGATCACGGCAGGCAGCGCGATGATCACGCCATACCCGCTTGCAGTGGCGACCGCGCGGTGGATCGGCACGCCGTACAATGTCATCGTCGGCACGCCGAACGACCCACCACCAATGCCCATCAAAACCGACAAAAAGCCGGTCAGCGGCGAAAGGACGGCGCGCAATACCCCTGTCGGCATCGCATCACCGAGCCGCCAGTCTGATCTCCCAAGCGTCATATACAAACCAATGCACATGCCCAAACCGCCAAACAGCGCCTGCAACACGACCGAGCGCAATTGCGTCGCCACAGCGACCCCAATCAATGCGCCAATCACAATCCCAAGGCCCCAACCGCGCAGGATGTCCCACTCCACCGCATTCTTTTTATGGTGCGAATTCAGCGATCTGAGCGATGTGACAATGATCGTCGCCAGCGACGTGCCCAGACAAATCTGCATCAATTGCGGGCTGTCATAACCAAGTGCGGCGAACGCATAAAAGAACGCAGGCACCAAGACGATGCCACCGCCGACCCCTAAAAGCCCCGCCAAAACGCCGGCAAATGCGCCAATCACCATAAGCAACCCCACAAGGGGCAAAAGGACAGACATATCAGGCATCACGCACTCCGGTTTTAATTGCGCCAGCATTGCCCCGAACGCGGCGCGACGACAACCCTAAGCGGCAGCCTGTTCCATCGCGGCCAAGGCATCCTCGATGACAGCCCAGCCTGCGCCTTCGCGGTGTGCATTTTCCGACAGATGGCGGCGCCAGTGTCGTGACCCCGGCTGACCGGCAAAAAGGCCCATCATATGCTTGGTGACATGGGCCAACTTGCCGCCACCACGGGTTTTATCGGCCATGTGCGCGTCTATATAACCGCGCATTTGTAGTACCACATCCAGCGGATCAGGACCGACATCATCGCCCCAGATCATCGCGTCAGCACGCTGCAAAATATCTGTCGGGTTGTGATACGCCGCCCGCCCGATCATCACCCCGTCCAGCCCAAGATCGAGCAGTTCTTTCGCGTGCTCCAGCGATCCAATTCCGCCGTTGATTGAAATATGTAGGTTCGGGAATAACCCCTTCATCCGCAGCACCAAATCGTAGTCCAGTGGTGGGATATCGCGGTTTTCTTTCGGGCTTAACCCTTTCAACCATGCTTTGCGCGCATGGATCGTCACCCGCGTCACGCCTGCCCCGACGATCTGCGCCAAGAATTCTGGCAACACGATTTCTGGGTCCTGATCATCGACCCCGATGCGACATTTCACGGTAACTTCAGACGGTTGTGCCCTGATCATCGCAGCGCAACACGCCGCAACAAGTGCGGGCTGCTCCATCAACACGGCACCAAAACATCCCGATTGCACACGGTCCGACGGGCAACCGACGTTGAGGTTGATTTCTGGATACCCCTCATCCGCCCCCATCACCGCCGCTTTCGCCAACTCAACCGGATCAGACCCGCCAAGTTGCAGCGCCACGGGTTGTTCGACCGGATCAAAACGCAACAAATGCCGCGCCTGCCCGCGCACCAGCGCCGGTGACGTCACCATTTCCGTATAAAGCAGCGCGCGCTTGGACAGCAGACGGTGCAGATAGCGACAGTGCCTATCAGTCCAGTCCATCATCGGTGCCACGCTCAACCGCGCTGAAGTTTCTAAATTCATCGTCATGGCGGCCATATAGCCGCCGAAGAAGGCACTGTCACGTCTTGACGGATCGCCTTTTCGTTGACATTTTTTCTTCATGACACATGCACTCATCACCCAAGACCAAATCGATGCTTTCCAGCGCGACGGCGTCATCCTGATCAAAGGTCTTTTCGCCGATCACGTGGACACCCTGCGCGCGGGCGTGGATCGCAATATGGCCGATCCGGGCCCCTATGCCTCCGAAAACTTGAAATCTGGCGAAAAGGGTCGGTTTTTCGACGATTATTGCAATTGGAACCGCATCCCCGAATTTGAAACCGTGATCCGCGACAGCCCCGCTGCCGAAGTGGCCGCCGACCTGATGCAAAGCCAAACGACCCAGCTGTTTCACGACCATGTTCTGGTCAAGGAACCGGGCACGTCCAAGCCGACACCGTGGCATACCGATGGGCCCTATTATTTCGTGCAAGGCCAGCAGACCGTCAGTTTTTGGTCGCCGCTTGATCCTGTGACCCAAGCATCGCTACGCTGCGTTGCCGGATCACACAAATGGCCCAAGCCCGTGTTGCCGACCCGCTGGTTGTCAGAAACCGCATTTTACGCCGATGACGACACCTATATGGCCGTCCCCGATCCTGACGCCGAAGGGATGGACGTGCGTGAATGGGTTATGGAACCAGGTGACGCGGTTGCGTTCAACTATCACATCCTGCACGGCGCGCGCGGCAATGACGCAGCAACCCGACGCCGCGCGTTTTCCCTGCGATTGCTGGGCGATGATGCACGCTACACGACCCGCCCCGGCCCGACATCGCCACCCTTTCCGGGGCACGATATGAAACAGGGGCAACGATTGCGCGAAGACTGGTTTCCGGTGATCTGGCCGCGTTGATCGCCAACAAGACCCCATAAATAGAAATGCTGCCAAAGCAGCGAAAGTCCAGATCGAGCCCAGAGCTACACGGCAAAAATTACCCAGTGCGTTTGATTTCACATTCTTCAATCCATGCAGATGGCAGTACATTGACAGCGACATTCTGCGGCAACTCATAGAATGACATCGTCCGGTAACTCCATGCATATGGAACACAGTCCTTAAGTGCAGCGCCGTGTAAAAAGAACTGGAAGTCACGAGGAGCGGAGCGAAGGGAACTATAGAAGGAAGCTCGTATCGCAAGGTCAGGGCTGAACCTCTCGATTTCCTTGGAACGTTGAGACTCCGTGTAAGCACCAAGCCCAATAGTGGAGCAAGCCATTGCACACACGATAAAAATTGCCGGAACAAAGCGAGGCTTCAAACCAAAGCGTACACTGAGGAATGAAAGCCCAAGTCCAGCCCCAACACCTACGACTATGAAAATGGGCCAGTTCGATATTGCAAGTCGGTCGTTCCAAAAGGTCAGAAAACCGATTGGACGCAAAAACCCACCGAACAAGATCATCGCCGATGCAAGATATGCCATAAGGCTCAAAGAAATCCCTTGCAGGAAGTACATTCAGATAGATCCTCTAGCTAACTCCTGGCGAAGATTGGGCTGTCATTTTCCCCGAAACGTCAATGGCAGAAAAGTCCGCAAAGCCACCTTTCGCCACGCCCCGCCTAAATCTCGACAGCCTGCCCCAGCCTTGCACTTTCTTGCGCGGCGATGCCCATAGCGACCGCCTTGGCACCATCGCTCACCGTCACTTCGACACTGCCCTGCCCGCGCACGACCGCGTTGAACCGCTGGTGTTGATAAAACGTCGACCCGTTGTGATCCCCTGCATTCAACAGCGTTGGGTCGACAGGAATATCCATCGTAATCGGCCCCTGCGGCGCACGCGGGCTGATGATCAGCTGCGGCACCGGCGCGGGGCCGAGTTTCGCAGGCCAGAACCGGCCCGGACCCGGCACAAGACATTCGATCTTGCCCTTTGGCCCCACCGCACTGATCTCTTCCTGATAACGCGACCCTTCGGCGAACATGCACAGCTCAAGCATCGCCCGCGCGCCGCTGTCAAAATCCACAATCACATAGCCGTTGTCCCAAATGTCCGGCGTTTTACCACCGTACGTCTCATCTTTGTGGTTCAGCGCCTGCCCCGCGCTGGCCATCACCCGTACCGGCTCTGCCTTCAGGATCAACCGCATCAGATCAAAGAAATGGCAGCATTTTTCGACCAGCGTGCCGCCAGTGTTGGCGTTAAAGCGGTTCCAATCGCCAATCTTGGGAAGGAACGGAAAACGATGCTCGCGTATGGTCAGCATGGAAATGCCCCCCGTCGCCTGCTCTGCTTGCTCAATCAACGCGGCAACAGGCGGCATATAGCGGTATTCCATCGCCACCCAAACGGGGTGTGGATACCCCTTGAACAGTGCATCTAGCGCGCCGCGTTCGGCAGGGTCGGTATAAAGCGGCTTTTCGCACAGGATCGGCAACGGGCGCTTGGTCACGACCTCGCGCAACTGCTCTGCGTGCAGATGGTTCGGGCTGACGATCACCACCGCATCCAGATCGCCGAAGGCCAGAAAGTCGTCTAGCGTGTCCGCCACAACAGCCTGCGCCGCCGCCCCGTCCTTGCCCGCCAAAACCGCACAGGTTTCGGCCAGTTCGCGCACCGGATCATACACAACCGTAACGCGCCCGTGGGGCAAAAGATTGATGTTGGCAATATGCTCGCGTGCCATCATTCCGCACCCGATGATGCCGTAGTTTACCATGTCCATGGATTAGTTCTTTCCTAAACGTGAAACGTAATTGATCTGGTTCGGGTCAAACCAAGTTCTTGAAAATTCTACAGTTTCGCCAGTCCGCGTGCGCCCCGTGCGCTCAATGTAGCCCGCCATATCGCCTGCAGACAGCCCGAACCGCGCATCGACCCAATCCGGCGTTGGCGCAACGTTGACACGATCCTCGGCACTGGTGATCACAACACCCAAAGCATCCGAATAATACAAGTATAGCGATTCAGACACCGCCGCCTCGTCCACTACGTCCGTGACCGCGCCATCAAGCCAGATTTCCTCCATCGCAGCAGGCACCATGTCCATGAATCGTAATCGGCGAAACCGAAATCCGTCAGCGCTGGCAAACTTCGCTTGCGCTGGAACCGCCATGCGGTCAATCGACAAAACGTCTGCTGTGGGCAGACCTCCGCCTTGCAGCCGTTCGATCCTCAAAAAGCTATAAACCGACGACACATCACTGCGCGCGCGCACATAGTTTCCCGACCCCTGCACCCGTTCCAACAACTTCTTTTCCGCCAGCAAATCCAACGCCTTGCGCAAGGTTCCAACGGCGATCCCCAGCCCCTCGGCCATCTCGCGTTCCGGCATCAGCCGCGCGCCGTCTGCCAGCCGTCCAGCGGCAATATCGCGTATCAACATTTCGGCGATCTGCACATACTTGGGCAGCGCTGTTGGGCGTTGTCGTTGTGGCATCAGCGCGTCCTCCCTTGGTGCGACTGCATCGTGAAATAATTGATACACTATTGATGCACTAGGTTTGGGGTGCTACGCAAGTGGCAACACTGATCTCTGGGAGGAGAATCATGACCCTGTTTTTTGCATTATCACCGTCCAATTCGGTCCGCTTTTCGCGTTCGACCGGAGGGCGAGGCAGCGACAAAGCGGGACCAATCTAGTGCAAAAAACAATCGTGCCCGTCACATCTGCCGACCTTGATGCGTCCGAAGTCAGCTGGTTTTCCGCTTTGTGTTCAGATGATTACGCCTATCTGGGCGTGCCGGATGGCGCATTGCGTTCGTCATGGGAACACTGTCGCGACATCGTGCTTGAGGCCGAAAACCAAGGCTTTCGAAACGTCCTCGCTCCGTCCAGCTTTCAGGTCGGGCAAGACACATTGTCGTTCGTGGCAGGCATGGCCCCGCTGACAAAATCGATCAACATGCTCGCCGCGATCCGCTGCGGTGAAATGCAGCCCATTATGCTGGCGCGCACCGTCGCAACGCTGGATCACATGCTGAAAGGCCGCCTGACCCTCAACGTTATATCGTCCGATTTCCCCGGTGAAGTAGCCGACAGCGCGTTTCGCTACAAACGCTCCCACGAGGTCGTGGAAATCCTGAAACAGGCGTGGACGCGCGACGAAATCAACTATGATGGTGAGGTTTATAAGTTCGCCAACGTCCCAACCGCGCCCGCAACACCCTACCAAACTGGCGGCCCGTTGCTGTATTTCGGCGGCTATTCCCCCGCAGCACTCGAACTGTGTGGTCAGCACTGCGACGTCTACCTGATGTGGCCGGAACCCGAAGACCAGCTTGCACAGCGGATGCGCGATGTGAACGCAGTGGCGGCCCGCTATAACCGCACCCTCGATTATGGCTTGCGGGTCCATATGATCGTGCGTGACACGGAAATCGAAGCGCGCGAATACGCCGATCATCTGGTCAGCAAACTGGACGATGAATACGGCAAATTGATCCGCGATCGTGCCCATGACAGCATCTCACTTGGCGTGGCCCATCAGGCCAAAGCCCGCGAACTGGCCGACAAATTCGGCTATGTCGAACCCAACCTTTGGACCGGTGTTGGCCGCGCGCGGTCCGGCTGTGGTGCGGCCCTTGTTGGTTCCGCCGACCAAGTCTTGTCCAAGATCGAAAACTACCGCAAAATGGGCATCCGCAGCTTCATATTCTCCGGCTATCCGCACATTGACGAAGCCAAATATTTCGGCAAACTTGTGATGCCGGACTTGAAAACCTGCTCATTACCCCATGTTTATGGTCGTGTCCCCAGCGACACCCCTGCAACCCCTCTCGGAAACGGACCTCGTATATAATATGGCATCTATGGAACGCATTACCCTGACCCCCGATCTGTCCCTGTCGCGCATTGTCTATGGCATGTGGCGGCTTGGCGACGTTGACGACACATCCCCCAAAGCGGTTCAGGCCAAAATCGAAGCCTGTCTGGAACAGGGCATCACGACCATGGATCAGGCCGATATTTACGGCGGTTACATGGCCGAAGAAATCATGGGCGCGGGTCTGACCCAAGACATCCGCGACCAAATCGAAGTCGTCACCAAATGCGATATCCTTGCGCCTGCCGGGCGCTATTCGGATGCCCCGGGCAAATATTACGACACCACGCGTGACCATATCGTCGCCTCTGTGGATCATTCCCTGCGCTTGATGGGGATCGACAAGATTGATGTCCTGCTTATCCATCGCCCCGATCCGCTGATGGACCATCATGAAACCGGTGCGGCCTTGGATGCCCTTGTCGCGTCCGGCAAAGTGGGCGCAGTTGGTGTGTCGAATTTCAAGCTGCACGACTGGACCTTGCTGGAATCTGCCATGACATCCAAGCTGGTGACAAACCAGATCGAAGTCTCGCTATCCGCCCACGATGCGCTGACCAACGGTGATCTGGCCTTTCTGCAGGAACGCGGCGTGGCGCCCATGGCGTGGTCGCCACTTGGCGGTGGCGCATTGATGACAGCTGACACCGACCTTGGCCGCGCGATGGACGCAGTTGCGGGCGACAATGGCGTGGATCGCGCTGCCGTTGCAGTCGCTTGGCTGCTGGCACATCCAGCAAATATTATGCCTGTTATGGGAACAAATAACTTAAGCCGCATCAAAGGGTTCTCTGACGCTTTTAATGTAAAGATGACCCGCCAAACATGGTTCAAACTCTATGAATCGGCCCTTGGCCATGAGGTGGCATAGGTGAACGCTTTTGACCCCCTCACGGACCAGCGCGCGTTTCGCGACGCTTTGGGTGCTTATGCAACTGGCGTGACTGTTGTGACGACCGCGTCGGCTGACGGGCCGATCGGGATCACCGCAAACAGCTTTGCCTCCGTGTCCCTCGATCCGCCACTTGTGCTGTGGTCGCCTGCGAAATCATCCAAGCGGTTCAAATACTTCACCGGTGCCAAGCATTTTGCGATCCACGTGCTAGACGGGCATCAACAGCAGCTGTGCAACGATTTCACCCGCGACAAGTCGGCGTTTGAGGGGCTCGATTGGACAACAAACGACAACGGCGTTCCGCTGATCAACGGCTGCCTTGCGCGGTTCGAATGCAGCTTGGACGCAGAACATGATGCGGGCGATCACGTTATCATCGTCGGGCGCGTAATTGAGGCCGCAGCACGTGATGGTTTACCGCTGTTGTTTCAGGCAGGTCGGTTCGTATCAATCAAAGGTTAAAATCAAGAATGGATCATAAGGTACTGATATAAAGTTAGAATGCACGTTTTGAATGACGCCTAGGGAGGGCATACTTTGGGAGGACGCTTTAAAATCGCAGCACTTGTCGCAGCTTACGCCGCGATCCTGCTGATCGGTGCCTTTTCGGACCGACGAGAGGCCGTGGCCGATGCGATTGGCGTCAGCGACATGGCCCTTGTCGGTCTAATGGCCGCGGCGCTTTGGCTGGCCTGCATTCTGCGCCCAATCCCTGCAGCCCAAGCCCATGCGGCGATCAACGAGAGCATTCATAAGGTCGGCAAGTCCATTGCCGTTGCCGCTTTGGTTTTCATGGTGTGCTTTATCCTGCTGCAAGTCTTTATGCGTTATGCCCTGAACGACGCGCCAAACTGGACCGAAGAAGCGGCGCGATTTGGCATGTTGTGGATGACCGGACTCATGGCGCCAATTGCGTATCGTCACGGCGGGTTTGTCGCCATTGATATGCTGGAACGCGCCCTGTCTGAACGCCTCGCCACGGTGCTCACGCTTGTGTTGTTCGCGATGTCGTTCGCGGTGCTGCTGGTGATGTGGGACAAGGGGCTGAACAATCACGTCGACAGCCTGTCGGGGCGCGGCTGCTCATCCACCCTGCGCTGGCCATTTGGCATCGAGATCGGAAAATGCCGCGCGAAGTTTTCGAATTATTACCAATATGCAGCCCTGTGGGTCGGCGTTAACCTTTTGATTATCGTCTGTGTCGAACTGATCCTACGCCAAGGGTTGAAACTGTTCGGGCGCGACGCTGGCCTCGCCCCGCTTGGCGACCAAGACATGGCGAGTGCATCGTAATGCTGATTTGGTTCCTCCCGCTATTCCTTGCCATTCTGATGATTGGCACGCCTGTCGTATTCGCCCTTTTGTTTGCCCCCGGTTTCATGACTTGGGTCACGGGCAATGAAAAGGATCTCGCGATCCTGTACCGCAATGTTTACAACGGCATCGACAGCTTTCCACTGATGGCATTGCCGTTCTTTATGTTGGCAGGCGAAGTGATGAACCGCGGCGGCATTACCACACGCCTTGTGGAATTTTCACAGGCCTTCATGGGCCACATGCGCGGTGGTTTGGCACAGGTGAATATCCTGTCATCAATATTGTTCGCGGGCCTGTCTGGGTCTGCCGTGGCCGATACATCTGCGCTTGGCTCCACGTTGATTCCCGCGATGGAAAAGAACGGCTATACCCGTAAATTTGCCGCGGCGATCACCGCTGCCAGTTCTGTCATTGGCCCGATCATCCCGCCCAGCGGCATCATGATCATTTACGCCTATGTCATGGGCGAAAGCGTTGCGGCGCTGTTTATGGCAGGCATCGTTCCGGGCATTTTGGTCGGTATTGGCCTGATGGTCATGGTGCGCCTGATGGCCGATCGCTACGATTTGCCAAAAGCCGAACGCATCGTTCACAAAAACCAGACCATTGCACCGATTGAACATTGGCTGTCTCTGATCCTTGTGCGCATCAACTTCATGGGCTTGCTCTGGGCGGTGTTCCGGCTTGGGTCGTCATTTGCTGGTGTAGCAAAACCGCAGGGCTGGATGCTGGTGGGAACGCTGGCTGTGCTGCTGGTCTTCGCGCATTTCTTCTTTATGTGGTTGCGCACCGTCGTTAGCGCCGATTTCCGCATCGTGTGCAAAAAGGGCGTCGTGCCGCTGCAAACGCCAATCATCATCTTGGGCGGTATTCTTGTCGGCGTCATGACCCCGACCGAAGCCTCCACCGTCGCTGTCGCTTATGCGTTGCTGGTCAGCGTCTTTGTGCTGCGCTCCCTGACGTGGGCGGATTTCTTTGACGTGTTGCAACGCTCAGCCCTCGCGTCGGCGTCAGTGCTGCTGCTGGTTGGTGCGGCTGTGGCGTTCAAGACCATCGTGGCGACGTCTGGTGCGGCCACAACCATGGCCGACATCATCCTTGGGATGTCTGAAAACCCGCTGATCCTGCTGTTCTTGATTAACATCCTGCTGTTCATCGTCGGCATGTTTCTGGACGCGGGCCCCGCGATCATCATCCTTGGCCCGATCCTTGGCCCGATTTTTACCGACATCGGCGTGCACCCCGTGCATTTCGCCATCATCATGTCGGTAAACCTCACAGTCGGCCTTGCCACGCCCCCCATGGGTCTGGTGCTTTTCGTGGCCTCGACGGTCAGCCGCGAAAAGGTTGAAACCATTGCGTGGGCCATCCTGCCGTTCCTCGCGGTCGAAGTCGTGGTGATCTTCTTGCTTACCTATTTCCCGCAAATTTCAATGACGGTTCCCTATCTCGCGGACTTCCTCGGATGCCCGCCTGACATCGGTTACATGGCTTGCATTAGCCCTGGACCGCCACCAAACTAACGCCAAACTAAATTCATCAATCTGGGAGGATTACTTAAATGATGAAATATCTCGCAACGGCTGGCATCATCGCCGCCTACACCCTTGCTGCAGCGCCTGTATACGCAGATGGTCACACGATCACCCTGCGCGCGACGGCGAACTCCAACGAAAACGACGAAGACTATGACGGTCTGATCGTGTTCAAGAACTACGTCGAAGCCGCCTCGAACGGCGCGATCGAAGTGGAATTGTTCATCGGCACGCAGCTGTGTTCAACAGGCGCTGAATGCCTTGAGGGCGTCTCGGAAGGTTCCATCGACATCTACATCTCCACCTCTGGTGGTGCTGCTGGCATCTTCCCGTATGTGCAAGTCCTCGACCTGCCGTATCTGATGTCCGATGACCGCGTGGCCGAAGGCGTTCTTCAGGGCGATTTTGTCCGCACGATGCGCGACATGGCACTGGAAACATCCGACGATACCATTCGTCTGATGACGGTTGGTAACACAGGCGGTTGGCGCAACTTTGCCAACACTGTGCGCCCCGTCATGACACCTGCCGACATGGAAGGTCTGAAAATCCGCACAGTTGTCGCTGACTTGCCACAAGAACTCGTGCGCGCCCTTGGTGCCTCCCCGACCCCGATCCCGTGGCCTGAATTGTTTACGTCATTCCAGACCGGCGTCGTTGAAGGTTCCAAAAATGGCATCACCGACATCATGGGCATGAAATTCCCCGATGCGGGCCTGCAATACGTCACACTGGATGGCCACGCCTATATGGGTGCGCTTTGGTGGATGAACAACGAACGCTTCACTGGCATGGACGAAGCACAGCGCCGCGTTATCGTTGATGGCTTCTACGCACTGCAGCAGGCGACATTCGCGTCGCCTAAGCGCAATTCGATCCAAGCCTACGCGGACTTCGTGGAAGGTGGCGGCAACCTTTATGTGCCGTCCCCCGAAGAGAAGGCCATGTTCGCCGAAGCTGCAACACCCGTACAGGCGTGGTTTCGTGAAAACGTCGACGGTGGCAACGAAATCCTCGACGCATTGATCGCGGCCGTGGACGACGTTGAGGCCGATCTGGCCGCAGGCTACGACGCCGACCTGAACTAAGACCCAAACTCCACACCACGACAAAGGCCGTCCCAGTTCGGGGCGGCCTTTTTTCATGCGTGGGGTGTAGAAATTGGTGTTTCGATCGTGAAACAAATGCCAATTCCGCCCGTTCATGGCAAAAAGGTAAGGACATCCTGACCCCGACAGACCCAAAGGTAAGGTTTTCCGGCCTGCCCTAAGGGAACCCTAACTCGTAGGTTGAATGCAAGAGATTTGACGCAGCAAACACCGGCAACACCACCACGCACCAACGAGGATAATGACAATGAACACCCTGACAACAATAACTTACACCGTACCCGCCACAACAACGACACCTGTAACGACTGCCGGCCGCGCACTTATCGCGTTCAACAAGGTCAACGCATTCCTGAACGTCTTCTTTGACGCCACAGCCGATCACGACTGCAATTTCCGCGGCCTTGATCTGAACGGCAACGCGATGTGGGCCACCAAACTGCGCTAATCGTTTCTCCCTTTTTCACCACGACGCAGTGATCGGGGCCGCGGACGAAGTTGAGGCCGATCTGGCCGCAGACGACGACGAGCTGAACCAAGCGTTAGTGATCTGAAATTGAAACGGCCGCTCCAATTCAGGCGGCCCTTTTTATGTCTAGCGAATGACAGCAAAGAGCCCAAAGTATTCGATGCTATTGGTCCTTTGTATCCGCTACCCGCACGGAAACGACTACCTAGCTACTTCCCGTTTGTTGGACAGGATCTGACGCGATTTAACTACTCTTTGTAGCGACTGAGCGAAACAGGCACACGTTTGATTACTTTCATCCTTTGTCACAGATTATTCAGCGCAATAATGCCACTTGTTGCGTTAGCTGTAAGCTAGATTTTGCTACCGGTCTTGTAGTGCTGTTTTTAGGCAAAATTGCGCATAGTCAAAGAGTACCAATTAGCGAAAGTGCGCGTTAAATGTCCCCAAAGAAACGACACTCTATTACAATACAGCGAACGGATCGTATTGGTTTTAGTGGGCATACAAAACGCCTTGTAAAACCAAATGGAGATCAAAGATGAAAACGATCCTTACAACATCCGCTGTCGTCCTCGCACTTGCAGCCCCAGCTTGGGCCATAACCGTGGCCGATCTAGACACCAACGGCGATGGCTTGGTGACGATTGATGAGGTTCAGGCGGCTTATCCCGATACCACTGACGACAGCTTTGCTGGATTGGATACCAATGGAGATGGTTCATTGGACGATGTAGAGCTCAGCGTCGTTCAAGAATAAGCGTATTGATGTACCGACGCTGCGATAAAGGTTTCTTTATCTTGTAGCTGTGTGACGCTCGAGCTCCTTCCTTCGGGCGTCACATAATTAAATTAAAGGTTTTTAGACGGCTTGCGTGGCGAAGACAGCATTGCTGAGCTCTGCCGTCATGGCGGCATTTCACAGAGCATCTATTACAAATGTTCGGAGGACTTCACGATGGCTGGAAAACCACGTCTAGTTGGGGATACTCTCATTGCGAAAATCCGAAAATCCGAAAATCCGAAAATGTTTTAGGGCGCCGTAGAGGTCCGCAACCCGCAATTTGCTGCCATTCCCCACGATTGCGCCGATGTCGGCTTTGCCCCGCAGAACGGACCTTTATGTTAACCAGTTCTTCAGCGAAACGGATACATCCACACGCGGTAGTCATCCACCAACACCTCGGCGCGC
>JAGGNB010000112.1 GCA_017886375.1 Octadecabacter sp.
CTATCTGCTAATCCTGCACCCCCCCTACGATGAACTCGGCAGTCGGGTCTGCACCGTGGTGGGACTCGACGAAAATCTTGGTTATGCTAACATTGATTTCAATGGCTTAGAGGCTGGTTATGACCCCGCAAGGGGCCTCACGTTTGAGGTTCCAGCGACCATTTATCTGCCAGAACAGAGCTTTCAAAACCCCGCACTGGTGTCGATCACGGTGAACCAAGCCACCGGTGCCGTCACCGTCAAGCAGGCCTTGGGAAATGAGTGACCTTCACAGAACAAGGCTGAACCCATGATCCTTGGTATTGGCACGGACCTTGCGAATATTGAACGAATTCAAGGCACTCTGGATCGGTTTGGCGACCGTTTTCGCAACCGCGTGTTCACTGATATCGAACAACGCAAGGCTGAAAATCGCAAAGACGTCGCAGGCACCTACGCCAAACGCTGGGCCGCCAAAGAAGCTTGTTCCAAGGCCCTCGGCACGGGTCTACGCATGGGCATCGCGTGGAAAGATATGGCCGTGACGAACCTTCGGACAGGGCAGCCGGTGATGGCGGTCACGGGTTGGGCTGCGCAGCGGCTGGCCGACATGACCCCCGCAGGTCACGAGGCGATCATTCACGTGACCCTCACCGACGATCATCCTTGGGCGCAGGCGTTTGTCGTCATCGAAGCCAGACCCCTTATCAATAAGGATACTGCGGGTTGACTTGACGCGACCTGACGCGCACATAGCCCCAACTTTTATTGACCTTATGACGCGAGGGACCACCTGTGTGGGCATCCATTAAAGAGACCGTTAAAACAGTTGTTTACGCCCTGCTAATCGCAGGCGTTTTTCGCACGTTCCTGTTCCAGCCATTCTGGATTCCGTCTGGATCGATGAAAGAGACGCTGTTGATCGGTGATTTCCTGTTCGTCAACAAAATGGCCTACGGCTATTCCTACGCGTCCTGCCCCTCCATCGTCATCCCGCGTTTCGGAATTAATGTTGACGCCGAAGACTTCTGCGGCGTCTTCAAGGGCAGCAATGATCGTCTGTTCGGCTCAGAGCCCGAGCGCGGCGATGTCGTTGTGTTCCGCCACCCTGTCACAGGCCGCGATTTCATCAAACGCGTGATCGGCTTACCGGGCGATACGATCCAGATGCAAAACGGTATCATCTTGCTGAACGGCACAGCAGTTGCGCAATCCGATGCGGGTCTGTTCAGCGAAACGATGGAATATCAAGGCAGCTCAGGTAATCCGCCGCGCTGTGCAAATGGTGCCGTGGGTCTTGGCGCTGAATGTCTCAAGCAACGCTTCGTGGAAACACTGCCCAACGGCGTGGAATACACGGTGCTGAATATCGGCAATCGTGATCTTGATACGACCGGTATCTTTACCGTCCCTGAAGGCCAGTATTTCTTCATGGGCGACAATCGCGACAATTCATCTGACAGCCGCGTGCCGCAGATCACAGGCGGGGTTGGTTTCGTGCCATTCGAAGACATCGTCGGGCGGGCTGATCGCATCATGTTCTCATCCTCCGGCCGATCACTTTTGGCGTTCTGGACATGGCGGTCGGACCGTTATTTCAAGGCCGTTGAATGAGTATTTCATGAAACTGTCTGGCGCACTTCGCGACTTTCAAGACCGGATTGGCCACACCTTCGCCAAGCCTGAACACCTCATCCGGGCGGTGACCCATTCGTCCATGTCGACGCCCAATCGTGATGACAATCAGCGGCTCGAATTTTTAGGTGATCGCGTCTTGGGTTTGGTCATGTCAGAGGCCCTGTTGCAGGCTGACGTGACTGCCCCCGAAGGCCTGTTGGCCCCACGTTTTAACGCGCTCGTACGTAAAGAAACCTGCGCTGATGTGGCCCGTCAGATTGACCTTGGTGCAGTGTTGAAACTTGGTCGATCCGAGATGCTGACAGGCGGGCGGCGCAAGGAAGCGCTGTTGGCTGACGCAATGGAAGCGGTGATTGCCGCAGTTTATATCGACGCCGGATTTGATGTCGCCCGCGAACGTGTTGTCGCCCTTTGGGGGGATCGGATTTCAAACGTCGAAGAAGACGCGCGTGATCCCAAGACGGCCCTGCAAGAATGGGCCCAAGGGCAAGGCGAACCGCCACCCAGCTATATCGAAACGGCACGGTCCGGCCCCGATCACGCGCCGATATTCACTATAGAAGTGCGTCTGCATTCTGGGGCTACTGACACGGCGACAGCGCCCAGCAAACGCCAAGCCGAACAAGCCGCCGCCAAGTCCCTATTGGACCGCGTACAAGGAGAGACGACGTGACCGAAGGCACACCAGATACCCCATCAATCACCCCAGACGTAACGGTGCAACGCGCCGGATTTGTCGCCCTAATTGGTGAACCCAACGCGGGTAAATCGACTTTGTTGAACCGTATGGTTGGCGCAAAAGTATCCATCGTCACCCACAAGGTTCAGACAACGCGCGCCCGTATCCGCGGCGTTGCGATTGAAGGCGACAGTCAGATCGTGTTCGTCGACACGCCCGGTCTGTTCCAGCCCAAACGCCGTCTGGACCGCGCAATGGTCGCCGCCGCATGGAGCGGGGTTTCAGACGCTGACGTGGTCGTGCTGATGATCGAAGCGCACCGTGGCATCACCAAAGGTGTTGAGGCGATTTTGGAACGCTTGGGCGATGTTGGCAAAGGCCGCACAATCGCGCTGGCAATCAACAAGATCGACCGCGTCGAAGCGCCGGTTTTGCTCGGCCTGACGAAAGAAATGAACGAACGCTTCGCGTTTGCCGAAACGTTCCTGATTTCTGCCGAAAAGGGCCACGGCGCTGGAACTTTGCGCACTTGGCTGGCTGAGCGGATGCCCGTCGAGCCGTGGTTGTACCCCGAAGATCAAATCGCCGATCTGCCCCTGCGCATGATCGCCGCTGAAATCACCCGCGAAAAACTGACGCTGCGCCTGCATCAGGAATTGCCGTATCAACTGACTGTTGAGACGGAAAATTGGGAAGAACGTAAAGACGGGTCCTGCAAGGTCGACCAGTTGGTCTATGTCATGCGTGATGGTCACAAGGGCATCGTGCTGGGCAACCGTGGTGAGACGATCAAGTCAGTCGGCCAAGCTGCCCGTGCGGAATTGGTGGAATTTCTGGGTCGCAAAGTTCACCTGTTCATTCAGGTCAAAGTGCGTCCGAACTGGCTCGAAGATTCTGATCGGTATTCCGAAATGGGCCTTAATTTCAAAGATGGAAACGAATGACGGGCCTGACCAAAATTCGTAAATTTTGGTGTGAACTGTGAGCGCACGCCTGACGAGCGAATTCTGGGTGTCCGCCTATTTGACGCGATTGCGACTTGTAGAAATCCCCGTGTTTGTGACCCGTAAGGGTGACAAAACGGCGGGCTCTGTTTTGGTCAAACTCAATACGCTTGACGGGCAGGCAAAGGCATTCCAGCGCCAGTTCGACCTTACGTCAGGGGAACGTGAATGGGTTGTTCTGGCCGAAGGACCTGAGACAGACGTTGACGCATCCCTTAGCAAGCAAGCCGGATTTGATCCCGATATTTGGGTGCTTGAGGTTGAAGACCGCGATGGACGTCATTTGTTAGACGATCCTTCGCTTGCCTAAGATCGGCTCTCGCCTAGACTATACAGATGATTGAATGGCGCGATGAAGGGGCTTTGATACGGGTCCGCAAACACGGCGAAAGCTCCGCTATTATTGAGGTGTTTACCCCGTCGCGCGGCCTGACCGCTGGCATCGTGCGTGGCGGCACCAGCCGTAAGATCGCGCCAACGCTGCAACCCGGTGCGCAACTGGATGTGACGTGGAAAGCGCGGCTTGAAGATCACCTTGGCAGCTTTACCGTTGAACCCATCCGCAGTCGCACAGCGCAGGTCATGCAGGATCGACTGGCGCTGGCAGGACTGAACGCAGTGACTGGGCTTTTGTCATTTCTGTTGCCAGATCGCGAAGCCCACGCGCCGCTGTATGACCGCACGATCCAATTGTTGGACTTGTTAGGCCAAAACGAGGTCTGGCCGTTGGCCTATCTGCAATGGGAGGTCGCGTTGCTAGATGAAATGGGGTTCGGGATGGACTTGTCAGCCTGCGCTGTGTCCGGCCTGAACGACGATCTGTTCTATGTATCACCGCGAACGGGGCGTGCTGTGTCGCGATTGGCGGCGGGAGAATGGGCGGACCGGTTGCTTCCCTTGCCGCATGTCTTGTTGGGCAAGGGCGACGCAGATCTCACTGAGATCGTTCTGGCGCTGCGCACCACGGGGCATTTCCTCAACAATCATCTTGCTAAATCGCTTGGCAATTTGCCAATTCCAGAAGCCCGTCAGCGGCTGATTGATACGATGAAACGGTTGGCTTAGCGCGCCGCGAACACCATCTGGCGGCCATCAGAATTGGACAGGATCAACGTGTCGCCTGACGCTTCGGACAATGTCATGTCTTGGAGGGCCGTAAAGAATGCAGTTTCTGCCGCCATGTCTGGGCAGGCCATGCGGGTCGCCCCGATCCCATCAACGCTGAACCACGGGTAGGGCGCTGTTTGGGTCGCAAAATAGCGATTGCACGGGGCTTGGCCTACGACCTCTCCCGCCGCAGGAAATGCGATCGTCGTCCGCAAGCTGATCGCCTCGCCGTCGATTTCGACCAAATGATACTCAGCCGACGGGTCAACGTAGCCTGCGATGCTTTCATCGCCAGCACAGGCGTTGAGAAAGGCGAGGGGCATCAGGATGGGCATTATTTTCAGCATGACTGCAACATATGCATCTGTTTCACCCAAAAAAAGGGGGAAATCTTTACGGATGCGTCAACCCGTGATTGTCTAGGTGGATAGTTGGAGGACCAAATGATTGTAGAATTTATATTAACCCTTTCACTCAGCCTGCCGAGTTCGGTTCCAGATGTCGGGCCGCTCCTGACACAGATTGATTTTGCCGAACCTGTTCAGGAGGTCGTGACCTACCCGTCTGTGGGCGTTGAAAATCGGCTGTCAGGGCTGCAATTGCCGGATGAAACTCTCACCGCGTATGAAACCGATTTTCTGGCTGACACCGTGTTTTTCGGGGCCTTCGCGATCACCAAAGACTTCGGTTATGGGTATGTCACGGGCGCGAATTCTCTTGAGGCTGCACGCGAAATTGCCATTGAAGAGTGCCTGAAACAGGGGCCGATCTGTTTAGTCTATGCTGAAATTCTGCCGCAGGGCTATGCGCCGCTTGAGGCCGGACAGATCAGTCTCGCACCGGAAGCAGCGGGATATTTTGACAATCCAGACCCAACTTGGGGCAGTTTTCGCGCCATGGCGGTGAGCGAAGACGGTGCCTATTCAGTCGTTTGGGGCTATGGATCGCCAAGCGAAGCATCCGCCGCAGCGCTTTCAGATTGCGGCGAATTTGTCATTGATGATTTGCCGAACTTGCGTGAAATGCCCTGCATTTTGGTGCCGTTTAAATAGGCGGGTTGGGCCAATAATTTAGTATTATTGGCCGAATTTCGTCACAAGATACGTCGGGCGATGACCTGCGCCTGAATTTCGGCAGCCCCTTCAAAGATGTTGAGGATCCGCGCGTCACACAGGATGCGGCTGACCTTATATTCCAAGGCAAATCCGTTGCCGCCGTGAATTTGCAGCGCATTGTCCGCAGCCGCCCAAGCGACGCGCGCGCCAAGAAGTTTTGCCATGCCGGCTTCGACATCGCAGCGCCGACCTTCGTCCTTTTCGAACGCTGAAAAGTAGGTCAGTTGGCGTGCGATCATGATCTCGACCGCCATCATCGCCAGTTTGTTGGCGACGCGGGGAAATTCGATCAGGGATTTGCCGAACTGTTTGCGATCTTGCGCGTATTGCATCGCCACATCGAGGGCGGAACATGCCACACCGATGGCACGCGCTGCCGTCTGGATGCGCGCGCTCTCGAATGTTTCCATAAGTTGCTTGAAGCCCTTGCCTTCTTCCCCGCCAAGCAGGTTCTCCCCCTTAACGTGGAAGTTATCGAACGCAAGTTCGTATTCTTTCATGCCGCGATAGCCGAGGACTTCGATCTCGCCGCCTGTCATGCCTTCGGTCGGGAAGGGGTGGGCATCATCGCCTGGTGTCTTCTCCGCGAGGAACATCGACAGGCCCTTATAGTCCGACGAATCGGGATTGGTGCGCGCCAGCAGCGTCATCACATGGGTGCGCGATGCGTGGGTAATCCATGTCTTGTTGCCCGTGATGCGGTAATCGTCGCCGTCTTTCACGGCCCGTGCGCGCAGCGCGCCAAGGTCGGACCCCGTGTTAGGTTCGGTGAACACCGCAGTTGGCAGTTTTTCCGCACTCGCCAAGGCTGGAAGCCATTTTTGTTTCTGCTCTTCGGTGCCGCCTGCGATGATCAATTCGGCGGCAATTTCGGTGCGTGTGCCCAGAGATCCAACACCAATGTAGCCGCGCGACAATTCCTCGGAAACCACACACATTGATGCTTTGGACAGGCCAAGCCCGCCGTATTCTTCTGGAATTGTCAGACCGAACACGCCCATTTCAGCAAGCTCATCAATTACCGACATCGGGATCAATTGGTCCTTGAGGTGCCATTCATGGGCAAACGGTTCTACCTTTTCGACCGCATATCGGCGGAATTGTTCGCGGATCATGTCCAGTTCTTCGTCAAGGCCGGTGGCCCCAACGGTGACTTCGGCGCTGCGTTCTTGCATCAGGTCGACCAAACGCAATCGCGCCGCTTGGGTGTTGGCGTGCTGGGTCAGCGTCTGGACGCTCGGCTCCATCATCATGCGCATCTGGTCTTGGGTTAGGCCGATGTCTTGCAGGCGCAAAATCTCACCCTGATTCATCGGGATGCCGCCATAAATCTGCCAGAGGTATTCCCCGAATGCGATCTGGTGGATCAGCTGTTCGACCTCGCCGAATTTGCTGTCCGCCAGTAGTTTTTCTGCCCAGACCTGCATTTGTGCCAGTGCTTCGACGTAGGTGGCGAGCCACGCCAGACCGTGGGCCGCAGTCTGTTCCGCCTCAACCAACGCGCCGGAGGCACGGCCATCGACCATTACTTTGTCACGCACACAGTCTTTGGCGGTCTCTAGCAAGGCACGCAGCGGCGCGATGGTCGCAGCAGTTGTGGCCAGCAAGTCCGGTAAGACGGGCGTGGATTTGGCGTTCTGGTCATGTGCGTCACGGGGCATGGGTAAATCCTTGATTGTGCAGGTGCAGAAATATCGCCTTCGCAGTGGCAGCGCAATAATAATTCGCGAAAAAGTTATCCAACGAACGATAATGACCGGACGGAATTGCCGTGCGGCCTGTGCTGACGCAGTGTATCCCACGCAATATGGATCACTTTCTTGGGTTAGACAGCTTTTATTCCGTTGCTTTCGTTCTGGCCGTCGCACTGTTTGCCGGATTGGTAAAGGGTGTCGTGGGCTTTGCAATGCCGATGATCCTTATTTCGGGACTGACGCTGGTGCTGGCGCCCGAACAGGCGCTGGCCGCTTTGATCGTCCCTACACTGGTCACAAATGGGTGGCAGGCGCTGCGGCAGGGCATTGGCAGTGCGATACAAACCGTTGTTCAATTCCGCCTGTTTCTCGCGTGCGGTTTGGTGATGTTGGTGATCAGTGCGCAACTTGTCCGGGTTCTTGACGCGCGTGTTTTGTATGGATTGATTGGCGGGCCCGTCGCGGTATTTGCCGCGCTGCAATTGGCCGGATGGCACCCCAAGTTGGCGCAACGATCCGCCCGCATCGAGGCCGCAGTCGGCGGCTTCGCGGGCTTCATCGGTGGCATGTCCGGTATTTGGGGGCCACCAACAGTGGGCTACCTGACGGCGATCGACACGCCCAAGCAGGAACAGATGCGCGCACAGGGTGTGATCTATGGATTGGCCGCCGTTGCACTTGCGGGTTCGCATATTCAGACAGGGGTCTTGCGGGTCGCCTCATTGCCTCTGACGCTCACAATTTTGCCGTTCGCGCTGGTGGGCGTGTGGTTGGGATTTCGCGTACAGGACCGTATTCCGCAGGCTGCATTTCGGTCTGTTACGCTGGTGGTTCTTGTTCTTGCGGGGGTGAACCTGCTGCGACGTGCGGCGTTTGGCTAGCTGAGCAAGTCAAGGTAGCCGCAAACACCCGCAAGCTCCGGCAGCGCGCTGGGTGACACGACGGTGAATGTGGTTTCGTAAAGAGTGTCGCCGTCCCGACTGGCCGTCATAACCCACTCACCCAAGGCCAGTTCATATCCATAATCAAACTGATAAAACGTAACACTAGGGGCGGTGCTTGATCCGATGTTACTTATAAAACTCTGTTGTGTAACACCGCTGCCGCCGAGCGGCGGGTGCGTGATTGTCATCAAAACGCCATCTTGACCAAATTCGGTCGCAAGGCCGGATCGAACCCCGAAACCGATTCCCAACACCGCTGGCACGACGCGTCCGTTACTGACAAAGGGCGGCGCGTCTTCAATGACATGGGTGCTTCCCGCAAGGGTGTCGGGCGCATCACGCACCACGTTGCTCGCCTGTGCGCAGATCACCCCAGCCTCAAAGAAGCCGACCTCTGTTGAGACAAAGTCGTCTTCCGCCGCAGACACCACGGTGCCCCAAGCCATGCCCGCCGCCAAAGTCGCTGCGAGGTACAGAGCAAAGGCGCTGCGCGTTCGTGTCAGGCACGTCTTCTTCATGCTGGCAGCCTAGCCAATCGCGCAGGCTTTGACATCATCATCTATGAACGGGACGTATTGCGCGAAATTGTTGGCGAACATATCGACCAGTTTAGCGGCTTGCGCATCATAGGCCTCAGCTTGCCCCGCAGCGTCGCCCCAGGTGTCGCGTGGATTCAGAAGGACTGCATCCACACCATCGCACGCCACGGGCACATCAAAGCCGAAATTCGCGTCTTTGCGGAATTGCCCCTCTACCAACGTCCCGTTCAGCGCGGCCGTCAACAAAGCGCGCGTTGCCTTGATCGGCATCCGTGATCCGGTGCCATAGGCCCCGCCGGTCCAGCCGGTGTTTACGAGCCAGCAAGTCGCGCCGTGGTTCGCGATCTTGGCGCGCAGTAAATTGCCGTAAACTTCAGGGCGCCGTGGCATGAACGGGGCACCAAAACAGGTTGAAAACGTCGGTTCAGGTTCCGTCACACCGCGTTCGGTGCCCGCAACCTTGGACGTAAAGCCGGACAAGAAGTGATACATCGCCTGCGCTGGTGTCAGCCGCGCAATCGGAGGCAGCACGCCGAACGCATCACAGGTCAGCATGATGATATTCTTGGGATGTCCGCCCAAGGCTGTGTCACTGGCGTTGGAAATGTAGTGGAGCGGGTAGGCGCAGCGCATGTTCGCGGTCAGGCTGTCGTCGTTGAAATCCAGCTCCAACGTCTCAGGATCGAACACCATGTTTTCGATCACCGTGCCAGGCATCTGGGTTGTGGCGTAAATTTCGGGCTCTGCCTCGGGGTTCAGACCGATGGTCTTGGCATAACAGCCACCCTCAAAGTTGAAAATCCCGCGATCCGACCAGCCGTGTTCATCGTCACCGATCAAAGTGCGGTTAGGGTCGGCGGACAACGTGGTTTTTCCCGTGCCGGACAGACCAAAGAACACGGCGCTGTCGACAGGGTTGTCTTTGGCGTGGTTGGCGGAGCAATGCATCGGCATGATGTTTTGCTCTGGCAGCAGGTAGTTCAGCAGTGTGAAAACCGATTTCTTGTTCTCGCCCGCGTATTCCGTGCCTGCGATCAGGATCATCTTGCGATCGAAATTCATGGTGATGACAGTTTCAGACCGACAGCCGTGGCGTTCCGGATCAGCGAAGAAGCTTGGGCAGTTGATGACAGTCCAATCGGGTGCAAAATCCGCCAGCTCAGACGTTTCTGGTCGGCGCAGCATGTGGCGAATGAACAACCCGTGCCATGCCAGTTCTGTCACGACGCGCACGTCCAAACGATGCGCCGGGTCAGCGCCGCCAAACAAATCCTGCACAAAATAGTCTTTGCCGCCCATGTGCGCGACCAGATCGTCATACAGACGATCAAACGCATCCGGCGTCATTTCGGCGTTATTTTCCCACCAGATGGTGTCTTCTGTGGTTGCTGACCGCACGACGTGTTTGTCTTTCGGCGACCGGCCTGTGAATTTTCCAGTGGTAACAAGGAACGTGCCGCCCTTGCCAAGCTGGCCTTCGCCACGCTCCAGCGCCTGCGCAATCAAATCGTCTTCGGAGAAATTGTAATAGACCTGACCCAGTCCATTGATGTCTTGATCAGACAGCTTCATGGATGGGTTGACCGTGCCGTGGTCCATAGTCTTGCTCCTAGGTTTGAGAGGCGCTTAGGCCCCGTACACCACGATCTAACATGACGGTTTTGTGGGTTAACACCCGCCTTTGTCACAGTTAGCGCAATCAATTGCACGTTAGCGCCACCAAGGTGGAGAACCGCCCACCCAAGTTAGGCGCGGATGCAAGAAGTGAGACATTTTAGTCATTGGTTACCGTGTTTAGGGGTACAAACAGGTGTTCATTGTCCGCCTTTCTCGATTTTTGATTGATTCGCACCCCCTAAATGGTGCAAAACATTGACAAAAGCAGACAATAAAAACACGAGCAGTAAAAGGGCAGCATTATGTCACGAATCGCACTTGTCGACGACGATCGGAATATTTTGACATCCGTACAGATCACACTCGAAGCCGAAGGCTTTGAGGTCGAAACCTATGCAGATGGTCAACAGGCTCTAGATGCGTTCACCAAACGCATGCCCGAATTGGCGGTTCTGGACATCAAGATGCCCCGCATGGATGGCATGGATTTGTTGCAGCGATTGCGCCAGAAAACATCAATGCCAGTGATTTTTCTAACATCCAAAGACGATGAAATTGACGAAGTGCTTGGTTTGCGCATGGGCGCGGATGACTACGTCAAAAAGCCCTTTAGCCAGCGTTTGTTGGTCGAACGCATCCGCGCGCTGTTGCGCCGTCAGGATGCGATCTCGGGGGAGATCATTGAAGAAACTGAAGAAACCAAGGTCATGGTGCGCGGCGATCTGACGATGGACCCTTTGCGCCACGCGGTGAACTGGAAGGGCAATGATGTGTCCTTAACTGTCACCGAATTTTTGCTTTTGCAGGCGCTCGCCCAACGTCCCGGTTTTGTAAAGTCTCGCGATCAGTTGATGGATGTGGCCTACGACGACCAAGTGTATGTTGACGACCGTACCATCGACAGCCACATCAAACGTCTGCGCAAGAAGATGCGCACGGCTGATGATGAATTTTCGGCGATCGAGACGCTTTATGGTATAGGCTATCGGTACAACGAAGATTAAGTAGGCATTCCATGACGGTTGCCCCAAAGATTGACGTAAGGGATCTAAAGTCTGTGCGCGACGCGGCGCATGGACAGGATCAGGTTGTGCTTGGCGACGATTTTGTGGCGCCGGCCGCGAATGGTGCGGCGGCGCCACGGCGCAAACGGCGCGGCATTTTTCACCTGCTCAAGTCACCGTTGGCGCGCAAGATCATCACGTTCAATCTGTTTGGGCTGATTGTTCTGGTCGCAGGTGTTCTTTACCTCAACCCAGCGCGCGACAATCTCGCCTATCAACGCGGCAGCGCGCTGGTCAACGAAGTTGAATTGATCGCTGACGTGTTTGAAGCGCAACTTCCCGTCAACGCTCCCGTCAATCTCATGAGCGGCGATGGCTTGGACGCGCAAATCACGCTCGAAAATCTTGATCTTCGCGGCGGTATTGACGTGTACCTCCTTGATCCGGGGGGGACGCTTGTTCAGAAATGGTCCGATCCAAACCCGCAGGACCCACCCGTTCCCGGCCTTGAACTGCAAAGCCAGGGCGTTTTCCTGACCAATGCACTCAGCAGTTTGTTTCAAAAGCTATCCAGCATTTTTGGCGCTGGCGACCAAGACGTAACGCCGCTTGATCTCACTGCAGAATTGCAGGACGCGGTGCCTTTTACACTTGAAACCGGCACATGGATTGAAACCCAAGTGGACCCGCAAGGTCGATCCTATTTCAAAGTTTTGACGCCCGTCGTTCAACAAGGCGGCACGACAGTGGGTGTTATCGCGCTGGTTTCCGCACCGGGTGAGCTTGACGCATTGGTCAGTCGTGACCGTGAACAGCTTTTGCAGATGTTTATTATTGGCATTATCGTGTCCATCGCCATGAGCCTTGCATTGGCATCGACCATTGCCCATCCGCTGTCCGAACTGGCCCAAGCTGCCGAACTGGGACGCGACCGGAACGCGCGCAAAATGTCGCCGCACCGCATTCACATTCCTGATTTGACGGGCCGCCCCGATGAGATTGGCCGTCTGTCGGGCGCAATTCGTGGCATGGTATCGGCCCTGTTTGAACGCATCGAAGGCAATGAACAATTCGCGGCTGACGTGGCGCATGAAATCAAAAATCCATTGGCGTCTCTGCGCTCCGCGGTCGGCACGCTGCGCAAAGTTACGCGCGAAGATCACCGCGAACGCATGCTTGAAGTGATTGAACACGATGTACAGCGACTGGACCGCCTGGTGAGTGATATTTCCAACGCGTCACGGCTGGATTCAGAGTTGGTCAAAGAAGAGGAAGAGGCGTTCAATCTGATCAATACACTTGGCAACCTGACCAAATTCCTTGGTAATCAAGCCAAGGAACGAGGCGTTGATTTCATCTCAGACCTGCCGAAAGACAAGATTGAAATTATGGGCCTTGAAGGGCGTCTGGCGCAGGTTTTCGTTAATCTGATATCCAATGCGATTTCGTTCTGCGAAGAGGGCGACGCGATCCGTGTATGGGCGCGAAAACGCGAAAACCGCGTTCTGATCGTCGTGGAAGATACCGGACCCGGCATCCCAGAGGGCGCATTGCAAAAGGTATTCCAACGCTTTTACTCCGAACGACCCGAAACGCAATTTGGCGATAATTCCGGCCTTGGACTGGCGATTTCAAAACAGATCGTCGAGGCGCATGGTGGCGTCATCTGGGCTGAAAATATCCGACCGACCGACGCCGACATCGGGTCTGAACCGCTTGGCGCGCGCTTTGTGGTTGGCCTGCCCGTCTGAATGCTGTCCGAGCCGCCCAAAATTGGGCCCGAAGGCCGCCTGCAACTTCACGCAAGTACCGTTGTAATAAACGGAAAAGCCGTTGCAATTGTTGGCCCGTCAGGGTCTGGAAAATCTGCACTGGCGTTCAAACTTATGGCTCTTGGCGCAACCCTTTTGGCCGATGACATCACATGGCTTGAGGCAACACAGACCGCCCTGATGGCCAGTTGCCCGCCAGCCTTGTCCGGGCGCATCGAAGCGCGCGGCGTCGGCATCTTGAATGCCGTTCCCGCGCCAGCTGCACCGCTGCATCTGGTTGTCGATTTGGGCGTCGATGAACCCGCGCGATTGCCGGCCCATAAGACGATCACACTACTTGGACATGACATCGCGCTGCTTCACACCGCCGCGATTGCCCATTTTGCCGATGTGATCGTGCATTATATGATGCATGGTCGGGCGGACTGACCTGCCTAGTCGAGGACCGAAATGAGCAATGACACACCAAAACCGCAAAAACTGATCGTTGTAAGTGGTCCGTCCGGTGCGGGGCGATCCACCGCGATCAATGTGCTCGAAGATCTTGGATTCGAGGCGATTGATAACGTCCCGCTGACGCTGCTTCCGCGATTGACGGATGGTGAACTGCCGCGTCCGCTGGCGATTGGTCTGGACGTTCGCAACCGTGATTTCACCGTGTCTGGCGTGTCAGATTTGATGACACAACTGCACCTACGGGCGGATATCGACGCGCAATTACTGTTTCTTGAAGCGGGGGAGGACACCCTCGTTCGTCGCTATTCCGAAACGCGCCGCCGTCATCCGCTTGCCCCTGATGAACCTGCAATTCAAGGAATCAGGCGCGAGGCGGATCTGCTCACGCCGTTGCGCCAACAAGCGGATTTTCTTCTGGATACGTCAGACATGTCACCCCACGACCTGAAGGCACACCTGACAGATTGGTTCGGGGATCGCGGTGCTGCGCTGTTCGGCATCAGCTTACAGTCGTTTTCGTACAAACGCGGAACCCCGAAAGGGGTGGATATGATGTTTGATTGTCGGTTTCTCAAGAACCCGTATTGGGACCCGTCGCTGCGCGGATCAACGGGGCTCGATCCGGCTGTAGGTGCATATATTGAAACGGATGCGCGGCTTGCAGGGTTCGTGGCGAAGGTGACGGATCTGCTTCTAATGCTGTTACCCGCCTTCCGAGATGAGGGGAAATCCCATCTCAGCATTGGATTTGGCTGTACCGGTGGGCAACACCGATCAGTTTACGTAACCGAACAATTGGCCTTGGCCCTTGCGAAACAAAGTTGGCAGGTGTCTAAACGGCATCGAGAAATGGACCGGACTCGGATGAGTCCCCTGCCGTAAGGCGGATCAACGGGTGGCGGATTTGATCGGAATTGTGATTGTTGCACATGGCGGGTTGGCGGCAGAGTATCTGTCGGCAGTAGAGCATGTTGTCGGCAAGCAGACCGGAATTCACGCCATTGCCATTGCACCCGATGATGATCGAAGCCTCAAACAAGATGAAATTTGCGATGCCGCCGATTCCGTGGATACTGGCGACGGCGTGGTGATTGTTACGGATTTGTTTGGTGGGTCGCCGTCCAACCTGTCGCTACGGGCCTGTCGCCTCCAGAACCGTCGCATTTTGTATGGTGCGAATCTTCCGATGCTCGTAAAGCTCGCCAAGTCGCGCAACAAGACCGTGATCGATGCCGTGAACGCGGCGCTGGATGCTGGACGAAAATATATCGACAGCCACGCTGTCGAATTGGACACCTAAGGGCAGAAAATGGCGCTACGTACCCTGAACATCACCAATATCAAAGGGTTGCACGCGCGTGCGTCTGCCAAGTTTGTCGAAACCGTTGAAAAATTTGACGCCCAAGCCGAAGCATCCAGAGACGGAATGTCGGCCGATGGCGACAGTATAATGGGGCTTTTGATGTTGGCAGCTTCCGTGGGAACCTCTATTGAGGTTGAAACAAACGGCCCGCAGGCCGATCAGCTCATGGATGCGCTGGACGCACTTGTGGCCGACAAGTTCGGGGAAGGGGATTAGCGTCCCAATCTTCGAAAGGCTAGGAAACTGCGCTTGACCGACATGTCGACAAGATCACAAACGTCGCGCGACGAGGCCGAAGTGCCGCGCGTCTACGATCGCCGTTCCCTGACCTATTCTGAAACCTTTGATAGCAACACAAAGCGTTGGTTTATCAAGGCGATGGAATGGATGACCGGCAAGATTACGATCGTGCGACGCATCCGTGCCTTTGAAAAAATGGGGCAACCCACCGGTCAGGCGTTCTGGCCCGCCACCATGAAGATCATGGGAATCGAAATTCAAACTCCGCAAGACCAGCTTGAAAACATCCCTGAAAAGGGTCCTGTTATGTTCGTCGCGAACCATCCTCACGGGATGATTGATGGCATGGTTTTGGCGGACCTGATTGGCCGCCGCCGCAATGATTATCGCATTCTGACGCGGTCCCTTTTGACGGGAATCGACGAAGCGGCGTCGAGCTACATGATTGCAGTTCCGTTTGTGCACCAAGTGGATGCGCAGGAAAAAATGATCGAAATGCGGGCGAAATCGATGGAACATCTGGGCAATGGCGGGCTTATCGCGCTGTTCCCGTCAGGTGTTGTTGCATCGTCCAGAACGATGTGGGGTCCCGCCATCGAAGAAGAATGGAACGTTTTTACCGCTAAAATGATCCGTCGATCCGGTGCCACAATCGTTCCGTGTTTCTTTCCGGGCAGCAACTCACGGGCCTATCAAATTGCCAACCAGATCAGCGCGACACTGCGTCAGGGATTATTGATCCACGAAATCGTCCATGCCTTTGACAAGCCGCAAAACCCCGTCATCGGCAAGCCGATCACACCCGAAGAAGTCGCAGAACGCGGCGATGATCCACGGGCGTTTATGGCGTGGCTGCGCGAACACACCTTGGCGCTAAAAAACTAGCGCGTGGGAACGGGAACCTCACCGCGATAATCATAAAATCCGCGATCTGTTTTACGACCCAACCAGCCGGCTTCGACATATTTTGTCAGCAGCGGGCAGGGGCGATATTTGGTATCTGCCAGCCCGTCGTGCAACACGTTCATAATCGCCAGACAAGTGTCCAAACCGATGAAATCTGCAAGCTCCAGCGGGCCCATTGGGTGGTTCGCGCCGAGTTTCAGTGACGTATCAATGGACAAAACACCGCCGACACCTTCGTACAGTGCATAGACCGCTTCGTTGATCATCGGCATCAGGATGCGGTTGACGATGAAGGCCGGAAAATCTTCGGCTGTGGCGGATGTTTTACCAAGCCGGTCAACAACACCTTTGCAGGCATCATATGTCGGCACATCTGTCGCGATGCCACGGATCAATTCGACCAGCTGCATGATCGGGACCGGGTTCATGAAATGAAACCCCATGAATTTTTCTGGCCGGTCCGTACGGGACGCAAGCCGTGTGATTGAAATCGATGATGTATTGGACGTCAGAATCGTATCTGGCGTCAGATGCGGCAGCAGATCCTCGAAAATCGCCTGCTTGACGGTTTCGCGTTCGGTCGCGGCCTCGATCACCAAATCTGTGGGACCAAGATCCGTCAATTTCAATGTCGTATTGATGCGACGCAGACCTTCGTCTTTGTCGGCTGCCGTGATCAGTCCCTTGGATACTTGGCGGTCCATGTTGCCGGATACTTTTTGAACAGCAGCGGCAAGGGCGTCTTCGCTGACGTCTGTTAACAATACGTCATAGCCAGCCAAAGAGCAGACATGCGCGATGCCGCTGCCCATCTGCCCTGCGCCCACGACGCCAATCCGTTCAATGCCCATTTTATGTCAGCCCTTTATTGCTTGGTGTCACCATAGGCCTGCGCAGGGACACTCTCAAGCGCAGCAAATTGCAACAAGTTTAGTCAATTGCGCACTTTAGGGATTTAGCAACAGAATCGGCAGAATGTGGGCCGTGGTGAGTGTAAATTAAGAAGGGTGGGACCCATGAAGACCGATATGATTCCGAGGGGCGTTTTACGCCTAACGCCGTGCAGCTATGGCCTGTCGAAACTGCAGTTTCGCGGGCCACGGCGACCAACCGATGGTCGCTACGTAGCCTTTCTTGGCGGATCAGAAACCTTTGGAAAATACATTCCAAAACCGTTTCCAGACCACGTCGAAACCGCAATTGGTGAGGTTTGTGTGAACCTTGGCTGTCAGTCAGCGGGACCAGATGCATTTTTGCACGACACAGCGATCCAATCGTTGTGTTACGATGCGGCTGCAACTGTGATCCAGCTGCCCGGCGCGACGGGCCTGAGTAATGCGTTCTACAAGGTGCATCCGCGCCGAAATGATCGCTTTATTGCTCCGACAGACGAACTGATGGCGCTTTATCCTGAAATTGATTTTGCTGAGATTTCTTTCACAGGGCATCTGATTGCACGGTTGTGTGCCGTCGATAATGACCGCTTTGAACTGGTCCGCAAGCAGCTTGCAGCGACGTGGACACGGCGCATGAAATCACTTGTCGGGCAGGCCAACGGGCCGGTTATTCTGCTGTGGTTTGCATCACGGGCACCGCAGAATGCCAGCACCGGCATTCGCTCGGCCAGTCACCCCGCGTTTGTGAGCCGTAAAATGATTGAGGGTCTGCGCCCCTACGTCAGCGAAATTATCGAGGTTGTCGCAGAACGCAGAACGACGGACGGCATGCAGTTTGCCCCGCTCGACGCCGTCGCGGCAGAGGAAATGCTCGGGATCGCAGCGCATGAGGCTGCAGCGAAAGCACTGCGCAGGCCACTGATCCGCGCGCTTGGCTGAAATCGACCTCGACCAAAAAAGGCCCGCCAATTGGCGGGCCTTTCAATCTAAATAGTCAGTCCAGACACGCCCAACCTAGCTGAGCTTTTCAGTCAACTCAGGCACGGCATCAAACAAGTCGGCAACGAGGCCGAAATCAGCAACCTGAAAGATCGGTGCCTCTTCGTCTTTGTTAATCGCGACGATAACCTTAGAATCTTTCATGCCGGCCAAGTGCTGGATCGCACCGG
>JAGGNB010000177.1 GCA_017886375.1 Octadecabacter sp.
GTGACTACGTTGTGCGCATAAATAACCGTAAGGTTTTGAATGGTGTGTTGGAGGCAGTTGCTCAGCAGATAATTGACGAGAACTATCCCTTTGGGCCAAAGACACACGGAATTGGAGGCGGCCAAGAAATCCTTGGTCGCATGGAAGCTTGGCAAGCGAACGTCTTGAGAACAATTGATAAGTTCGACAAGGTTGGTGCCGAAGGCGTACGGCAGCTGCTTATGGAGGGACGGGAAGACGCGTCTGGAGCATTTATTGATGGCGTGGGGTTAACCAAAGAGCAATGCGAACCAGTGTTAGCCTTCCTCACCTCTAAGGCCGACGATACTGTTGGAACTATCGCCAATCTACGCGCCGCAATCGGGGAAAGCACCGTGGGCGCAGCAGGCGTAGACGAGCTCCAAACTATGTCCGATCTCCTCGCGGCTGGCGGCTACGGCCCCGACCGTATCGTCATCGACCCCTCCGTCGTGCGCGGCCTCGGCTACTACACTGGCCCCGTGTTTGAGGCCGAACTCACGTTCGAAATCCAAGACGAAAAGGGCCGCGCGCGTTCCTTTGGTTCTGTCGCGGGCGGGGGCCGCTACGACGACCTCGTGAAACGCTTCACCGGTCAAGAAGTCCCCGCGACGGGTATTTCCATCGGCGTTGATCGCCTTCTTGCGGCGCTGCACATGAAGGGCCGTTTGACGTCCGACACCACAGGTCCCGTCGTCGTCACTGTCATGGATCGTGACCGGATGGCGGATTATCAGGGCATCGTATCCGAACTGCGTCAGGCTGGCATCCGGTCCGAGGTTTACCTCGGCAATCCGAAGAATTTTGGCAACCAGTTGAAATACGCCGACCAGCGCAATTCACCGATCGCCATCATTCAAGGTGGTGATGAATTGGCGGCAGGAACTCTCCAGATCAAAGACTTAATCCTCGGTGCGAAAATTGCGCAAACCGCGACCCATGAAGAATGGAAAGACCGGCCCAGCCAGTTCGAAATTCCCCGCGCCGATCTGGTCACGCGGATCAAGACGCTGCTGGACGAGCAAGCAAAGTGACCCAAGTGAACGCCGAAACATCACAGGCCATTTGGGACCGCGCACGCCGCTACCAATCCGTGTTGGTCGGGCAGGGCGCGTTGATCACTGACGCGGACGTGCTGCAACCTGCGGACACGCTGCTGGACCTCTATGGTGAAGACATCCGCGCGCGGACCTTCACCACGCAAGACCCGTTGCGCGGCGAACAAATGCTGCGCCCGGACTTTACGGTTCCCATTGTGCAGCAACATATGGCATTCGGCGCGGAACCTGCCCGCTACACCTATCTGGGCAAAGTGTTTCGCAAACAGGAATCCGACGAAAGTCGGCCCACCGAATTCGTCCAAGTCGGGTTTGAGGTGTTTGACGGCAAAGACGTCGCAGCTGCCGACGCCGAAGTTTTCGCAACCTTTGCAGGGATATTGGCAGGCGTGCCCGTGACGCCGATGACGGGCGATATCGGAATTTTGCGTGCGGCTGTCATCGGATTGAAAACAACCGAACGTCGTCGCGCGGCTCTCATGCGCCACCTGTGGCGACCGCGTCGGTTCAAGGCGCTGCTGGATCGTTTCGGCGCCATCACACCCACGCCCGCCGCACGCACGACACTTTTGGCGGATCCGGACCCGATGGCGACCCTGCCAGCGGTCCTCGGTTTGCGCTCAAAATCCGAAATCGCATTGCGCATCGACGCGCTACGGGCTGACGCCGCGGTTGATCCGATTTCCAGTTTTGAACGTGACCTGCTCGACGCGCTTCTCAAAGTCCGTGAAACTGCGCCGAATGCACTCGCGTCGCTGCGCGATATCTCGGTCGATTTGCCGTCGATCAGTGCGGCTATTGATGGATTAAGCAGACGCTTGGACGCATTGGCGAACCGTGGCATTGACGTTGATGCGCTGCCATTTGAAACTTCCTACGGGCGCACATCGATGGAATATTATGACGGCTTTGTGTTTGGCTTTTCGTCCAACGCAGGTCTGAATATCCCGCCGGTCGCCACGGGTGGCCGCTATGACGCGCTGACAGTGGTTCTGGGTAATGGGACTGGCGTACCGGCTGTGGGCGGCGTCATCCGCCCCGATCTCGTGGCCTTTGTGGAGGCGGCACAATGACCTTGAAACTAGGCATCCCATCCAAGGGACGGTTGATGGAAAAGACGTTTGATTGGTTCGCAACGCGGGGCGTGACCTTGCGCAAATCCGGTTCAGAACGCGAATATGCAGGGGCCGTGGACGGCATCGACGGCATCGAATTGGTGTTGTTGTCAGCTGGCGAAGTGCCGCGCGAACTTGACGCCGGACGCATCCAGCTTGGTGTCACCGGTTCCGATCTGGTACGCGAAAAACTGTCATCTTGGGACCAACGGGTCGTCGAAGTGGCGAAAATGGGCTTTGGCGGTGCTGATCTTGTCATCGCCGTGCCGCAGGCCTGGATTGACGTGGACAGCTTGGATGACCTCGATGCCGTCGCCGCCGCGTTTCGCGCGCATCACGGTTTCCGCCTGCGCATTGCGACAAAATACCATCGCCTTGTGCGCGAATTCATGCGCGAACACGGCGTCGCGGACTACCAACTCGTCGACAGCCAGGGCGCAACTGAGGGCACGATACGCAATGAAACTGCAGAAGCCGTGGCTGACATCACCTCCACTGGCGAAACACTGCGCGCCAACGGGCTGAAAATTCTCGGCGACGGGATGATCCACGCCAGCCAAGCCACGCTTTTCCGCGCCCGTCGCCGCGACTGGACCCAATCCCAACGTGACACTCTCAAGGCCCTAGAAGCCAAGCTGACTTCTTAACCCGTCTTTGCTTCAAAAATATCCCGGGGGAGTCCGCAGGACGGGGGCAGCGCCCCCTCAACGCCCGCGGCACGCGCTGATCACAAGATCATAAAATTCCGATTTCGGCTAACGCTGCACTCAACGATGGCGGCAAAGCCTCCTCGTTTTCGCGACCCACCGGCAAGTCCCTTGGCGCGTCCTCGGGCTTTAGATACCGCCAGCCTTGGAACGGCCGCTTTAGGGACGGCACCACGCGGATCAATTGAGGGTCAATCACAATGGCACAACGGCGAATGCCGTCTGCACCGATGTATTCATCCAGCCGGACAATCCGTTGGCGACACAACAGCGACCCCTTCACGACCCAGTAAATACTGCCACCTGACAGCAATTCTTCCGCGCGTTTGGGCCACATCCGTGTCACATGCCGCGGCAATCCGTCCGGTGCTTGGGCGCGTTTGCTCGCTTGCCACGCAGCGAGATCTGCGACATTTTCTGTCCCGACAGACAACTTTTGAAGGTGCAGCTTGGTTGCCAAGGTGTTATGCTCCAATTCCTACATCTGCTACTATTGCGCCCAAGGACCACTACATGTAGTTCTGTAAGCCTTCAATGATTCGACTGATTATACCCCAAAGGATCGCCTATGACCCGCTTTGCCGCCCCAATTGCCGAACAAATCTGGGACATGAAATATCGCCTTAAGGAGGGTGATGGTACCCCGATTGATAATTCCATTGAGGACACTTGGGCACGCATAGCTAAATCGCTGGCGTCTGTTGAAAAAGACCCAAAGGCGTGGGAGCCGAAGTTTTACAAGGCGCTAAACGATTTTCGCTATCTTCCCGCTGGACGTATCACCGCAGGTGCGGGCACGGATCGCTCCGTTACATTGTTCAACTGCTTTGTCATGGGCACGATCCCTGACACGATGGGCGGCATTTTCGATGCTCTGCGCGAGGCGGCGTTGACCATGCAGCAAGGTGGCGGGATCGGTTATGATTTCTCGACCATCCGCCCTAAAGGCGCTGTGGTCAAAGGTGTGGCCGCCGATGCGTCCGGCCCGTTGTCGTTCATGGATGTGTGGGACGCGATGTGTCGCACGATCATGTCGGCTGGGTCACGGCGCGGCGCGATGATGGCAACGATGCGCTGCGATCACCCAGACGTTGAGGATTTCATCACCGCCAAATCCGACGCCGCTCGCCTGCGTATGTTCAACATGTCCGTGTTGATCACTGACCCGTTTATGGAGGCTGTAAAGGCAGACAAACCGTGGAATCTCGTTTGGGCGGGGGAGACCGTTCGCACAGTGCAAGCTCGCGCTTTGTGGGATTCGATTATGCAATCGACCTACAGCCATGCCGAACCGGGTGTCATTTTCATCGACCGCATCAACACGATGAACAACCTCAATTACATCGAAACAATCGCCGCGACCAACCCGTGTGGCGAACAACCCCTGCCGCCTTACGGCGCGTGTTTGTTAGGCTCAATCAACCTTGCGCGGCTTGTGTCTGACCCGTTTACGGATGCGGCGACCATTGATGATGCCGAACTGACCGAACTGGTCGGATTGGCCGTGCGGATGATGGACAACGTGGTTGATGCATCCAAATTCCCGCTTGAGGCGCAGGCGCGAGAAGCAGCAGCCAAACGCCGCATCGGGCTGGGCGTGACCGGGCTGGCGGATGCGTTGCTGATGACGGGCCTGCGCTACGGCTCCGAAGATGCGGCGCGTCAGACCGAGGCTTGGATGAAAGCGATCGCGCGCGCTGCGTATCTGGCATCGGTGGACTTGGCCCGCGAAAAGGGCGCGTTCCCGTTGTTTGATGCCGACAAGTATTTGGCGACAGGCAACATGATGCAGATGGACGACGATGTACGGAACGCAATTCGCGAACACGGCATCCGCAACGCCCTGCTGACTTCCGTGGCCCCGAC
>JAGGNB010000023.1 GCA_017886375.1 Octadecabacter sp.
CGGTACAAATCCTGAACCGCGATGATGTCGGCCATCTGCGCAAACACAACCGTTCCATAGCCCGCTAACACATTCGGGTTTTCTGCGCCCGTTACATAAGACATGATCGACAACTGCGTACTGTCGTTCAAAAACACGCCATCGTCAGCGAAATTTATCCCGCCGTTGTAAAAACCCATATGCCCAAGACCCAAGGCATGGCCGATTTCGTGGACATAGGTGGAGAAACTATAACTATCGATGGTCGTTCCGTAGGCGTTGAGCCAATTGGCCGATATATTTATAAAAGCCGACGACGTAATGCCGTTGGTCGCGTTATAGGACGCATACGCACCCTCAGGATTGCCGAAAAAATCAAAGTTATTGTCATCGAAATCCAGCTTGGCGTTGAAAGCCATTTCAACGAAATCAATGTCGGCAACCATTTCCCAAGCCTCGAACGCCAACCGCGCCAATTGCTGACCGGCTGCTGTCAACGACCCGATATCGACCGTGATGACGTTGCTTGCCGACGTGTCAATAACGTGGCGGGATTCGCCCGTGTTTGCCCATGCCCAATCCGTAATGTACGCGGCCATCTCAACGAAAGTTCCGATTTCCAGATCGCCGATATAGTCAGACACAGTGAGAGCATAGCCGCCCTGTTCGGCAAAGAAATACGTGTCGACCTCAATAAAGACAGATCCGGTTTGCGTGGCTTTGTACACCAGTTCCAAATATCCATTTCCGCGACCGCCATCATTGTTATACCCCAAAAATGTGCCGTCGGAGCCGTACAAAAACATATATGTATCGTTCACCGGGCTGATGGTCGCGCCCTTCAGGTCGGAAAAACAGGTCTCCCCCTCGACAACTTTCAATTCAATCCAGTCGGTGTCGAACGCCTCTTTGTTGCCAAAGAAGGTATCGCCCACTGAGATGGTATATCCGGTCGTGATATTGGACGGCGCATCGCCTCCGTCGTACACATTTGCATAGAGCAAATTCTCGGTCCCAACTGCCAACTGGTTTACCAAGGTCGTCCTCATTCTCCAAAATATCCGAACGTAACTATATCAAAGTGGCAATAACGTTTGGGTAATTTGATCTTTAATTAAATCCGTCAACTGCCTTTGATCGATCCGACCATCAGACACACCTGATGTCATTTCTGGCCCCTGCCCCTCGTTTGGTCCGCCCAACTGATTTGCCCCTTAAGGCTGCGGGTCGACATCCAGGTCATGCGCAAAACAATTTCAAGATCGGCGTTCGCGACAGGCGCGCGCGCAAAGCCGTGCTGCGGGAAAACCCGCGTCATCTCAGCCTCGAACGCAGCGCAGCTTTGATTGGCCAATTCACCGTCACACGACAGCGCGACAGAACGTACACCCATCCGGCTATCCCCCAACCCAAGCGCGGTTTGCCCAGTCAAAACACCTGCACACATCATAACCCCCAAAGTCAGGTTTTTCATGATTTCCATCGCCCAAATTTTACATTGTCTCAACCGTCAGAAAAGAGCGCGACTTTGTGGTCCTGATCCAGATGATACCGTCCCACCCAACGCCAAATCACCGCACGCGCGGCGACGGGATCACTGGCATCCAACGCCTTTTCCAACGAATTGACCGCGGACGCGACTTCCAATTCTGAAAGCCCAACTTCGTCCGTTGCAAGGATTTTGGGATGGTCTGTATTTGTCAGAGTGCTGTCAGGGCTCACCAGTTCCTCATGCAGCTTTTCGCCCGGCATCAGACCCCCTATCGTAATCTCGATATCGCCGCGTGGATTGTCGCCGTCGCACACCGTGTAGCCCGCAGATTCGATCATCTGGCGGGCAAGTCGGCCAATGGGCACCGCGGCCCCCATATCCAACACGAACATATCCCCGCCTTTGGTGAAATTGCCGGCCAGCAAAACCAACCGTGCCGCCTCGCTCAGTGTCATGAAATAGCGCGTCACGTCTTGGTGTGTCAACGTCACCGGACCACCACGCGCGATCTGGTCAGCAAACAACGGCACAACCGACCCACTTGACCCCAACACATTGCCAAAGCGCACGATCGAAAACTTCGTGTCGCGAGGTCGCACCGATAAATCCTGAACGATAAATTCCGCCAACCGCTTGGACGCACCCATGATGCTGGTCGGGCGCACGGCCTTGTCCGTCGATACAAGAATGAAATGCCCGACGCCGCAGTCGCGCGCTGCATTCGCCACAATCTTGGTGCCAATGACATTGTTATGTAAACCCGTCAGCACGTTGTTCTCGACGATATTGACATGCTTGTAGGCCGCCGCATGCAGAACGATATCCACACTATGATGGGCGATTGCGTGGCGCACGGCTCGCGCGTCGGTGACGGACCCCAAAGCACCTACCACTTCGGCCGCATCGGTCAGTCCAAGATCCTCAAGTTCGCGGGTGATGTTATACAGGGCGATCTCGCTCACCTCAAACAGCACAAGTTTGGCTGGACGACACATCAAAATCTGGCGCGTCAGTTCGGATCCGATCGACCCGCCTGCCCCGGTGATCATCACCACTGCACCTGAATAGATGTCGCACATCCGGTCCAGATCACACTCAAGGCTTTTGCGATTCAGAAAATGCGCCGGATCAGCTGGCAGAACCTGATCAATCAGCTGACCCTCACCAATCAGTGTTGCGAAAGACGGCAACATGCTGATCTCACAACCGACCTGCGCCAGCTGCTGCACGATGCGGGCCTGTTTGGCGCGGTTGATCGATGGCATCGCCAAAACCACGCGCTGTATGTTCTTTTCTTGCACCAGCGTCTGGATGCGCAACGGCGGATAAACCGGCAGCCCAGCCACCACGAGGTAGTGGAGTGACGGGTTGTCATCAACGAACGCCACAGGTTCGACAGCATCATCCATCCACAGAGCGCGCGCCAGTTGCAGTCCAGTCTGCCCCGCACCGTAGATCAGGACGCGCTGACGATCCGACCCGTTCTGATACATCTTCAGCAAAAGACTGCGCATTGAAATCCGGGCTGTGACCGACAAAACGACCATCACCAGCGTGAAAAGGAACACAATTCGGGCTTGCGGTGCCTGCTCGGTCAGCATCGCCATCCAAACATAGCTCAATCCACCCAAGACGACGGCAGAAACCGCTGTGCGCTGGATGCCGGAATTCTCATAGGCGTTAAGCTTGATGCGGGGCAGTCCAAAGACCACCGACACGGCCGCGCCTGCGACCGCGACACCCAGTGCGGGCAGAAAAAACTGCACTGGCTTGGCAATGACCTGGTTAACCAGTCCGTCGCCGTAAAGGTAGCCTGACAGGATTAACGAGATCGGGACAAGAATTACGTCAAGAGCCAGAAGGATGGCGTACTTCGACCTTCGACTTAAGGTAGTCGCAAAACGCGACAGGTACTGGAACAAACGGTTCAACAACTACACAACCTGATACAAAAACAAACATAGATACCCGAATAGGCATACACCACATGAACCACCAAGTGGCTAATGCTTCGTTAACCATTCGACGAAATCAAGCAACTACGGCAGAAAAGCGCTCCGAATACAGCGTGAACCCGCTAAGCCCGCTAGGTTGGAACCTTACTTTCGATAATGTGCCCAAATAACGCGCCTAAATTTTCATCAGGAGTGCAAATTTTGAGAGACTGACCTTGGATCTCTCACGCGACAGCAATGACTTTAATATTGCGCAGTGTCGGCTCCAGCATCGTGGCGATCGCCAACAGCCGTAACCTATGATGGGTTTCGACATAGCCCGCGATAAACCGTGTGGGTGCGCCAAGCACAAGCGTGCCGCCATCAAGATCAAGCTCGGTCAAACCACAAAGCCATGCCGCAAATAGGTCAGGTTCTGCGGCTTCAATATGCGCGGCCATTTTGGGCCAGAGAGTGCCATCTTGCGCCGGAACAGAGACTGTTTTCACCCGCATTGGTACAATGTTGTCTGGCGTTTTACCACTGTCTTCGGGCAAGCCTGACATACGGGCTGCAAAGTCAGGACCGACAGCAGTCCAATATGGGCGCGTGTCGCGCAAGACGGCTGGAAACTCGATTCTATGTTGCGCCACACGTCCACGTGCCGCCGCCTTTTCGACCCTAATCCAGCCCAAAGCACGCAGATGCGCAATCTCCCGTTTTGCTGTGCGTTCGGTGACACCCCACATCTGGGCCAGTTGTTTTTGGCCGACGGCAAAATAGCCAAGCCGCCAGTTAAACCGTGCTGTGATGACAAGCGTCAGTCGCAAGGCCAAACGCGCCTTTGGCCCGGCCTCATGGGCAGAGGCTGCCAGAAGTGCTGTAACAATATCGTATTTTATCGACGCTGATCCCGGCCCTGCAATCTTGGTCTGGGCTGATGTGTGCAACTTTGCAAAGGTCGTGCTTGGATCACCATAGGTGTTGGTCATTCGCTTTTCCCGCTCTCTTGCCGATCTAAGCCGACTTTGCCTCTGGGAAATGTTGTGCCTTTTCTTGGCGAAAGGCTGATATTCAAACGCTTTTCCCGATGTTGCACTGATTAGCGTTGGAAACACCGTCCCTGTCAAGGATTCGGTGCAACTCATCTTCCTAACTTGTCTCATATAAATAGAAGAAAAGGTATTAAAGGTATTAGGGGACGCTCAGGATGTCACCCTATTGAGTCTAGATGTCCCCCCAACACCTCGCTGCCCGTACCGACATGTCACCCTATATAGTGT
>JAGGNB010000160.1 GCA_017886375.1 Octadecabacter sp.
GAGGGCTTCGGCGCAGAGTTTTTGCATGCTCATACGTCGGCAATCGCGTTGATGGCTGACTTGAGGGCGGTTGGGTCCATGGTTTCAAATGGCAGGTCGATCAGCGCCGCTGCCTTGCGCGAAAGTGTGTCAAAGGCGGTCTGGAATGCGACGTCCCAGTCTGGTTGCTCTGCGGCGGCAGGATCGGGGATGCCCCAGTGTGCTTGCAGTGGGGCGTGACCAGCGGATCGTGGCCAAAACGGGCAGGTTTCTGATGCCGCGCTGTCGCAAACGGTGATGACAACGTCCATTTGTGGCGCGCCTGGCGTCGCAAAATCGTCCCAGCTTTGTGACGACAATCCATCCGTCGGGTAGCCTTTGGCGGCCAGTAATTTCAGCGATTGCGGATGCACGCGACCCGACGGTGTTGATCCGGCGGAAAAGGCGTGGATGCGACCGGCGCTGTCACGGTTCAGGATCGATTCCAGCAGGATCGAGCGGGCGGAATTTCCGGTGCACAGGATAAGTATATTCATGGCTTCTTCGGTAGGGGTGTTTTGTAACAGGGGCAAGACATCTGAAAAGGGCGTCCCAGCTGGAACGCCCTAAAACTTTATTAGTCTTGCGCATACCACCAGACATCTGGCTGCCAACCGGGCCAATCGCCAAAGATCGGCATGGTGTCTGGATAGTGCAGGTTCTTGTCATGGGCGATGCGGCTGATGTTCCACTGATAGATCGGGATCACGTAGCGCCCTGACGTCAGCAAACGGTCCAGACCTTGGGTCGCCGCCAAGAAGTCATCTTGACTGGCGGATGTCAGCAGCAGGTTGATCATCGCATCAATGGCTTCGGATTTGACGCCCATCATGTTGCGCCCACCAGTCACGTCGGCGGCCTCGATACCCCAATAGAGGTATTGCTCGTTTCCCGGGGACAGCGACAGTCCACGGCGGAAGTAGGTCATCCCGAAGTCATAGGTGTCCGTGCGTTCGGAATACTGCGCGCCGTCGATCGCGGTGATGGTGGGGGTGATGCCAAGCCGCGATAGGCTTTGTACATACATGTCGATCATCGACTGGTTTTCGCTTGATCCGGTTTCGAGAAGAATTTCAAAGGTGAACGCGTCACCGTCTGCGTTGGCCATCACACCGTCTTGGACGGTGTAGCCAGCCTGTTGCATCAGATCCAGCGCAGCACCAATGTTGTCACGGTTGCGTTCAGACCCGTCAGATATCGGCAATTCGTAACCGGATATCGCATCCGCCGGAATGTCATCGGCGAAAGGTTGCAAAAACTCAAGCACGCGACCTGTGGCGGGGCCGTCTTGCATCGCCAGCGGTGAGTTCGAGAAATAGCTGGTGATGCGCGGCTGCGCGCCGCCTGTCATCGCATCATTGATGAATTCAAAGTTAAACGCATGGATCATCGCATCGCGCACGCGGATGTCTTCAAACTGCGGCAGACGGGTGTTCATAACAAAGCCCGTGATGCCCGATGGCCGTGAATGCGGCAGGATCGATCGGACAAAATCGCCCGACTGCATCAGCCCGAAATCATACTGGCTGTCCCATTTGGCGACGTTGAATTCGCGGTTGCTGTTGACCTCACCGACCTTGAACGCCTCAAATGCGGCGGTTTCATCGCCAAAGAATTCCATGCGGATCGTGTCGAGGTTATAGAGCCCGTTGACGAACGGCACGACGCCGGTGCCCCAATAGTCGGGGTTGCGGGTCATTTCGATATGACGGCCCGCCTCAAAGTCGGTGATTGTGTAGGGCGATGATGTGATTGGAACAACGTCGAGGCCGGATTCCGCGAAATCCATGCCGTCCCACTGCGCCTTTTGCAGGATCGGACGCAGACCCGCGAGAAGGGCGAGTTCGCGGTCTTCTTCGGCAAAGGTAAAGCGCACGCCGCGCTCTCCGACGGTCTCGATGCTTTCCACTTTATTATAGAATCCGTGGTAGCGTGGATGGCCTTCGGTACCCAAAGTTTCGTACGACCAGATCACATCTTCGACCGTGACAGGGCTGCCATCAGAGAATCGGGCTTCGGGGCGCAGGGTAAATTCGACCCATGAGCGGTCCTCTGCGGTCTCAACCGATTCGGCCAAAAGGCCATAAAGCGTGAAAGGTTCGTCCAAAGACCGCGCCATCAGGCTTTCGCCCATCAGGTAACGCAGCTGCCAATGCACCGAGCCTTTGACGATGAAGGGGTTCAGGCTGTCAAAGCTGCCGACGTTCGCCGTGATGATGCTGCCACCGCGCGGGGCGTCGGGGTTCGCATAAGGGAGATGCGCAAAATCTAGTGGTAGGGCAGGGTCGCCATACATAGCTATGCCATGCACGGGCTCTGCCGCCGCCAAGGTCGCCAGCAGCGATGTGGTCGCCGCAAGGGCTGACATGCGCATATGTGCGCCCAGCCTTGTGTATATTCCTGTGCTCATTTTGGTGATGCATCCCCGTGCCAAATGTTAGTCTTGGGGATTATGTTAGATGGGGAAACGAACCTTTTCAAACTTTTAGCTTGGATGCGGGCGGTCGATTGCTTATAGGTAGGGCACTGCTCGATAGGTTTCTTGCCTGTATGAAACCTGCCTCAATAACTTGACCCCAGCTTCGGCTGGGGTTTTTTTCTGCCCTATTTTTAATGGCGCAAAGTGCAGGTCTGCCCCCCCATTAAGTGTCGATATGTATCGGGTCAGTTCGCATAGATTACGGACATTGAGAATCGCTAATTGTGTCGGCATTTTCGGGTTCCAACGTCTGGTTTTGGGTACGCAAACTTGATCGCTCTTGGCCCCGAGGCGGAGGGTGGCAAATCTCCGCCCATGGGATAAGCAGAGGTCGGTTTGAAAACCCTTTATGTGTTGCCCGAAAATAATCTGTCTGGTCCGCTAAGGATCACCGACGTTCCATGATGGAACTTTGCCGTGATCATGGTTGCCGCGCGGCGGCATGTGCCTATGCTGCAGCGCAACATCAATCAAAGGACGCCCATCATGACGCTTGCAGGAAAAACCGCCGTAATCACCGGATCAAATTCAGGCATTGGCCTTGCGATCGCCCGCGAACTGGCGAAGGCGGGCGTCAATGTCGTGCTCAATTCCTTTACTGACCGGGCAGAAGACCATGCATTGGCCGCAGATATCGCGACAGAGTTTGGCGTGAAGGCGAAATATGTGTCGGCTGATATGTCCAAGGGCGATGACTGCCGCCGTTTGATTGCGGATGCAGGGGCCTGCGATATTTTGATCAACAACGCGGGCATCCAGCACGTCGCCCCGATTGAGGATTTTCCGGCCGCCAAGTGGGACGCGATCATTGCGATCAATATGTCTTCGGCATTTCACACGACCGCAGCAGCTTTGCCGGTGATGCGTGCGGCAGGCTGGGGTCGGGTGATCAACATCGCATCCGCACACGGATTGCGCGCCAGCCCGTTCAAAGCCGCCTATGTCACCGCCAAACATGGCGTTGTTGGCATGACCAAAGTTGTTGGCCTTGAAACCGCCAAAGAACCCATCACCGCCAACGCAATTTGCCCTGGATACGTGTTGACCCCGTTGGTCGAGGGTCAGATCCCCGCAACCGCGAAAGAATACGGAATTTCCGAGGACGAAGCGATCGAGAAGGTGATCCTCGCCAAACAACCATCCAAAGAATTCGTGACCGTTGAACAGCTCGGCGGGATTGTGATGTTCCTGTGTTCTGATGCTGCGGCGCAAATCACTGGCACGTCGATTGCTGCCGATGGTGGCTGGACCAGCCAGTGAGCGTTAAACGCATCAACCTCGCCCTGCAGGGCGGCGGCGCGCATGGCGCGTTTACGTGGGGTGTTCTGGATCGACTGCTTGAGGATGAGCGGTTGGACATCGCTGCGATCTCTGGTGCGTCCGCTGGGGCGATGAATGGGGCCGCCCTAAAGGCTGGCATGGCGGCAGGTGGTCGCAATGGTGCCAAAGAGAACCTTGATTGGTTTTGGGGGCAGGTGGGTGCTGTAGCAGATGATCGGGTTGTTGCGTGGATGGACGCAGTTGCGCCAGACACGCCGACCTTGGCCGCGGCGATGGCCAATTCACCCGTGGCGGCCCTGATGGATATGACATCGCGTCTGATGTCGCCCTACGATCAGGGGCCGTTTTACAGCAACCCGTTGAAACCAATCGTGGACAAATTTAAATTTGAAGCAGTTTGCGGTGACACCGGTCCGGAGTTGTTCGTCGGGGCGACCAACGTGCGCACCGGCAAGGTGAAGATTTTTACCGGCGATGCGATTACCAGTGAGGCGCTGATGGCGTCCGCCTGCCTGCCGACGCTGTTTCAAGCGGTTGAGATTGACGGTGAGGCGTATTGGGATGGCGGTTATACGGGCAATCCGGCGCTGTTTCCACTTTACGCTGAAAGCCTACCTGCCGACATTATGGTAATTAATATCAACCCATTACACCGCGCTGAAGTGCCAACCGACACCCAAGCGATCCAGAACCGGATCAACGAAATCAGTTTCAACTCGTCGTTGCTACGTGAACTGCGCGCAATCAATTTTGTGAAACGTTTGCTGCACGATGGGTCAATGACCAATGGGACGATGAAGGATGTCCTGGTGCACATAATTTCTGATGATCTGCTCATGAATGATTTGAACGTCGCGACGAAATCTTCGCCTAATCCAGTTGTCTTGGCGCGGCTCAAATCTGCCGGACGCGCGGCGGCGGATGCATTCCTAGAACAGCATTTCGACGATCTGGGTCAGCGCGACACTGTTAATTTGGTGGATATGTTTGACGCCTGACGCGTGAGCGCACTTGGTCTGAATGGGAAAACCTAGCGCGCCTCGTCATCAGGCGTGTGCGATCCGGCGATCTTTCCGGCAAGGTCACTATATTGCGCTGGCATTTTCGCCTCTTTTTCGCCGGGATAAACAAGGCCGGCCGAGATCACCAATTTGGCGGCGTCCTCAACAGACATGTCCAACTCGATGATGTCTCTGGTCGGGAAGAACAGCAAAAAGCCGGATGTCGGGTTCGGTGTTGTTGGCAAGAAAACGGATGTCATCGGTCCCGTGTCGACCTTGTCCAACAGCTCACCCTTGGTTCCGGTCGAGATAAAGCCGATGGCCCAGATGCCCTTGCGGGGATATTCGATCAGGCAGGCCTTATCGAAACTGGTTTCGGTCTGCGCAAACACGGTTTCAGCGATCTGTTTTACGCCGTTATAAATTGAGCGCACCACAGGCATCCGCCCGACGAGGCCTTCGCCCCATCGCAAAAAGCCACGCCCCAAGAACCCTTTGCCAAGCCAACCCACCAATATTGTGAAGATCAGGAAAATCACCACACCGATGCCGCGCACGTTAACGGTGATCCAGGTGTCATTCGCGACGGAGCGGCCAAATGCCCAGTTGAGCAGCTGTTCGGGCTGATAGGCGTCGGGCACAAATGGCCACACGAAACTGTCGACCAGACCGACCACTGACCAAATCAGCCACAAGGTCAGACCGATCGGTGCAATGACGACGAGCCCTGCGATAAAGTTGTTGCGCAACCCACCCAAGAAAGTGCGGCGCGGGGCTGGCTCAGTTGGTGTTGTCACGTGCGGCGATCCTAAATGTGAGATCACGGGAGTGAACCCCCAGTGTTTGCTCAAGTCAGTGTTTTCTCAAGGTGTCCTCGTTGTATGTAGGGGATGCCACTGGCATCCACAATGAGGGGCACCGTTTAAGGTGACTTAACGTCAAAAGGATGCTGCAATTTTTGCCGCAAGTGCCGCATTATTGCGCACAAGGGCAATATTAGCAGTCAGCGACGCGCCGTCGGTCAATTCAAAGATGCGCCCCAACAAAAACGGCGTGACGGCTTTGGCGGCGATGCCTTTGCTGGCGGCCTCGTCCAAGGCCTGCGCGATGATCGGCGCGAGGGTTTGTGCCGGAATTTGGGCATCTTGCGGGATCGGATTGGCGATCAGCTGGCCACCGGGCAGGCCCATGGCGCCGCGCATCTGGTGGCTTGCGGCGATGTCTGCGGCGCTGTCCATCCGCAGGGGCGCGGGCAGGGTGGATGTGGCGGACCAGAAGGCGGGCAAGGTGTCTTGGCCGAATACGATCACCGGCACACCAAGGGTTTCGAGGACCTCATAGGTCTTTTCCAGATCCAGAATGGCCTTTGCACCGGCGGCGACGACGGTGACCGGGGTGTGGGCCAGTTCATGCAGATCAGCGGAAATATCAAAGGTGGTTTCAGCGCCTTTGTGCACGCCGCCAATGCCGCCCGTGGCGAAGACTTTGATCCCCGCGAGATGTGCTGAGATCATCGTTGCCGCAACTGTCGTGGCGCCTGTGCCGCCCGTGGCCATGCAGGCGGCGATATCTGCACGGCTGAGCTTGGCGACGTTTTTGGCTTGGCCGAGTGCATTAAGCTGTTCGTTGGTTAACCCGATATGCAGCGTGCCGTTGATGACGGCGATGGTGGCGGGCGTGGCGCCGCCGGCGCGAATATCGGCTTCGACCAGCCGCGCGGTGTCGACGTTTTGTGGATAGGGCATGCCGTGGGTTATGATCGTTGATTCCAGTGCCACGATGGGCGTTCCCGCTGCGCGCGCGGCGGCCACGTCGGGTGCGAAGGTCATTGGAAGTGAAGGTGGCGTGGTCATGATGGGGTTTCTCCGGAAACGTAGGTTGCAGCGGCGTTCAGGGCGCGGATCAGGGCGGCTTGGCGGTCCATGCCTTGGACTTCTGAGGCGATGTGGGCCGCCATGAATGTATCGCCCGCGCCCGTCACGCGGGTCACGAGGACTTCGGGTGGTTGTGCCGTGCAGATGTCACCATCCAGGCATTCAGCGGCGAGTTTGCCGCCGTCGGTGACCAAGACGCGGTGAACGCCACGCTTGGACAGGGCCGCAGCGCCATCCGCGGCCGTGTCGAACGTCGTCTGACACAGCAGCCCGGCTTCTTCGAGGTTCACATACAAAGTTGCCGAAGGATGGCCGACCAGTGCCAAAAGGCGTTCGGCCTTGCCCGGTGAGGCGGGTGCGACCCGCAGATCGGACGCGGCAAACAGCGGTGATTTCGCAATATCAGCTAACAAATCGCGTGTCAGATTGCCATCGAGTGCCACAAGGCCGGACCATGGGGCCGCGTCGGTGCCAAGGGTGCCGTCCGACAGGGCGCGCAAGATTTTGGTGCCCGCCTGTTCCAGCGAATGGGCATCGGCAATGGCCGCGATCAGACCGTTCGCGCCCTCGATCGCCATATAGGCATCCGTCGGCAGATCGTCGGAGCGGTAGAGGTGGTCGGTGATGATGCCAAGGCCAGCCGCCTCATGGACCAATTCATCGCCCTCAGCGTCACGACCAACGGCGGACAGAACCGCAGGGGTCAGGCCAAAATTAATCAGCGTCATCGCGATGTTCATCGCCACACCACCGGGCAGGCGTGTGATGCGACCGGGCACATCGGAGCCTGCGCGCATGTGGCTGGACGCGCGCCCGATGATGTCCCACAGGACCGAACCGATGCACAGGATGTCAGGTTGTTTCATCCGCCGTTGATGGCGCGGCGGCGCGGAGAGGTCAACGGGGTGTGAGCCTTGCCGGTGAGGTATGGGAAACCAGACCTTTGGCAAAAGATCGGTGAAAATCGTTGCAACGCGTATCGTGGGAGGTTATTCATGAACGATGTTCATAAATAATGAAAGAGAGTTCCCATGCCCAATTCTGTCTGCCAAGGTCACAAGCAATGAAACGTTTTTTTGACGCCACACTGGGCAAATGGGTCCGGCATCTGTTTTTCGTCCTCGTGCGGACCTATTACGCGATGTTTTATAACGTCAGCGCTGCGGGCAAGCACCTGTTGCAGGACCAACCCGGAACGCTGATTTTGGCAACCCATGTCAGCCGACATGATGGGCCGCTGGTCTCGGCCATCCTGTATTCGACGGCGCGGGTGCGCCCGACGGTGCATTATGATGAATACCACAACTGGGCGCAGTGGTTCCCGATGTATGTCGCAGGCGCGATCCCGATGTCATCGCCGAAATCATGGCCCGATGATCAACGCGCCGCGCGCAAAGACCACACATTGGGGATCATTCATAAGGTGCTGGGCAACGGCAATTCTATTCTATTGTTTCCCGCCGGAAAGGTGCGCCGCCAACCCCAAGAAATTATCGCCCCTTATCTGTCAGGTGTGTACGACATTCTGCGGGCTGAACCTGACACGCCGGTGATGCTGTTGCGCCTTGATGGTCTTGGTCAATTCCAACGGGCGCAATATGACGGGTTCTGGAGCTTTCTGGGTATCAAGAAGGGCCGCCGCCATGTGAGTCTGGATTTGCGGCCGATTACGGATCTGGACCCGACACAGGATCTTGCGGTGTTTAATCAAACGTTAGAGGCGCTTTTGAATTCATAACCTGCGGGCTGGAATGTGGGCGATGTCTGCGTTGCGCTGGACGCTGGCGTTTAGGTCGTGGCTTCTGCTGCAGTGTTTTGCAGGGCGCGGGACCAGTGCTTATCGACCGAAAACGCCCATTCGTCTGGATGCAACGTGATGAAGCCTTCCAGCTGGGACATCAAATCCTGAGTGGAGGCGACGATGTCCGCCGATGGCGCAATTGCGTTTCCGATGAGAAGGGTCAGGCGCCCGTCGGTTTGCGTTACAAATCCGGGCAAAATTGGCGCCTGCGCCTTTGCAGCGAAGCGCGTGGGCCATCCGTCGAACCCCACCGGCGACCCAAAACCGGTGACGCGCACTACGTCTTTGGTTTTGTCGATCAGTGCGGCAGGTGGTTTCTGGATACGGTCAACTATTCCAACCACGATTTTTCCGGCTTTGAGGGCTTTTAGAATCTGACGCGCCACGGTTGTCGGGGGTTCACCCCGCGCGTCCAGAAAATCACATCCGACTTGCTTGTAAAGGTCGTGTTGGGCGCGTGCGCGGTCTTTGTCCCGTGTCAGGCGAACAATAGCTAAAACCGGATAGGTTTGCGACAGGCACCGGATCATAGCGACCGAAGCATGCAAATGCGGCAACGCCAGAAAGACGCCGCCAGTTTCGAGGTGCATGTCCAGCTTTGACTTGTCAGGGATGGTTAACATTCCGTCAAGTTCAGACCCGAAACCGTGGCGAACCCGTTCGGCAAGTTCGGCCCCTGTCATGAAGCGTCTGACATAGCTTCTGAACAATGCCGTCGCAGAGGGCGCGCCCACATGTTTCGCCAATCCCGCCATCGTCGGGCGCACGGTGCTTGCGGGGCGTAAGTATGCCAGCCAAAAAAACCCACCTAACGCGCGATAGACGAGATTTCTGACAGGTTTGGAGCGCCGTGAGAGCCACCCTGATATCGTTTCATAGGTCGCAAAAATACGATCTTTGGTTCTGGAAAACCCCAACTTAAACTCCGCGATGCTGCATAGGATCGGATAGGTGAACGTAAAATGGTCTTTCGCCAAGATCAATAATGAACAAGATTTGGGTTTGCGCAGGCTGTGAAACCGTGATGCGATGGGCTGAAATTTCTGAGGGGCAGGCCACGCGCGTTCCGGTAGATAAAGTTGCAAATCTTTCATGGGTTTATTGAGCAGGGGGCGTCAACCTGCAAACTATATTGCACAGGGTTTTATTGACCAAAAACACAACACGTCAACCGGGGACGAATGTATGAACGCTTCCTTTGTTATAGCCCTTCGACGCTGATGCTGATGGCGCAGTCGTCGTAGGTATAGACAAAGAAGTATTGATCATCATCGGACGTGTAGAGGATGTCAGGCTGGTTTGGCTCAGAGACATCTGCAATCGCCTCATAGGTAAAAAAACCTTCGGTGTCGTACTGGCAATAGATCAGCGGGTCGTCGGTTTGTGCGACGAGGGGGTCTGCAAGAGCGATCAGCGTCGCTGACAGGATGGTTCGTTTCATGCATCGGGTCCTTTGTCGTTGCGACCTTTGGCCTGCAGGCGCGTCCCTCTGGATGGGTTCAATGATCAAACAACACAACTTTAACGATTATTCAAAGTCTGGTCTAGAAAAAAATACGTAGGCAGGGTGTCGGGGGTGCAAGCCACCGACCGGATTGTATTGAATGACTCTGATCGCAGTGTCGCGCCATGCTTGCGCTGTGCGCTGTGCGCTGCGCCAGTTGCCTACAAGCCTAGAAGAGCTGACGTCGATCCGGTTTGATGTGGGTCAACAACGCGGGCCCCAAACTATGGCATCATGTCATTGCTAAGCGAACGAATGCAGATGCCTGACAAAAAGCCATTGATCCAGCGGTGCGTACCGCTGACATCATGGGATTTGAACAAGGAGAAATCCTAGCGGCGCCTGTGTTCGCGGCACGAAGCAAAAATGACCAATCATACCTCAAGAGAAAGAGTGACAATGTCGAACACCCCTCACGAATTGGCAGAAGAGTTTCCAGAACATACTGGAAAGATGCATGATTTATGCGCCAGCGATGCCCATTTTTCCAAACTATTTGAGGAATACCACACGGTCAATCGCGCGGTCCACACGGCGGAAACCGATGTGAAGCCGACCTCGGACGATCATATCTCTGAGCTGCGTAAGGAGCGGATGCGGTTGAAAGATCAGGTCCACGCGTATTTGACGAAAAAGTAGCCAGTGGGCATGGCGTTTTAGAAACCTGAGGCACAGACCAGACCGGTAATTTGCCAACCGTCGCACGGCAACATTTGTTGCGGTGCGGCGGCTTTAAGCATCAGATTTCGAGTGGGCGTTCGTGTGACCGGAGCCTTATTCTGGCACGCCAAACGTCAGGGCGGCCCAAAGGGTTTCCCACGCGATCTCTGCCTCGGCTGCCAATTCAGCGGTCGGTTCGCGCAACACAACGGCGTCTACCAAATAGCTAAATCCCGCCTTGACTGGCAGGCTGGCAATGCCATCAGCGTCCGTGCGGTGCAGGGTGATTTCAACTGTGCCGTCTGGCGCTTTTTCGAACAATTCAACCTGCGCATCGCCCCGCACGTCGTCGAGGTAATAGAGTTGCACCCGCAAACCGTTGCTCAGATCATCTGTGTACGGATTATCGAGCGCGACGAATTCAATATCCAGACCTGTGCGAAAATCGCCGCCGATACTGTTGCCAACACCGACGAGCGTTTTGGAAAACCGCCAATAGCCTTCGACGAAACCTTCGCGGGGCAGGCCGCGCGCGTCGTGGATCGCCTCAATGTCGGCAAAGTCTTTATGTTCGGAGAATCCCAGAAACTTTGCCCATTCGGTGTAGGTCAATGTCGACAGTGTTGATTGATAACTGATGACGTGCAGCCCTTCGGACAAGGGTGCGATATCCAGCGCAGGCCGCGCACCAAGGCGATTTTCGACGTTCCCCTGCCGCATGCCTGCCGCCACCGTAAAGCGTTCAAATCGTTGCGGCAAATAAGCCAGTTGTGACCCCGCAAACTCTTGCCCATTGGTCAGCTCACCGCTAATCATATCGTCGAGTTCAACTTGATAGATAAGCGGTTCGATCCAGAATTCGTGGGCCAAAACCTGCGATGGTACGACGGGCAGGGCAGCAGTAAGGGCGAAAGCAATGGCAAGGATGCGCATGGGAAACTCCGTTTGGGTTAACGCTAAGGTGACATTTGGGCGAGCGGTGTCAATGGCAGCGCTGGTCTGGATCACGTGCGCGTCATTGGCAGCAGCGCACGAAGTCTTGCCAACGATCGGCGATATGGAACTTGTTGACGGCCAAATCACTTTCAGTCTTGAAGGGAACTTTGAGAGCATCGTTGCGGGCATCGATCTGGACGGGCTGGAAGACACCGAAGCCGCGCCCGAGGCCGAAATTTACGACGCTCTGCGCGCCATGGACCCTGACGCGTTCGCGGCACGAGTCGACGGGTATTGGCCCGACATGGCCCGTGCGATTGACGTGATTGTTGACGGTGAACGTGTGGCGCTTGAATTCACCGGCATTGATGTGCCGCAGGTCGGTGATGTCGACGTTGTACGTCAGTCCACATTGACGTTCGTCGGGGCCGTGCCCGACACCGCGCAGTCCGTTCAAATTGGCTGGCCGGCTGAATACGGCGTGCTGGTGCTGCGTCAAATGGGTGTGGAGGGCGGCTGGGATGGCTATCTGTCCGGTGGGGGTCTGACCGACCCTGTCGCCCTTGGTGGCGGCACAGAGATGACAGGTCTGGACGGGTTCTTGCGCTACATTCCGGTTGGCGTTGAACATATCATTCCGCTTGGCCTTGATCACATCCTGTTCGTTCTGGGCCTGTTCCTGTTGGCCGCCAGAATGCGGCCGTTGTTGTTGCAAGTGTCGGCGTTCACGCTGGCGCATACGATTACCTTGGCGCTGGCCGCATTGGGATATGTCACTGTTCCTGCATCCATCGTTGAACCGATCATCGCCGCATCTATCGTTTATGTCGCTGTCGAGAACATCTTTAGTCGGGGTCTGAACCCGTGGCGGCCCGCAGTGATTTTCTGCTTTGGCCTTTTGCACGGGTTGGGTTTCGCCAGCGTGCTTGGCCAATACGGCATCCCCGAAAGCGCCTTTGTGCCTGCGCTGTTGGGATTCAACGTCGGTGTTGAGATTGGACAATTGGCCGTCATCGCTGTGGCCTTTATCATCGCGGTTCTGGCGATCCGGTCTTCGGAGGATGGCAAGGCTAACATGGGACTTGCTGTGGGTTACTTGGTCGTCGCCGTCGTCGCCGTACCGTTGCTGCTGATCCCGATTTCAGCGCTTGGACCGGACGCAGTGGCCGCGTTTTTACCGCTGTTGTTTATGGTCGCGATCATGGCGGGCCTGTGTGCTGCGTCTTGCGCGATTGAACGCTATGAAACCTACCAGCACATGGTCGCCATGCCTGCCAGCATTCTGATCGCTTTGGTCGGTGCCTATTGGGTGGTCGAACGGGTGTTCTTGTAAGCGCGCCCGCCAAGCGCGATCCATCAAGGAAATGCTAGTCAAGCTTGCGCAATCTTTGCCGCCGGTAACGATTGCTTAGTGCCATGGCCGTAGGGATTGCGGGCATCGGTATGGAGCGTGGAAGTGAAATGGATGATATAGGGAAACTATTCTCAACGTTTGTGGACGCTGTCGCGCTTATCCTTGCGCTTGTACTGGTCGTGAGCATTCTGCACCGCAAATTTGGCAAACCATGGCTTCATGTTGTTTTGATGGGTGGGATGTTCTCTTTCGCGCTGGTGGTCAGCATGTCGGACCCGATCCAGCTCGGGCCCGGTAAGATATTTGACATGCGCGGCCTTATGATCGGGACCGCCGTGGCGTTGTTGGGTCCGGCGGCCGGATTGATCACACTCACGACTGGGTTGGCTTACCGTTTCAGCATTGGCGGCGCAGGCGTTTGGGTCGGTACGTCCGGCATGGTTTTGGCCTTCGCGGGCGGGCTCGCGTGGCGCTATTTATTTTTAGGTCGGCCCGGAAAGATGTGGAAACACTCCTTTATACTGGGGGTCATGATTTCCATTCAAGCGTTGTCCTTTTTCATTAATGGAATGCCACCTCTGGATAGATTAGTGCCACTGATGTCCTACGTTCTGGTCACGAATATCCTTGGCTCGCTCCTGTTGACCTACTTGCTTAGAGGTGAGCTGTCGTTCTTATCAGAGGCAGAAGCATCCAAGATCGAGGCCAATACCGATCACCTCACCGGGCTGCTGAACCGGCGTGGTCTGGATATGATCTATCCCAAATTTGCAGATCACAGCGGCACGAACCGCGGGTGGGCGTTGCTGTGTTTTGACATCGACCACTTCAAACAAATCAACGACAGCCATGGCCATGCTGTCGGCGACGACGTGTTGAAATATGTGACGGAAAAAGTCGGATCAAACCTGCGACCTAATGATCTGTTTGCGCGGCTCGGTGGAGACGAATTTGCAATCGTTCTCTGCAATATCGACCGATACGAGGCTAAACGCATTGCCCAGCGGTGCCGCATCTTGGTCGCTGAAAGCGGGGTCGAACATGCTGGACGGACAGTGAAAGCGTCTATCAGCATCGGGGCGATCTGGATGCTGGACCATAGCGACATCGATCTCATTCTCGATGAAGCTGACAAAGCGCTTTATGCCGCCAAAAGCGGTGGTCGCAACAAGGTGGTGTTCAAGGCGCGCTCTGATGCACCGGCAGCACTGGGGTCGCTGCAATTTGCGATGTAACGCGCCCAAATTCTATCCTTTCGCCATAACACGCGCGTGCTGTCGCAGATGCACTTGCGCTGGGTGATACCGCGTTCTATACGCGCGACACGAAATCCCCAGACGGGGGCGGGTGCATCGGGGAGAAATCCTGATCCATCCACCGGTTGGGCCTTTGTTTTCTTTGGAAATGCAGTGGTCTGATACCTCCGTCCAAGGCTATTGAAACCGGAAAGGAAACGACCATGGCTCTTCCAGAGTTTACCATGCGCCAGCTTCTCGAAGCAGGCGTTCACTTCGGCCACCAAAAACAGCGGTGGAACCCGAAGATGCAACAATTCATCTACGGTCAGCGTAACGGCATCCACATCATGGACCTTACACAGACGCTTCCAATGTTGGACGCGGCTCTGAACGTTGTGCGCGAAACCGTGGCCAAAGGCGGCCGCGTGTTGTTCGTTGGCACCAAGCGTCAGGCGCAATCACCTATCAAAGACGCGGCTGAAAAGTCCGCACAATTCTACATGAACCACCGTTGGCTTGGCGGCACGCTGACCAACTGGCAGACCGTGTCGAAATCGATCCAGCGCCTCAAGAACATCGACGAAGCAGCCGAGCGCGGCTTTGAAGGTCTCACCAAGAAAGAGCGTCTTGGCATGGAACGTGAGCAAGGCAAGCTTGAAGCATCCCTTGGCGGTATCCGCGAAATGGGCGGCGTGCCTGATCTGTTGTTCGTCATCGACGTCAACAAAGAAGATCTGGCCATCGCAGAAGCCAATAAGCTGGGCATCCCGGTTGTGGCTGTTGTGGACACCAACTGCTCGCCAAGCGGCATTGACTACATCATCCCGGGCAACGACGACGCAGCCCGCGCCATCGCGCTTTATACTGACTTGGCTGCCCGCGCAGCGCTCGACGGTATGACAGCACAAATGGGCGCTGCTGGCATCGACATCGGTGAGATGGAATCTTCGGTTGAAGAAGAAGTCGCAGAAGCTGTTGCCGAAGCTGCACCTGCTGTTGAAGACGCACCAGCCGCTAAGTAAGGCTGTCGCGCAGTGACATAAGACCGGAGGCGACGTGCGCCTCCGGCACTCAATTTATCATCAAGGAGACCAAAGATGGCGATTACAGCTGCATTGGTAAAAGAACTCCGCGACTCCACCGGCGCAGGCATGATGGACGCGAAAAAGGCACTGACAGAAACGAGCGGCGACATGGAAGCTGCGGTCGACTGGCTGCGCACCAAGGGTCTGGCGAAAGCAGCAAAGAAGTCCGGTCGCACCGCGGCTGAAGGCCTCGTGGCCGTTGCTGTGAAAGACGGCAAAGGCATTGCTGTTGAAGTGAACTCCGAGACCGACTTCGTCGGCAAGAACTCAGATTTCCAGAAAATGGTTTCGGGCATCGCTGAAATTGCACTGACCGTGGACGATGTCGAGGCGCTTAAAGCGGCTGACATGGGCGGCAAATCTGTTGAACAAACTGTCACAGATGCTGTTGCAATCATTGGCGAAAACATGTCGGTGCGCCGCATGAACGTACTGAGCGGCGATGTGATCATCAGCTACGTGCACAACGCAGCCGTTCCCGGTAAAATGGGCAACATCGGTGTTCTGGTCGCAATGACCGGTGGCGATGAAGGTTTGGGCAAACAGATCGCGATGCATATCGCAGCTGTGAATCCTGCAGCATTGTCCGAGGATGACATGGATGCGGCTGCTATCGAAAAAGAAAAGCAGGTCCAAATGGACATCGCACGCGAAAGCGGCAAGCCAGAAGCGGTGATCGAAAAGATGATCGTTGGCCGGATGAAGAAATTCGTCGCGGAATCTACGCTGCTGAACCAAGCGTTCGTTGTGAACCCAGACGTGACTGTGGGGCAGGCGGTCGCCGATGCTGGCGCCACCATCACCGGTTTTGCACGCTTGGAAGTTGGCGAAGGCATTGAAGTTGAAAAAGAAGATTTCGCAGCTGAAGTTGCGAAGCTTAACGGCTAATATACAACATTAAGTGTTGCATCTAACATACTGAAAGGCCGCTCATTTTGGGCGGTCTTTTACGTTTGGATCGTTTCGAATTTTGACTCGAAACGGCGGCCCTTCGATGGGAGATCGAAGGGCCGCCTGGTTCGCGCATCACAGGGATAAAATACAACGCGCGACCTACTCAGGTTGCTGATCTGTCAAGGCTTAGCCAAAACAGATCAGCGTCCGGTTTCCCGGTGCCAATACGCGAGCCTTGAAATCTCAAGGGTTCATATCAGCTGCTCCCAGGCCTTAGGCCACCACTCACGGAACAGTGTTAGATTGTCATTTACGTAGGGGAAACTACAGTCAGGGAAACCATACCTTTGGCAGTCTTTTGACTTAGCACCGCGAACTAAAGCGCGGTATGCGGCGTCGACATTGCTATGCGGCTTCAGATTCGATCACAAACATCTGATTATAAAATGCAGCCTTTAGAACGGCTTGCGCGGTGGTTTCCACGTCCAGCGCTTCGCGTGCAAGCCGTAGGTGCTTTTCAATTGTTGCCGGAGTCAGTTCCAGCAAAATGGCGATGTCCTGGGTGGTTTTACCGTCGCCAACCCACTGCAATACTTCACGTTGGCGTTTGGTCATGTGGCGTTGCGAATAGGGCAGGGTCTGGATTTTGAGGTGCATCACGTTGTTGATTACGGTGATTTCATCACCATGCTTGGCCCAAATTTCCTCAACCTCGTCCTGTGACATGCCTGCCTTTGCCGTCAACGCAGTCGCGCCTTTGGTGCGTTCGGTGACACTTAGAAAACTGACCGTGTAGCCTGCGGTAACATTCTGACCTAAATTGAACCCGACAACGACCTTTTCGGCGTCCGTTAGATTGCCTGGTTCGGCCATCCAGCGCCAAGAACATGCGCCAGTGTTGGCCAGCGCCCAATGGATCATCGGTGCATTGTACAAATGACCCTTGCCAAGAAACTCTTCCATATAGCTGTCGCCGTGGTTTGTCAGCAGCACCCAATCTTGCGGATCGCCCAGTGAGCGGCCGCTGCGATAATGCGTAAAGCCATAGATGATCCGGTCAAACCCGTAGGAAGCCATGCGCTCAGTGTGCAAAGCCCACAGTGTTTCAACGGTTTGCGCATTTGTAATTGCGTGGAGATGTGCGGTCAAATTAGCCATTCGCAAATGTTATCATTGATTAATGTCGGCTGGAAAGAATATTTGACAGTATGATCTGAAGTGGGGGCTTTTAGATGAACGCATGGCGGTAAGCCTCTGACGGGGCTGACTATATCATGGTTGGGGAATGGGTATTAATTTTACATAATACTGATTATACGAAATATGCATATTGCCGACGCGCAGTCCATTTAGGAGTTCGTCACCGTTCTTGGACGTGTGCCGAATGAACCAAACATCGCCTACGGCGCGTCT
>JAGGNB010000225.1 GCA_017886375.1 Octadecabacter sp.
AGTTAGACCCTCCCTTAGTGTTGCCCTTTGAGGACCCGGGCATCGATTCGAGTGCTTTGTCGAGCCAGCCGAGGAAGCCCGTCGTTTCTGTCGCGATGGGTTCAAGGAACGGCGCGAGGATATCGACGTCTTGGCTGCGATCACGGTCTTTGGCACGCGGTGGCAAGTATTTGTTGACGGGCTTGGTGCCCATTTCAGGCATCAGGTCCATGCCGCCGCGTTCTGCGGTCAGTTTGGACACATTCGAGTCCGGATCCGCGAAGTCACCGAAGTGACGCGCATTAGACGGGCAGGTGCGCACGCAGGCCGGTTCGCGGTCACGTTCGGGCAAGTTTTCGTTGTAAATACGATCAACGCAAAGGGTGCATTTCTTCATGACCTTCGCTTCTGCGTCCATTTCGCGCGCACCGTAGGGACAGGCCCATGCACATAACCCGCAGCCGATGCAGTCTTGTTCGTTGACCAAAACGATGCCGTCTTCGACGCGTTTATAGCTGGCACCGGTCGGGCAGACGGTCACGCAAGGCGCGTCTTCGCAGTGCAGACAGGATTTGGGAAAGTGGACCAGTTGCGCAGGCGCGGCCCCTTGGCCCAAATCAGGCGGCTGGATTTCATAGCTGTGCACACGGTTGAGAAATGTACCCGTTGGATTTTCGCCATAAGGGTCCTGATCGCTCAGCGGTGCGCCGTAGTTTTCCGTGTTCCAGCCTTTGCATGAGATCACGCAAGCATGGCAGCCGACGCAGGTATCAAGGTCAATCACGAGGCCGAGTTTTTTGGCGGTTGAGGTCGGTAAAGTTGTCATGTGGTGGCCCCTATGTGGATGGGTTGGGTCATGCTGATGGGGTCTTCGGCGGCCGCGTCCCATGTCGCGACGAACCAGACGAAGCTGGCGATCATGAGAATGAGCGCGGCAAAGATGAGGATGAGTGTTCGCTTCATTTGCCCACCTTCCATGCTTGGGATTTCGGCCCCTTTCCAACGGGGGACTTTTGCGCGGGTGTGACCGGCTGGGATTCCGCGGGGGCCGTCGTCTTTTCGATCTTTACGCGCAGGTCGAACCATGCGGCTTGGCCTGTGATCGGATCGGAATTGGACCAGCGCATGCCGTCGGCTTTTTCGGGCAGAAGTTCGTGGATCAGGTGGTTGAGAAGGAAGCCTTCCGTTGCCTCTGGGGCCTTTTCATCCAAAGCCCACGCGCCTTTGCGTTTGCCGATCGCGTTCCACGTCCAGACTGTGTTTTCGTTTAATGCGGCCATGTGTGCGACGGGCACCGTGATGACGCCGGACGGGGATGTGACCTTTGCCCAATCACCGTCGGTAAAGCTGTGCTGCTCCCAAATCTTGGTCGGCACATACAGCGGGTTCAGTCCGTGGATTTGGCGCAGCCATGCGTTTTGCGTGCCCCATGAATGATACATCGCCATGGGCCGCTGGGTCAGCGCGTGGACGTTGAATTCGCTCGTGTCGATCAAATCATCGGACAGTGGCGCGTACCACATTGGCAGCGGGTCCATGGTGCGTTTGACCTGTTCGCGCAGATGGTCTGGCGGCTGCACGCGGCCATGCCCCTCTGCCGCCAACTGCATGCGGCGCAGTGGTTCGACGTAGGGCGTAAATATGTAGGGTTGTTCGCTGTCATAGAAGCCCATTTTCACCGCCCACGCTTGGTAGGCCATGTTGAAGGGTTTGTAATAAGACGCTTCTTCAGGGACGTGGGACACCCAGAAGCCACCGTTTTTGATGTAGCTGTCAATCTGGCCTTCGTTCGGATCGCCGCGTCCTTCGGTCAAGCCATTTTCACCCATGCGAAAGCCTGCAAGCGGGCCAATTCCGGGGCGGCGGATGTGGTTGGTGATATAGTCGGCGTAATCTTCGTATTTTTGCGATCCGTCTTCGTTGATGAACCCCGGCAAATCGAGGCGCGCACCAAGTTCGCACAACACCGATTGGAACCCGCGCACGTCACGATCCGGTTCAATGACGGGCCAGCGGATTGCGTCCGCAACGCCGTCAGCTTCCGATATCGGGCGGTCCAGAAGCGAGATGCAATCGTGGCGTTCAAGGTATGTGGTGTCGGGCAGGATCAGGTCGGCGTAGGCGACCATTTCCGATGAATAGGCGTCCGAATAGATGATGCGCGGAATGACGTATTCGCCGGTATCTTCGTCTTTGTCGGTCAGCATTTCCATCACGCCGGTCGTGTTCATCGACGAATTCCACGACATGTTCGCCATATACATAAACAGCGTGTCGATCTTGTACGGATCGCCTGCGTGAGCGTTAGAAATTACCATGTGCATCATGCCGTGCGACGACAGCGGGTTGTCCCATGTAAACGCTTTGTCGATGCGAATGGCTGATCCATCTTCATGCAGCATCAGGTCTTCAGGACTGTGCACAAACCCGAGGTGCGGACCGTTCAGCGCCTGACCGGGGGTGACTTTGCCGTGCGGTTTCGGGTGTGCCGTGGCGGGCTTGGGGTAGGGCGGTTTGAAACGCATGCCGCCGGGGGTTTCCACAGCACCAAGCACGATCTGTAACATATGCAGCGCGCGACAGGTCTGGAACCCGTTGGAATGGGCAGAAATACCGCGCATGGCGTGCATAGACACGGGACGGCCGATCATTTTGGCATGTTTTTTGCCACGGAAATCGGTCCAAGGGCGATCAAGTTCAATGGCTTCGTCAAACGCCACATGCGCCATATCAGCAGCAAGGCGTTTGATCCGCTCCGCCGAAATGCCCGTTGCGTCCGCAACCATTTCAGGGGCGTGTTTCGGATCAAGAAAACGATCCGCCATGAGATGGAACACAGGGCGGTGCGTGACGCCAGCGGCGCGGTGTGTGCTGGCAAGATCGGGTTCGACACCTTGGCCATTCCACGGCGCCAGATGGCCCGTGTTTTTGTCGATCACTTGCGGCTGGCCGTCACTGTCGCGCAACAACAGGCCGTTCTGATCGCTTTTGGGGTCTTCGTTCACAATGCAGGACGCATTGGTGAACCGCGCGAGGTAGTCGAGGTCGAGCTTACCTGCTTTGAACAATTCATGGATCAGCGCCATGATCAGCAGACCGTCCGTGCCAGGTGTGATGCCGAACCAGTCATCGGCCACAGCATTGTAGCCTGTGCGGATCGGATTGACGCCGACCATGCGCGCGCCACGGCCTTTGATTTTGCCAATGCCCATTTTGATCGGGTTGGAATCGTGGTCTTCAGCGACGCCGAACAGCACGAACATTTTGGTGTGGTCCCAATCAGGCTGGCCAAATTCCCAGAACGCCCCGCCCATGGTGTAGATTCCAGCGGCGGCCATGTTCACCGAACAGAACCCCCCGTGGGCTGCGTAGTTTGGCGTGCCGAACCCTTGCGCCCAAAGCGATGTGAACGACTGCGACTGGTCGCGCCCCGTAAAGAACGCCAACTTTTCGGGGGCTTTTTCGCGGATTGGTTTTAGCCAGTCGGTGGCGATTGTCAGCGCTTCTTCCCACGAAATTTCCTCAAACTCACCCGATCCGCGTGGGCCGACGCGTTTCAGCGGCGCCTTCAGCCGCGACGGCGCGTTGACCTGCATGATGCCCGCAGACCCTTTGGCGCATAAAACGCCTTGGTTTACGGGGTGGTCTTTGTTGCCTTCGATATAGGCAACCTTACCGTCTTTCATATGCACGTCGATGCCGCAGCGGCAGGCGCACATGTAACAGGTCGTCTTACGGACCTCGTCTGAGACCTTGGGCGATGTGTCGAGGATCGGTTGATCTTTGGGCATCTGGGTGACCTTTCAGTTCAGGCGATTTGGGTGCGGATCAAGCCTAGCATAGCAAGGCCGATCAAAAGAATGAGGCAAAATGGGCGATAATACGGTGCCAATCGTTCGGTAAACAGCTGTTGGCCAAGGAAGACACCGAACATCGTTGGAATGGCGAAGAAAAGGCCGCGCGCAATGCCGGACGTGTCCATCACGCCAAAGGCCGTGAGCACGACCATAGATATCCCAGCGCTTAGGAACAGATAAAGCACCAGCGACGCGCGCATGACTTTGGCGGGCGCGTCAGCCGCCAAAACGTAAACTGCAACGACCATGCCACCGACCCCCGCCACGCCGGATACGATGCCGGACAGGACGCCGGACCCGTAAAGACCGGGTTTCGTGGCCAGAAACGGCATGCGGATTTTGGCGAGCAGCGTGATTGCAAGAAGGGCAATCACCGCCAGCGCGATGGTTTTCGACGCTGCGACAGATATGGCAATAGTCAGCGCCAACCCGATGGGCCAGCCGATGGTCGCACCGATAACAAGCGCGTAGGTCATAGTTTTATCCGCACCATCCCAACCGTTCTTGAGCATCAGGATCGAAGCGGACATTTCCAGCCACCACAGCATCGGGATCAGCTCGATTGGCGGCAGGATAATCACGGCCGTGGCCATAACCATGGCCGACAATGCAAAGCCCGAAAAACCGCGCACGATCCCCGCAAGAATTGCGAGCCCGATCAGGATCAGGAATTCGCTTTGCGTCAGCGCGGTGGCTTGCAGGATCCAATCCACTAGACGGGAACAATCGATGTTGCGTCCAGCGCGATCTGGCGTTCTTCGTCGGCGTCGACAACATGCACAGGAACGTCACCGAGAAAGGCAAGGTGCGCCATGATGCGGTCGCGGATTTCTGCGGAATTTTGACCTATGCCACCTGTAAACGCCACAGCGTCAAGGCCGCCCATGGCCACGACTGCGCTGCCGGCGTGGCGTGCGGCCCAGTAGCAGAAATGATCGACAGCAAAGTTGGCTTGATCCGTATCAGCCGCAAGCAGAAGGCGCATATCGTTGGCACCGCCAAGACCCTTGAGGCCTGAGTCCTTATTCAACCGGCGCGATGCCTCAGCCGCGCCGTGAATTTCAGCCATGCGCAACACGGCCATGCCATCAATCGCACCGGACCGCGTGCCCATCGTCAGCCCGTCCAGCGGCGAATAGCCCATGGACGTTGCGACAGATTTGCCCTTGTGGATCGCACAAAGCGACGCGCCGGACCCGAGGTGGAACGCCAATAGGCGGTCCGGCAAGCGATCCTCAAATTGGGTGACGATCCACGCATACGACAATCCGTGGAACCCGTAGCGGCGGATGCCCATGTCGCGGTCTTTTTTCGGGATCGCATAGGTTGTGGCGACGGGTGGATTGGTCGCGTGAAACGCGGTTCCGAAGCTCGCGTATTGCGGCAGGTCGGGGGCCAGTTTTTGCAGCGCACGAATGCCCGCGAGGTTGTTGGGGTTGTGCAGTGGCGCCAATGGCGTCGCCGCCTCGATGCCCGCAATCACATCATCGGTGATGCGACACGGCTGCACCAGCGATGTGCCTCCATGGACAACGCGGTGCGCAGCGGCGGTGAGGGTGTCGGCGGTGATGCCTTGCGCGCTTAGTGATCCGAGGATCGCGCTCAGCGCCGTATCGTGATCGGGCGCGGCGATGTCTTTGTCGTGTGTGCCAAGCGTGATGTGGGCAAGCGGGCCGCCGATCCCGCTGACTTGGCCAGCCAACACTTCGGTTAGATCGGGCTGAAACAGCGCCACCTTGATCGAACTGGAGCCTGCGTTGACGACAAGGATCATCAGCCCGCCGCCACGATTGCGCCAAGCGCGATGGACGACAGACGCGCCGCTGCGGGGTCCGCGCGCGATGTCAGCAGGATCGGAACCTTCGCGCCCATGACGATGCCGCCCGCGCAGCCGCCCGACAGATAGACGAAGGATTTAAACAGCGCGTTGCCCGAAACGATATCCGGCACGATGATGGCGTCTGCTTGGCCGGCGACCGGATCACCTGTCAGCTTTTTGGCCTGCACGGCTTTGGGTGACATGATCAGATCGAACGCCAGCGGGCCGGAAAAATCGGCGTCGCGGATGTTTTCAATCGCCCAGTCGCGCAGCTCACGGCCTTCCATGGATGATGGCACAGCCGCAATCGGGGATTCCGTGGCCGACAAGAACGCAACCTTGGGGCGCGGGTTGCCGATTTTGTGCAATAGATCGACGACTTCGCGCGTCGCGTCTTTGCGGGTGTCGATGTTCGGGTGCACGTTGACCGCAGCGTCGCTGATTGTGATCGACCCCGACCCATCCGGCGTGGTGATATGGAAAATATGCACGAAGCGCTTGCCGGTACGCAGACCGGCATCGCGCGATACGGCGGCGCGCATGAACACGTCGGTGTGCAATTGGCCTTTCATCAAGACGTCGGCGCGGCCCTCTCCGCAGGCCATAGCGGCGGCGTTGCCTGCTTCGATTTCGCCGGTCGTGTTGATGATCTCGTATGGGGAAATGTCCCAACCCAGCTTGTCAGCTTCGGCTTGGATCATATCGCGTTCGCCAGTGAACAGCGGCACCATCATGTTGGCGAGCGTGGCTTCCATCGCGGCGAGCATCGGCAGCGGCGCACCGGCGCGGGCAATCGCCACACGCGGGGTGGGCGCGTCCTGCGCTTGACGGATGATATGTGCGGGGGCGTCGGCCACGGCGTCAGACAGAAATGATGACATTAAAACGAGGCCTTTCACAATTGGAGAACCGAGGCGGAGTTTCCCCCGCCTCGGCACAATCTTGCAAGGGCTATTAAGCCATTGTTTGCGGGCGCATGTCGTCCTTGGAAATGCCGGCCACTTCGACGGGCTTCTTCATGGCGTCACGGCGGAATGGATCACCAAGTTCTTGGTTGATCATCGCCTCGATCAGCGTGGTGATCCCGTTTTCCATCTGGTCCTTGATCGCTTGGGCCAGTGCCGCTGTCAGTTCGTCCTGCGTGCGCGCAACGACGCCTTTGAGACCACAGGCGTTGGCGATACCGGCGTAGGACACATCTTCGTCCAGTTCCGTGCCGACAAAATTGTCGTCAAACCACAGCGTTGAATTGCGCTTTTCTGCGCCCCACTGGTAGTTGCGGAACACGATTTGGGTGATTGCAGGCCAGTCGCCGCGACCAATCGCAGTCAACTCGTTGACCGAAATACCAAACGCGCCGTCGCCAGCAAAGCCGACAACCGGAACGTCCGGGCGACCAATCTTGGCGCCAACGATGGACGGCAGACCGTAACCACAGGGCCCGAACAGACCGGGGGCGAGGTACTTGCGGGACTCATTGAACGACGGATAGGCGTTGCCGATGGCGCAGTTGTTGCCAATATCGCTTGAGATGATCGCCTCAACAGGCAAAGCGGCCTGAATTGCACGCCATGCCATGCGCGGTGCCATCCAGTCAGGCTTGGCTTTGCGGGCACGCTGGTTCCAGTCGGTGCCCGGATCGTCCTGCTCTTCGGTCATCGACGTCAGTTCTTGCGCCCATGCGGATTTGGTCTGCGCGATCATTGCCTTGCGGTCCTTGCGGCCCGCGTCGCCTGCGGTGTCTGTCAATTTAGCCGAGATCGCAGTTGCGACTTTGGCGCTGTCGCCGACAATACCGACCGTGACCTTTTTGGTCAGACCGATGCGGTCAGGGTTGATGTCGACTTGAATGATTTTGGCCTCTGTTGGCCAATAATCAATGCCGTAACCCGGCAGAGTAGAAAATGGGTTGAGCCGTGTGCCAAGCGCGAGAACAACATCAGCCTTGGAAATCAATTCCATGCCGGCCTTGGAACCGTTGTAGCCCAATGGGCCAGCAAACAGCGGGTGGTTGCCCGGGAACGCGTCGTTGTGCTGGTAGCCAACACACACAGGCGCGTCGAGGGTTTCTGCCAATATACGCGAGGCTTCGATGCCGCCTGCGGACAGGATTGCACCAGCACCGTTCAGGATGACGGGGAACTTGGCGGAGGACAACAACTCAGCGGCCTTGGACACGGCATCTTCGCCGCCCTGTGGCAATTCAAAGTCGACAATTACTGGCAGGTCGATGTCGATGACCTGTGTCCAGAAGTCACGTGGCACGTTGATTTGCGCGGGTGCGGAGGCGCGTTTGGCCTGCATGATCACGCGGTTCAACGTCTCGGCGATGCGCGATGGGTCGCGCACTTCTTCTTGGTAGGCAACACAGTCTTTGAACAGGTTCATCTGTTCCATTTCCTGAAAGCCGCCCTGACCGATGGTTTTGTTGGCCGCTTGCGGTGTGACCAGCAGCACCGGTGTGTGGTTCCAGTACGCGGTCTTCACGGCGGTGACAAAGTTGGTGATGCCAGGACCGTTCTGCGCGATCATCATCGACATTTTGCCAGTGGCGCGGGTGAACCCGTCGGCCATCATGCCGCCAGTTGTTTCGTGCGCACAGTCCCAGAATTTGATGCCCGCATCAGGGAAAATGTCCGAGATTGGCATCATGGCAGAGCCGATGATCCCAAATGCGTTGTCGATGCCGTGCATCTGAAGTGTTTTTACGAAGGCTTCTTCGGTCGTCATTTTCATTTGGGAATCCCTTTCGGTACAAGTTTGCGTGTAACTTATGGCTTTGGCGATGGGCGAGTTAGGTCCAGATGGATCCCGATTTTAGGACCAGCCAGTCTATTATTAAGACTTAGAGTCTCATTCTGAGCTGACTTTGTCGAGTCAGTTCTGGTGTCAGCTATGCCGCGCGCGGTGTTAGCTTATCTCGGCAAGGGTTTTGGCAAGGATTTCGACGCCGTCAGCGATCCGCGGTGTCGGGATCGAACTATAGGCAAGGCGGTAGAAATTGTTTGGCGCAGCGGGGCCGCTAAAAAACGCGTGCCCCGGTTCGATCAGCACACTTTTTTCCGCAAGGCGCTGGGCAAGGACGCGGGTGTCCACATGTTCGGGTGCGCGCATCCACAACGCTGATCCGCCAAAACTGCCCGCCCCCGCAACCGTCAGACCGTGTTCAGAAAGTGCGGTGTCGATGGTTTTGCGCCGATCATGGTAGGCGCGGCTCATCCGGCCAACAAGCGCGTCGTAATGACCGCGTGACAGGAAATAGGTGACGGTGCGCTGGATGTGGCCGGGGGGGTGGCGCAGCACGGACGCGCGCAGGGCGCGGGCCTCGCGGATGAAAGGTGCAGGGCCGACGAGGTAGCCCAGACGCAGCCCGGGAAATAGCGATTTTGAGAAACTGCCCACATAGATCACGCGGCCGTTCTTATCGAGGGACTTCAGCGCGGGGGATGGCGGTTTCAGGAACGACATTTCAAATTCATAGTCATCTTCGACAATCAGAAAGTCATCTTGTTCCGCTTTATCAAGCAAGGCGCGACGTCGCGACATCGGCATCGTCGCGGCAGTTGGGCATTGGTGGCTGGGGGTCGTGAAAACCACATCAGTTTCGGGCGGCAACGCGTCGGGCGGCAGGCCATCCTGATCGACAGGGATCGCGTGCAAATGGCAGCGCGATTGTTCCAGAATGCCACGCAAAGCGGGATAGCAGGGGTCCTCGATCGCGGCGGTGCGCCGCTGGGTCAACAAAACCTGCGCCGTCAGCCAAAGCGCATTTTGCGCCCCCATCGTCAGCAGGATTTCATCCGGCTGCGCGAGGATGCCGCGACGGGGCAGGGTCTGGCGCGCAATAAAGTCGAGCAGTTTGGGATCGTCGCTGTCGAAATAGTCTGCGGTTAAAGCGTCGAAATCCTTGCGGCCCAAAGCCTCAAGCGCACAAAGGCGCCAGTTGGCGGAATCAAACAACGTCGGGTCGGCCTGCCCGTAGATGAACGGATACCGGAATGTCGCCCAATCAGCGGGTTTTGACATGCTTTGCGTTGTGGTGAACCGCTGGCCGATGGCGCGGGTCCAATCAACGGTGCTGTGGTCGCTGCTGGTGGCGGGAAACGCTGGTGGTTCGGGCGCGTTTTCGGACACGAAATAGCCTGATCGACCATGCGCCACGATATAATCGTCTGCCAGCAATTCGGTAAAGGCGAGGGTGACAGTGATGCGGCTGACGCCGAGATGCACAGCCAGTTTGCGCGATGATGGCAGTTTTTCACCCGGTCGGAACCGTCCCGCAAGGATGCCTTCTGCGACCAACTGGCGAATTTGGGTCTGCAAGGTGCCACTGGCATCCGGTTGCAGAAAGAAGGTTTCGACGGGGAGTGCCATGGAGCCGTTTTAACTGGCCCCATGGCTGAGGTAAACTGGTCTTATCGCGCAGCCCTCGTCAAAACGCGGGACGCTTTGATTTATTGCTGTTGCGCAACGGCTGCGGCAAACGCGCGGCTGTCCACAGCAAGGTTGGACTGCGCAAACGGTGTTTTGTCGTCATCCGCACTGAAGAATTGGCTGTCGACCGCGATGATTTTCCATTCACCACCCACGTTGAGCAAGAACGGTGATCCGCTGTCGCCTTGGGCCGTGTCACATTCGTGCAGGATCGAATTGTCTTCATACGCCTGCACGATGCGGCAACCTTGGTTGCCCGACATATTGTCGCCAGTGTCCCAAGAATAGCCCGCCTGATTGACCAGCAAACCGGAGCGTCCGATTTGTGACAGGTTCCCAGCGGTGAGTTCGTGGACTTCAAGATATCCCACCTCATCACCGAGGTTACGATCCAGAACGACCAGCGCCCAGTCGTGGCCATTGCCACCGCCCGCAGGCTGGGTTTCCGGAGAGTAGGACGGATCAAAGACCGCGCCGATGACCTTGGCCTCGCCCTGTGAATTGCCCAACGACAGACCCGCCGAAAAGCTGACAGGGGTGAGGGTTTCATTGCCGGTATCTGTTACACAATGCGCCGCCGTCAGGACCAGAGCCGGGCCCACAAGCGTCCCCGTACAAGTGCCTTCCTGCAAAGTAAGGGAACCTATAGAGCGCCAAGGTGATTGTGTGACGTCGACCAAGAAGCGGTCGTCGCGGCCAAAGAAATGGTTTTCCAGACCGGCGGGACGCGAACGGCCCAAGCAGTCAGCGGTGTCCGAAAACGGCTCACATGTGCCGTTGCCGCCAGAGGCTTCGTTGCAGATACCGTCAAAGGCGGTGGCGCAGGTGTCGGTGCGGTTGCGCAGATAGGCCACGGCGGCACAATCGGTCACATCCGTGCCGGAGGTGCAATTGTCGGTGCCGATGCCGGGTTCGTCACATTCGTTGTCATTGGCCCAACGACAGCTGTCTTCGCCGCCCAAAGCCATGGCGCGGCAATCGGTGGCGTCCGTGCCTGCATCGCAATAGATTGTGCCACCAAAGGTGACGTCGTCACATTCGCCGTCCGCAGAATACTGGCACGTATCGTCACCCAACTGGCCGCGCAGGTTTGCGGGCACCAGCGCGAGGAGGCGTTCGAGGGCTTCTGGAGAGGTCCCGAACATATCGCAATCGGTGGCATCGGATCCATCAACGCATTGTCCTTCGCCGCCGTAGCGCATTTCATCACAGGCCCCGTCATTGGCCCATGTGCAGCTGTCGTCATCAATCCCTGCTGCGAGTTGACGGCAGTCCGACGTGTCAGACCCCGCTTCGCAGTAATCACCACCGCCATAACGCGCTTCGTCGCATTCTCCGTCATTGGCATATTCGCAGGTGTCGCCCACGCCACCCGCAGGGGTCGCGGTAACGTTGGCACCGCAATCGTTGGTATCGGTGCCCGCGTCACAAAAGCCTTGGCCGCCATACTGAATTTCGTCGCATTCGTTGTCGTTGGCAAATGGGCATGAATTGTCGCCACCGATTGCAGCTGTCGTTTCAACCATTTGCAAACAATCCGTCGCGTCGGTGCCGGAGCCGCAAGCGCCGGTTCCGCCAAATTCGACGTCGTCACATTCGCCGTCATTGTTCCAGCGGCAGGTGTTGTTGCCCAAATTCAGGATCGTGCTTTCTGCCAGAAGCAGGCCGCGTGCGCGATCCAAAAAGTCGCTTTCGCGTGTGATCTGCACTGCGGCGCAATCACTGGTGTCTGACCCGTCCTGACATGACCCAGTGCCATTGTAGCGGAATTCGTCACACTCGTTGTCGTTGGCAAAGGCGCAACTGTCGTCGCGTATCCCTTGGCTGAGCAATGAACAGTCTGCGGTGTCGGTGCCCGCGTCACAATACCCTTGGCCACCATATCGGGCCTCGTCACATTCATTATCGCCGGCATACTCGCAGTTGTCTTGCGCCCAAGCTGGCGTTGCGACGGGGAGGGCAATGATGAATGTCAGTGCGACAAGGAGGGACCGGAGCATGCTGAAAACCTTTGATCTTGAAATGGATGCCCCACTTTGACGTAAAACAAGGGTTCAGGTCCATCACTGATCCTGAACCCCGTTCAATTGCTGCGATTGCCTAGCCGAAAACACGCCCCAACGCAGCGTCCACCGCATCAGTGATTTCGTCGATATCATCCGCCGTGGCGATTAACGCAGGTGAGAAACACAGCGTGTTGTTCTTGCCCGGGATGGATCGGTTGGTGGCTCCGATGATAACGCCTTGCTGCATGCAATCGGCAACGACCGCGCCGACGCGCTTTTCGTCCATCGGGTCTTTGGTGTCGCGATCTGTCACCAGTTCCGCGCCGATAAACAGACCCTTGCCGCGTACATCCCCGATGACGGGGAACTTTTCGGCCAAGGCCTGCAAGTTGGCGACCATGCGGTCCCCCATGACAAGCGTGTTGGCCATCAGGTCTTCGTCCTCAATAATGCGCATATTTTCGAGTGCTGCTGCCGGACCTGCCGTGCAACCGCCAAAGGTCGAAATATCACGGAAATAGTTCATCGGGTCACTGCTGTCGTCTTTGAACAGATCGAACACGGCTTCGGTTGTGACGCAGCACGAAATCGCCGCATAACCGGATGCCACGCCTTTGGCCATCGTCACGATGTCAGGCTTGATGCCGTAGTTCTGGTAGCCAAACCAGACACCTGTGCGCCCAACGCCGCAGACGACTTCGTCGATGTGCAGCAGGATATCGTACTTTTTGCAGATTTCCTGAACGCGGTCCCAATAGCCTTCGGGGGGCGTGATGACGCCACCACCAGCGGTGACAGGTTCAAGGCAAAGCGCGCCGACCGTATCCGCACCTTCGCGCAGGATCACCTCTTCGATTTGGTTGGCGGCCCAGACGCCATAGCCCTCATCAGGTGCGCCGATCTGTTCGTGCTTGCGATATTCCATGCAATGGGGAACCCGCACAAAACCGGGTGCAAAGGGGCCATATTGTGCGTTGCGTTCGTCCTGACCGCCCGCCGACATCGTCGCAAGGGTTGATCCGTGGTAGTCGCGTTCACGATACAGGATCTTATGCTTTTTGCCGCCGTACCGTTTGTGGGCAATTTGGCGGACAATCTTGAAACCCTTCTCGTTGGCCTCGGAGCCGGAATTTGCGTAGTAAACCCGCGTCATGCCCGGCATCTTCGAGATCAGCTTTTCGGCAAACAACGCACCGGGGATTGACCCGACTGTGCCGCCAAAGAAATTCATCTTCAGGATTTGATCACGCACCGCGTTGGCAATGCTTTCGCGGCCATAGCCAACGTTGACTGTCCAGACACCACCCGCGACCGCATCAATGTGTTCTTTGCCATGCTGGTCCCAGACGCGCATGCCTTTGCCCTCGACAATGATACGCGGCTCACCGGTTTCGAACTGTTTGTGCTGCACAAGGTGGTGCCAGACGTGGGCGCGGTCGGCGTCAACCACATGGCTCAGGTCGTTTGCTGTCATTGTATCCATAATGAAACCTCCGCATGGAATCAGGGACGCCACAAGGGCGCGATGTCATAGTATCACGCTTTCACTTTGCCGCAGATAGGGCCAGTCGGTTTGTCGCTTTAGGGCCAAAATGGATGCAGCTGCAGCGAAGCTTGGGGTGCGCAGGTCGCAATTTTGACACAGATCGCGCCATATCCGTGGTCGCTCGCGCCAAAAATGGACCAATGTCCGCCTGAATTCTGCCAGAAACCCGATGCAAAATGGCATCCATTGTTATGTGAGGACTGTCAGAATGGCGTGGCTTAAAATGGTGTATCGGTTCGTGCGGCTTGGCCCATTGGGACTTGGCGCGATTGCAGTGGCGATACTGGCGCTGGGATATTATCTACAAGTCGCTCAGAACGACCGCGACGGGATGAAAGCGGCTGCCCTCGCGGCTGGCCCGCCTGCGTCCGTCGCGATTGAACGATTTGATCGCGACCGCGACATGACCCAATTGCGCGAGGTTGTTGTGCAGGCGCAGCCGGTTGTGGATCTGGCCTACCGTCTGACGCTGCAAAAAAATGCGGGCGATGATCACGTTTTTATGCTGCCCCTCGTCGCGACAGGATCAAGTGATGAGACTGACATCGTTGGCATCGCCTATTTCCCGTCCGCGACTGAAACTTTTGACGACATCACGCCAGCCTTGCTGATGACCGGCATGATTGGGTTCGGCGGTGTTGGCCCGATGATCACCTACAATGGTAACTTGGGCGGCATGGGCCAGTGGGATGAATTGACCGCAGAATCTTTTGCGGATCAAGGTCTGATCATGCCCGAAAACGCAGTGATTGTCTGGCCATATATGGAAGGCCGCGACGTGGCACTTGCCCCGGCTGCGGCTGGTGAGTTGACGATATTCGGGCTGCTGTCCAAAATCGCGGGTGCGATTGGTTTGCTGGCTTTGGCGAAGTTGGTGTTCACCAACAAGCCGGATGAGGGCCTACAAGACCCAGAGATCGTTGATGTGCCCCCGATTCCTGTCGAAATGCCTGTCACCAAGGCAATGCCACTGTGGAAAAAACGCAGCGGGTTCTTGGATCACAACGCCACCGAACTGAGCCAAGATTTTGAACCCGCACCAATTGAGCCAACCGACAATGAGCCAGATGTGCTTGATCCGACCCACGATAATTCTGCGTTGCGCGAACCGCGCCGATGGTTCGGTGTGCGCAAGGTTCTGATTGGTCTTGTGGGCGGGATGTTCGTTCTGGGGCTGGTCTCGACAGTCTCCGATCTGATCGCGAAATCCGCGCCTGTCGAAACTGTTGCCGTCCAAAGTTTTGAAGAACTGCTCGCCGAAGGGGTGGCCGCCGCAATCATCCCCGATGCAGACCCCGACCGCCACTGGACAGACATTGACGTCAGTTTTGTTGCGGAATGGGTCGTGGCGAAATGGCTGCTCGCGTTGTCGGGCGACAAAGACGCGCTGATAACACTTCTCATGATCGGTGGCGGCATTTTTGCCGTGTCGGTTCTGGTCCCGATGTATTTAATGGTGCGTCGATCGCTGCGCCCGCGCACCCGCATCGGCGGCATGGGTCTCAGCTAAAAGCCACCTTAGAAATCTACTGTCACACCAGGCAAATTCAGCGACTTGATCAATTCGCGCAATTCTTGGCGCGCAGCGATGTTGGAAATGTTAAGCCCCTTTACGCCAATATCGCGCAGGTCCAGCAGCGTCAGGCCGCGCGGGAACAGTTCTCTAAAGACGACACGTTCGTTGAAACCGGGGGCGGTGCGAAACCCGATGCGTTTGGAAAGCTTTGAAATCGCAGCTTCCATCTTTTGTTTGTTGACCATGTTCTGCGCACCCATGCGGTTGCGCACGACGATCCAGTCGATGGGTTCAAACCCCGCTTGCGCACGCAATTGACGCGCGTTCCAGACCATCTGCGAATAAACGGCGGGTCCGGTGATCGTTTCGCCATCACTGGCGATATGCGCCAGCAGGTCAAAGTCGATAAAACTGTCGTTAAGCGGCGTGATCAGCGTGTCGGCCAGCGAATGGGCGACCTGCGACAGGCGGGTGTGGCTGCCCGGACAATCGATCAGAATGAAATCATTGTCAGGCTCAAGCCCCGCCACGGCCACCGACAGGCGATGATCGAAAATGTTTTCGCCATCTTTCAGCGTGGCAGGATCGACTTCGGGCAGTTCGTGATAGGCGGGTGTCGGCAGGGTCAGTCCCTGTTCACCCAGAAACTGGGCGCGGTTTTCGATGTAGCGGCCAAGCGTCTTCTGGCGCAGGTCCAGATCGAGCGTGCCAACCTTATGCCCCATGCGCGACAATGCCGTTGCCACATGCATAGACACGGTGGACTTGCCAGCCCCGCCTTTTTCGTTCCCCACGACGATAATATGTGCCACTGCCTGCGCCCCTATGTTCTGATCTGGATCGTTGTCCAGATCGTTGGCGTAACTATACGTTGCAGTGGACGCAAGGCAAAGAGGGATTGACTTATGTGGCGCAAAGGCCCATTTGCGCAACAGGTTCGATGCTAGCTGCCGCGTGAGCAGGCGCATGAGACGCGCAAAGGTGCATCGACCTAAGGTTCCTTCCATCACGCAGGGGTGCCGCGCCAATCGGCGGGCTCCGTTATATAAACGGGCATGGGCATTCGGCCCACCGTAGCCTTTGGCGTTATCCTTTTGCGATGCCGCAGCCGTTCGGGCCCGCGGCGCGACTTTTATGCGGGTGCAGTTGTGCCCGCCCCGATCCAAGGAAAACACATGGATTTCGATATGCTGGGCCTCGCGCCCCGACTGATTGCTGAACTGAAAAGCCAAGGGATCGTTGATCCGACGCCGATCCAGGCACAGGCAATCCCACATGCAATGAATGGCCGCGACGTCATGGGCCTCGCCAAGACGGGCAGCGGCAAGACTGCGGCGTTCGGCCTGCCGATGATTGATATGCTGCTGAAAGAGCAAGGCAAGCCGGAGGGTAAGACCGCCCGCGCGCTGATCCTTGCGCCAACGCGTGAGCTTGCCAAACAGATTCAAGAAAACCTCGCGGCCTATACGCAGGGCACCCACCTCAAGACCATGCTGGTCGTTGGTGGCGCTGGTATTACGGGTCAAATCCGTAAACTGGAACGTGGCGTTGACCTGTTGGTCGCCACGCCGGGTCGTCTGATTGACCTGCTGGAACGCCGCGCTGTGCGTTTGGGTGATACGAAGTTCTTGGTCCTCGACGAAGCTGACCAGATGCTCGACATGGGGTTCATCCACGCGCTGCGCCAGATCGCACCGCTGCTGGCCCCTGAACGTCAGACGATGCTGTTTTCAGCGACAATGCCGAAACTGATGGCCGAACTTGCGGGTGCGTTCCTCAAGAACCCGATGCGCGTGCAGGTCGATGCACCCGGCAAACCTGTTGAGCGGATTGAACAATCGGTTCATTTCGTTGCCAAGGCGGCAAAGACTGATCTGTTGCTGGAACTGATCGACAAGCACCGCGATGAACGCGCAATTGTCTTTGGTCGCACCAAGCACGGGTCTGAAAAGCTGCACAAGCTGCTGGCAAGCAAGGGCTTTTTGTCTGCGTCGATCCACGGCAATAAATCCCAAGGTCAGCGCGATCGCGCGATCACCGATTTCAAAGCGGGCAAGGTGAAAATCCTTGTTGCAACGGATGTTGCGGCCCGTGGTCTGGATATTCCAGAGGTGAAGCACGTTTATAATTACGACCTGCCAAACGTGGCCGAAAACTATGTCCACCGTATTGGCCGCACGGCGCGCGCTGGTGCGGATGGCATGGCAATCGCGTTCTGTGCGCCCGATGAAATGGGCGAATTGCGCGACATCCAAAAAGCGATGAAGGCTGACATTCCGGTGGCGGGTGGTCGCCCCTGGGAGAAGTCCGAAGAAGAAGCCAAGCCCAAGCGCGGTGGCGGTGGCGG
>JAGGNB010000014.1 GCA_017886375.1 Octadecabacter sp.
ACCACATCTTGAGTGCCAGTCGTTTGTGCCACTGTGAAGTGTAGCTGCCATATTCCAAGTAGGTGAATTCAACTCCTGCCTCTTGCAGGGATTTGCGTGCCTTTTTGACGACGGGGTTTTGTTTCATGCCGACGACGACAACACCATTCGCAGCTACCGCTTGGCTGACCTCTTGCACAATGTCACTTTGATACGTGCTGACCGTTTCGTTGATGGCAGGGTGGATAGCTTCTGGGCTTAGCAGTGGGCGCATTCAATTAACTTTCTGATGATTCCGTTGGGTGATTTTGACGTATCTAAACTTGTAGGACACCTAAAGCGCCAATCACATTTCTAAACCTTCCACATAGGACATTCATGAATGTCCCGATCACGTGGGGGTGTGCTGCATTGCCGCCACAGATGTGGGAAGACGATCACGGCCCGAAGCGGCCATTGGTCGAGTGTAGCGATGCTGCGGCGCAGCTTGCCTGAAAGCGGCCATTTGCTACCCGTCGGTAGCCGAATTTGTTCAAATAGAAGCTTTGCGGTCAAGTTCATTGACGCGGCCTGAATGTCGCATTTGAGAGTTCAGAGTTCCGGCTAGGACGTTAACGTGCATGGATAGCCTCCATTGATTGGCCCGAAATGACATCTATTGCACCTTCCACTTCCACAGCGGATGCCCACAAGTACGGTGTGCTTTTCGTCTTTGCGGCTGGGGTTCTTTGGTCAACGGTCGGTCTTGGCATTCGCATGATCGAAGATGCTGTCGTGTGGCAGATTTTGCTCTATCGGTCGATCAGCATGTCACTATTTCTATATGTGGTCATTCGGGTGCGGTCAGGCGAAAGCCCCTTTGTCCAGATCAGCCGCATCGGCTTTCCTTCTGTTATCGCCGGGTTATCACTGGTTGCGGCCTATTCCGGCGGGATCTACTCGATCCAGAATACCTCGGTCGCGAATGCCATGCTGCTTTTTGCAACAGCGCCGTTCATGGCCGCGGTACTGGGTTGGATAATCCTGGGTGAACGCGTGCGCGTCGCAACCTGGGTTGCGATTGCCGTCGCCATCGGCGGGATTGCGATCATGGTTGCCGATAAGTCTGGCAGCGTCGTCCTGAAAGGCAGCCTTGCCGCGCTAGGGTCGGCATTCGGCTTCGCGGTCTTCACTGTTGCCTTGCGATGGGGACGGACGGGCGAAATGCTCCCGTCGGTTTTCTTGTCCGGATTGTTCGCTGCCGTCATCACATTTGGTATATGCCAATTCTCGGGGCTGCCCGTTGCTGTCAGCTTGCACGATGGCGCTATATCCATTGGCATGGGGGTTTTCCAAGTGGGTGCAGGATTGATCCTCTACACGCTGGGATCACGCAGTCTCCCCGCTGCTGAGCTTGCCCTACTATCGCTGGCCGAGGTCCTGCTTGGCCCGCTTTGGGTGTGGCTTTTCCTTGGTGAAACAGCGAGCCTCAATACGCTGATCGGCGGCGCCGTGCTGCTTGCGGCGATTGCAGGAAATGCAGCATCGGGCAAACGTCGCAGGCCTCCGCCAATCACCTCACCTTAAGAATGCGACCGGCTCATAGCTGCCCTTGGTCATCCTATCTGATGCAGCAGCGCAGCTTCCCCATACCAGTCATTGAGAATGAATTTCAGCACCATCAGGCCGCTGCCACTGTTGAACTGATGGTGCTGGACACCTCTTGCACAGGCGCATCGGTCTTGTGCTGCCTCAGAGCAGAATTTTTCCATTGGTTCTGAAAAGTGTTTGGCGTCAGAATGACTTAGATTATTATTTCAGGAGAGAAAACCAATGCTCCATACACTCGGACTGCTCTTGGGCTGCCAGCTTTTGGGAGAAGTGACTGCGCGGGGCTTTGGCCTCCCAATGCCCGGCCCGGTTCTGGGTCTTGCCCTGCTCGTGCTGATACTCAGCGCAATGCCCACACTCGCTGAACGGCTAAGGCCGACCACCACGGTCATCTTGGCGAACCTGTCTTTCCTGTTCGTGCCTGCGGGTGTCGGAGTGATTGGCAACTTCGAGGTTTTGTCGGAAGACGGGATTGCACTGCTGGCCATCCTGACCCTTTCGACGGTGCTCTCCATGCTGGCCGCTGTTGGAACGTTCATTGGCGTTCGGCACGCAACCGAACGCTGGGCCCCATGACAGACGTCGCAAGCCTTTGGAGCTACCTGGCAACCTCACCGCTGATTTGGCTCACCACAACGATCCTCGCCTATCTGGTCGCAGATGGTGTGGCGCGGCAGTTGGGTAACCCACCCTGGGCCAATCCCGTACTTCTGTCGGTCCTCCTGATTGCACCAGTGCTCTGGCTGACACAAACAGACTACACGGCCTATTTCGAGGGTGCCCAATTCATCCACTTCCTGCTCGGTCCTGCGACGGTGGCGTTGGCTTTACCGCTTTGGGATAATCGGGACACAATCCGGACCTCGGTAGCGCCGATCGTGCTGGCTTTGCTTGCAGGCTCGATCGTCGCGGCAGGCTCGGCCATTCTGCTGGCGCGTGCCTTTGGTCTGCCGATGGAAGTCCTGCTGTCATTGGCGCCAAAGTCTACTACCGCGCCCGTGGCTCTCGGCATCTCTGAAGCAATTGGAGGGATTCCGGCGCTGACAGCAGTGTTGGTCATTATGACGGGGATCATCGGGGCTGTGACGGTCACGCCTTTGATGAATTTGCTCCGGATCACCGACTGGCGGGCGCGAGGTTTTGCCGCCGGTGTTGCCGCACATGGAATTGGGACGGCCCGCGCATTTCAGGTAAACCCTGTGGCAGGGGCCTATGCCGGCATCGCCATGGCACTAAACGCTCTGCTGACAAGCCTGATCGTACCGCTGTTGGTGCGCTGGTTGGTTTGAAAGCCTTACAACTCAGTACTTGAACCGGACATGCGGCGACGCGGCATAATCTTGCCAGAAGCCCCTACTGCCAGATCGACGTGAACGGCCCAGGGCCTACCTTCGTCTTGTCCACGGCGAACGGTAGGATTAAGCTTTCGTAGATGGTCCTGCAACGAGCAGGAATGTCCGCAATCGAGTCATGCCAAATTCTAGTTGCGTGATTTGCTTGTAATGATCATCAGCGGCGCCTCAGTTCCGTACTCGCGGGAGCTATGGACTTTACGGGTGATGCAAATTCACTGGGCATCGACCATTCAGCTCTAAGCAATATCCTCGAAGACTTTGCCTGCGACCCTGAAACACTCAAGCGCCTGCGGGACGCCACAATAAATGCCTATGACGTGGATGATTGCACGGATTTCTTCCTTTGAGACGCCGTTGTTTATCGCTCCACGGCAATGGGTTTCCCATTCGGCCATTTTCCCAAGTGCGCCAATCATTGATAAGTTCATCATAGAACGGGTCTTCGCGTCGATCACATCATCGCCCCACCCGAAGCCCCAGCACCATGCGGTCATCGCTTCCTGAAATGGCCGCGTGAAATCATCCGCAGCGGCCAGATTTTTCTCGACATACTCCGAGCCGAGTGTCGCTTTTCGCTGCTCTAATCCCTTGAGGAACAAGTCCTCATCGAAAGTGCTCATGTGTTATCCTCTAAGTTTGATTGCGACGTACTTGGTCTGGACATAGTTCAAGAGCCCAAAATGCCTGATGCAGTACCGTGTGAGGATGTCTGCTATAGCTTAAAGTCAAAGTGCTTGCGCACTGGCTCTTCAATTTTCCATGTCCCTTTGAAATCAGCTTCTACAACGAAGGCATCACCGGCCCGAACCGTTACGGACGTTCCGCCATCTGGTGTGATTACGATGCGGCCAGAGATCATGTGCACGAATTCATAAGCGGTGTATGTTGCATGGTAGGTGCCAGGTGTTGCTTCCCACACGCCAGATAGCATGGTGCCGTCCGAGTTCGTATGTAAGGCCCACGTACGCATTGTAGGGTTTCCGTCCACGACAACCCAGCCGTCTAGGTTGTTGGTGTCTGGGGTGGTGTTAGCATTAACTGAGAGTTTGGTAATCGTATTCATTTTTGTGGCCTTTGGCGATTTAATTGCACTGGTTGGTTGAATAGAGAAATGAGGGCCTGCTTTTTATGGGTTGGAGTTTTGCGCAGCATAACCCAAGCATAAATTCGCACCACCAAGAAAGCAGCCCTTATCGCCACCACATAGAATTCATACTTCGTCCGCACAGCGGACCTCAATGCAAACTGCAGCCAACGTCCGGTTTCCGCGGCGATCTCAACCGGTCGCCGCCCTTCATGTAGAAATTTGCATGGCGCAGCATCTGTCACTAACGGCCCACAGCGGACCTTGGTCATGAGATCAAGATGCTGCGGTGCGGCCCGCCGAACCGGACTTTCGTTGCAATTGTAAAATCTGCGAGGGGCGAACTCACAGACTGCGGACAAAGTGTGCTTTGCGGTTTCGATGCACATCGTCCGCTCTGTAAACCAAAGCGGACGTCGGTAAGGCTATCGAAGCGTCACGCGGCCGTGCTTGGATCGCCCGACGCCCAAGCGACACCCTCTCCACGATCCATTGTTTTAATGGACGCAATGTCTGCGTCGTCAATTTGAAAC
>JAGGNB010000146.1 GCA_017886375.1 Octadecabacter sp.
CTGCACGCGCCTTGAGGCGGTCCATCCAGCGCAGTTTATAGTCATACTTTGGACCGGGTGCGGGGTTGCCGTTGGGCAGGTATAAACCGCAGACTCTAATGGCTTTTTCACCCATCACTGTGGCTTCGATGTAGCGCGCTTCGATGTCGTCTTCACCGTCGCGACCAGCACCTGTCGGGTCGGGTAGGCCACGGGTGACGTCTTCTAGCGGTAGTTTCGACAGGATCGCGACGCCGTTGAAGCCTTTTTGCCCATGGGTTTCAACGGTGTAGCCGAGGTCTTGAAAGTGCTCACGCGGGAAGCCTTCGTCGACGGATTTGATTTCTTGCAGCAGGGCAACGTCAGGTTTCGACGCCTCAAGCCAGTCGGTCAATGCACCGATGCGGGCCTTAACGCCGTTGATGTTGAATGTTGCGATTTTCATCTTTGCCCCCGAAATATCACCTTGTTTTGCCTGTCAAATCGGGGAGGCACAAGGCGTACACAGCCTGTACACAACCTGTACATACACCGTGTGCACAAAATCGTCCTACATTGAGAAGCTGACGCCGCAGCCGCATGAGCTTGAGGCGTTGGGGTTTTCGATCACAAACCGCGCACCGATCAGTTCTTCGGTGAAATCAATCGTGGCATCGGACAGGAACGGTAGGGAGATCGAATCGATCACCACCTTTTGACCGGACCCCTCGAGGACCAGATCGTCGTCTTTGGCTTCGTCCAGATTGATTTCATATTGAAAGCCCGAACAGCCACCCCCCTCAACGGCGATGCGCAGGGCTTTGCCATCTGCGTTCGCGCCGATTTCGAGGAGTCGTTCAAACGCACGCGGCGTGACTTTGGGGGGGAGTGTGAGCATTTTTTGCAGCCTTTAGGTTGGGCGTTGGTTCCAATATAGGTGCGGGGGACCCGTGCAGCAAGGCATGCGCAACACGTCATATGCAGCAAGTTGGGCGCGGATAGATAAGATAAGCGACGAGGGACGTCGTAAAAGACAAGGGACAGACATGGTAGCATCGTATGCATGCAGCCCCGCGAACACGCGCGGGCGGCTTTTTCACGAGGAGGAGAGCGAGTTTCGGTCTGCCTTTCAGCGCGACCGTGACCGGATCATTCACGCATCCGCGTTTCGCCGCCTTAAGCATAAGACCCAAGTGTTCGTGGAACATGAGGGCGATTATTTTCGGACCCGCCTGACCCATTCGATTGAAGTCGCACAAGTGGCGCGCACGATTGCGGGCGCACTGGATTTGAATGCGGAATTAACCGAGGCTGTGGCGCTGGCCCATGATCTTGGCCACACCCCGTTCGGGCACACCGGCGAAGACGCGTTGTCGACATTGATGGCGCCCTACGGCGGCTTTGATCACAATGCGCAGGCCATTCGGATTGTGACATCGCTTGAACGCCATTACGCGGAATGGGACGGGTTGAACCTGACGTGGGAGACGTTGGAAGGCATCGCCAAACACAACGGTCCGGTGCTTGATCCGGTGCCGTATGCGCTGTCGGATTATGACGCGGTGCATGATCTGGAACTGCACACCCATGCGAGTGCCGAGGCGCAGTCTGCGGCGCTGTCAGATGACATTGCCTACAATCACCACGACATCCACGACGGGTTACGCGCGGAATTGTTTAGCACAGACGATTTGCTGGGCCTGCCGATTGTTGGCGATTGTTTTCGCGAAGTGGACGCCAAATACCCCGGTCTTGATAAATATCGCCGCCGCCATGAGGCGTTGCGGCGGTTCTTCGGCATATTGGTTGAGGATGTGATTGGCGTCAGTCGCGCCAATCTTACCGCACTCGACCCCAAGACCTGCGCGGATGTGCGCGGGGCAGGGCGGATGATGGTGCAGTTTTCGCCAAACCTCTGGGCTGATCTGAAAGTTATTCGCAAATTCCTGTTTGAGCAGATGTATCGCGCACCCCGCGTGGTGAAAATGCGCGCGGAGGTAACGCAGGTGGTTGAGGATCTTTTTCCGTTGTTCATGCACGACCCCAGCCATCTGCCCAAGCAATGGCGCAAGGATGTTGCGGAGGCGGACGGTGAAACAGCGCTGGCACGGATCGTGTCCGATTACATTTCGGGAATGACGGACCGGTTTGCGATTGAAACGCACGCGCGGCTGGTCAGGTAGCGCAGGCCTAGCGTGCAGCGCGACGAGACAGCACGATAATGGCCAGATAAATCACCATAAATATGAACGCGCCGGTGCTGGGCAACATCACCGCAAGATAGCAAAACAGGCTATGGGCCGTTGTCGCGGCATTGAAGTAAGGGCCGTCAGGATCGCGTTCACGGCTCAAAAACGGGGGGATGCCGGGGGTGGGCAAGTTCTACCCTAGGGCGAGTGGCGCAAACGGTGGCCAATATCGCGACAAGGCAGGTGAAAAAGAACAGGATGCGGGTCATGGAACGCGCGTTGACGTGGGATATGATGGTGCTAAACCGACAGTTCGCAAAAAGGAAGTACCATGAACCTGTTCGCCGATATCCGCGCAACCGTGATCGACTGTTTGGACGCACTGACCATTGAGGGGGTTTTGCCCGCTGGATTGGACTTTGCCAACGTCACAGTCGAACCCCCGCGAGACGCGAGCCACGGCGATATGGCGACGAATGCGGCGATGGTATTGGCCAAGCCTGCGGGCATGAAGCCGCGCGATATTGCGGAGGCGCTGGCGGCAAAGCTGGTTGCAGACGCGCGCATCACCAGTGCGGACATTGCTGGACCGGGGTTCCTGAACCTCGCACTGGATGCAGGCGTTTGGGCGGGTGTGGTGAGCGCGGTGCTTACGGACGGCGATTTTGGCAAGTCCAATTTGGGCGCTGGCAAGAAAATGAACGTCGAATATATCAGCGCCAACCCGACGGGACCGCTGCATGTTGGCCACACCCGTGGCGCGGTTTTTGGCGATGCTTTGGCATCTTTGCTGGCCTATGCCGGTTACGATGTGACGCGGGAATACTACATTAACGACGGCGGCGCGCAGGTCGATGTTTTGGCGCGTTCTGTCTATTTGCGCTATCTTGAGGCGCACGGTCAGGCCGTGACGTTCGAGGACGGAACCTACCCCGGTGAGTATCTGATCCAGGCGGGTCAAGACCTGAAAGCCAAGGTTGGCGATGCCTATGTCGGGCAGGGCGAGGACGTGTGGTTGGACGATGTGCGCGAATTTGGCACCGATGCGATGATGGCGCTAATCCGCGAGGATTTAGACTCGCTCGGCGTGAAGATGGATGTGTTTTATTCCGAAAAATCGCTGTACGGAACCGGACTGATCGAGGCTGCGATTGCGGACTTGAAGACCAAGGGCTTGATCTACAAAGGCACGCTTGAGCCGCCCAAGGGCAAGCTGCCCGAGGATTGGGAACCGCGCGAACAGACGTTGTTCAAATCAACCGAATTTGGTGATGACGTGGATCGGCCTATTCAGAAGTCTGACGGGGCATGGACCTATTTCGCGCCCGACATCGCGTACCATTATGATAAGATTTCCAGAGGGTTCGACGCCCTTATTGATGTGTTTGGTGCGGATCATGGCGGCTACGTCAAGCGGATGAAGGCGGCTGTTGCCGCGTTGTCTGATAATGCCGTGCCGCTGGACGTCAAACTGACGCAACTGGTCAAGCTGTACAAAAAAGGCGAGCCGTTCAAGATGTCCAAACGGGCGGGCACGTTCATTATGCTGCGCGATTTGGTGGCCGAAGTCGGCCCTGACGTGACGCGGTTCCATATGCTGACGCGCAAGAATGATGCACCACTTGATTTTGATTTCGACAAGGTGACGGAGCAGTCAAAAGACAATCCGGTGTTCTATGTCCAATATGCCAGCGCACGGATCCATTCGGTGATGCGCAAAGCGGTCGAGGCGGGCGTTGATGTGTCGGATCTGGCCCACGCCGATCTGTCGTTGGCAACCCATCCGGCGGAACTGGCGATGGCTGCCAAACTGGCCGAATGGCCGCGTCTGGTCGAAATTGCAGCCAAAGGCCATGAGCCGCACCGCATCGCATTCTACCTCTATGATCTTGCGTCCGAACTGCATGGGTTGTGGAATCGGGGCAGTGACGATGCGTCGTTGCGGTTTTTGCAGGTCGACAACATCCCAGCAACACAGGCGAAAATAGCGCTGATCAAATCTGTAAGCGTTGTAATTTCCCACGGTTTGGGTATTCTTGGCGTAACTCCAGCGGAAGAGATGCGCTAAAGCGCACATGTCTGGGGTAATGAGGCGAGAGCGCGATCCGAAAAGTGTGAAACGGTTTTTGGGTAAATTGCGCGTTTAAAAGACGGTAAATGTGGGGGCAAACCCCTGCGCAGTGAGGCAGACACATGGCAAGTTTTACAGCCGGCCCGAACGGGTCAGGAGCAGGGATTCCGACAACCTTCCAAGCGGGCAAATACATCAATGTTGCAGCCGCCGCGATTTCCGTCGCACTTATCGGTGGGGTCGGGGTCTGGGGCTACAAGCTTTTGATGCGTGATGTCACGGGTGTTCCGGTTGTGCGGGCTTTGGTCGGTGAGATGCGTGTGTCACCGGAAAACCCAGGCGGTGAGATTGCCACACATATTGGATTGTCGGTCAATTCTGTTCCCGCACTTGGTGGTGCGGCTGAACCTGAGGACCGTCTGGTTTTGGCCCCGAGCAATGTGTCACTTCAGGCCGAAGATCTGGAAGTCACATCACCTGCCGAGGCGGGCGAGGTTGTGGCCTCCGTGCAAGATCCGCTTGGTGTGGCGATCACCACATCCCTGTCCAGTGATGAAGTTACGACACCGGCGCAGAACGGCGATCAGATTGCCGCCCTCGCGACGCCGATTGATCCATCCGTGCCGCTGACGGCGGCGGATGTATTGGCATTGGCGGACCAGATTGCGGCGGGTGCCGCACCGATGAGCGATCTTGCAGACGGCGTAAATGTGCCGATCGAGGTTGCGGTGAACGGTGTGGTGGTGGACCCCGGTCTTATTCCTGATGGCGTGCCCGGTGTGCGCCGGTCCCCGCGCCCGACGGCGCGACCTGCGAACCGGCCAGCCGTCGCGGCAACGCTGGTTTCGGCTGATGCAACGACATCCGCAGTCGCACCAGTTGTCACTGGCGAAGTCACGACTGGCGAAGTCACGACTGCGGCGATCCCTGTTGGCACCAAACTGGTGCAGCTCGGGGCGTTTGACAGTGCCGATATTGCGGCCTCCGAATGGGCGCGCATGACGCAACGCTTCCCTGATTTCTTTGACGACAAAGACCAGATTATCCAGCAAGCCAATTCTGGCGGGCGCACGTTCTTTCGCCTGCGAGCCATGGGGTTCACCGACCTGAGCGATGCGCGGCGGTTCTGTTCTGCCATGTCGGCGGAAGGTGCGGCCTGTATTCCGGTGGTTGTGCGCTAAATGCAATTTGGCGCTGCGATATTCGGCCCCGAAGGGCTGCACATCACCGATTGGGAACGCGCCTATTTTCGTGATTACGCGCCGTTCGGGTTCATCCTGTTTGCCCGCAATATCGACACGCCAGACCAAGTGCGCCGGTTGTGTGATGACCTGCGAAAAGCTGCGGGCCATGACGCGCCAATTCTGGTCGATCAAGAAGGCGGGCGGGTCCAGCGGCTGCGCGGACCCCACTGGCGTGAATGGCTGCCCCCGTTGGAGCAGATGCAAATTGCTGTTGATCCCATGCGCGCGCTTTGGCTTCGTTACCGACTGATTGCCGCTGAATTGCGCAACGTCGGGATTGATGCCAATTGTGCGCCAATCGCTGATATAACCGCCCGTCTGACCCATCCGTTTTTGCGCAACCGCTGTTATGGTGGCGATGCTGTGACCGTGATGGATGCGAGCCGTGCGGTCGCCGATGCGCTTTTGGCGGGGGGTGTTTTGCCGGTTCTCAAACACATTCCCGGACATGGGCGTGCCAGCGTGGACAGCCACAAGGATTTACCACGGGTCACGGCGGCGCGCAGCGACCTTGAGGCGCAGGATTTTGTGCCGTTCAAGGCATTATCGGACCTACCGATGGGGATGACGGCGCATATCGTGTTTGAAGATATCGATGACAGCGCACCCGCCACCACATCGCGCATCATGATGGACCTGATCCGCAACGACATCGGGTTCAACGGCCTGTTGATGACAGATGACATCGGCATGGACGCCTTATCGGGGGATGTGGCGCAGCGCAGCCGCGCGTCGATTGCGGCTGGCTGTGACGTGATCTTGCATTGCTGCGGTGACGCGGGCGAAATTGTGCAAGTCGGGCAAGCGGCAGGGCAGATGAACGACGCAGCCCAAGCCCGCGCCGACGCTGCATTGATGATGCGTAAAACCCCCACCGCCGTTGACATTGCGGCCTTGTCAGAGGAATTTGACGACCTGTTAGGAGCGGGGGCACAATAGCGCCTGCCACACCGGTTTTACGGAGTTTCATGTCCAACGCGACCACCTTTGAGTCTGACGTCAGTGACCGCCTTGCCGCGGAAGCGTTGATTGTTGATGTGGACGGGTTTGAGGGGCCGCTGGATTTGCTGTTGACCCTGTCGCGCACCCAAAAGGTCGACCTGCGCCAGATTTCTGTATTGGCGCTGGCGCAGCAATACCTCGCGTTTATTCATAAGGCGCGCGATTTGCGTCTAGAACTGGCAGCGGATTATCTGGTGATGGCCGCGTGGCTGGCGTTTCTGAAATCACGGCTTTTATTGCCGCCGGACCCATCCGAGGACGGGCCATCGGGCGAGGAATTGGCGGCCCATCTGGCGTTTCAACTGGAACGCCTGTCGGCGATGCGCGAAGCGGCGGCCAAACTGATGGCGCGTGACCAGTTGGCGCGCGATTTCTTTGCCCGTGGCATCACCGAGGACGTGACGCGAACGCGCAGGGTCACGTATACCGCGACGTTGCTGGACCTGATGCAGGGCTACGCGCGGATCAGAACCAAAGATGAATTTCGCCCCTTCGTGTTGGACCGCGAAAAGATTTTCACCATGGAAGAGGCACTAGGCCGACTGCGCGGGTTGATCGGATTTGCCGGAGACTGGACCGATATCCTGTCCTATCTGCCCGATGGCTGGGAGATTGACCCCGCCAAACGGCGATCCGCCACAGCATCAACATTTGCGGCGTCGTTGGAACTGGCCAAAGAAGGCAAAATCGAAATGCGACAGGGCGATGTGTTCTCACCCATCCAGATCAGAAAGAGAGACCGATGAGCGAGCCAAGCACTGACGCGCAAGCGGTTGAAACGGCGGAAGAAAGCCTGTTTGACGCGCCGCTTATGGCAGAACAGGAACGCATGGTCGAAGCGATCCTTTTTGCCACTGCCGATCCGGTCACGGTCACAGAGTTGGAAGGCCGGATGCCCCATGGCTGCGACCCCGCAGAGGCGCTGGCCTATTTGCGCAAACGCTATGACGGGCGCGGGGTGTCGTTGGTAAAGATCGGCGATGCTTGGGCCTTGCGCACCGCGCCCGATTTGGGATTCCTGATGCAAAAAGAAACGGTTGAGACACGCAAACTGTCGCGTGCTGCCGTCGAAACGCTGGCGATCGTGGCCTATCACCAGCCCGTGACCCGCGCCGAAATTGAAGAAATACGCGGCGTCAGTGTCAGCCGTGGCACTGTCGATCAGTTGATTGAATTGGAATGGATCAGGTTTGGACGGCGACGCATGACACCGGGGCGCCCTGTGACGTTCGTGGTGACGCAAGATTTTCTGGATCATTTTGGGTTGGAAAGCGCGCGCGATTTGCCGGGACTTCAGGAACTACGCTCTGCCGGATTGCTCGAAAGCCGCCCCGCGCCGGGGATGGGCGACGCTGTTGTGGATGAAGATGATGATGGCAGTGAGTCTGATGATGATGGGGATCAAAGCGAATTGTTTGACGAAACTTGAAAAGTGCCCTCAATTTGCCGGATTTTTAGGGGATAGTTTGTAATTATGGCCCAAACCCCTATGTGTAGGGGATCCACAGAAGGACGATACCATGGAACGAATTATCAGTATGATCCTGCGTCGCCTTTTGAATAAGGGTATTAACACCGGTATTCGGGCGGCCAGCAATCGTGGCAACCGCAATCGCGAGCAGACCCAGCAAGACAGTGATCTGGAACGTCAGGGCAAGCAAACATCGCGTGGTTTGCGCCAGACAAGTCGGCTTATGCGGCGTTTCACAAAGTTTTAAAGCCGCCGTTAGCGAAATTTTCAGCTTCAGGGTCCCATAAACGTCGCAAGTCAATTTGCGAGGTTCAAGGTGCCGAATCTATCATTGCCCCGATCTGCGGGCGGTCATTTCCAATTTATTCGCGCCGCATTGCGCTTGCGTGTACCGCTGGCATGGGCGGCGATCGCGTTCGCTGTTGTTGGGCTTGTGGTGAGCTTTACGGGCGCTGACCTGTTGGGAGGATCCTTGGCAAACGGTGGCGCAAACGGTGGCGCAACCCATCCTTTGACGGGGCTGTGTCTGATCGCACTCGCAGGCTGCGTGCTGCGCACAAATCGATTTGCTCTATCGTCAGCGATGCGGATCGGTGTTTTGGCGGCCATTTTAAGTGTCTGCATTGCGCGTCTCATGGATTGGAGTCTATCGCGCACGACGGGGTCGGTGTCGGGCAGCCTGTTTGGCCCCGCCGCAGGATTTGGCGGCGAATTCAGCGTTCAGGCCGCGATTATCTTGGCGGCGTTTGCGGCGGCGGCACTTGTGCGGCAAGGCAATGGGCGATTGGGCAGCGCGTTTTTGGTGATCGGGATCGGGACGGTCTTTACCGTGCTGCTTGGGATCGGATTTGGCGTGACATTTTATGGCGGCTCAATTGGTGGGTTTGCCCTGCTCAGCATGGGCTGTGCGTCCCTTGCCATGGTGTCGGTGTACATTAACCGCCCGTTCGTGCGTGCCGCGTTCCTTTTGGGGGATGTGGGCAGTCAAACGCGGGTGATGGCCACGGCCGCTATTGTGATCCCCTTGGCCGCCGGAATCATGTTGGCCAATCTTCGGGTGACTGGTGGGCTGGTTGCGCTGGAGGTCGCGATGATCGCGTTTATTACGGTGTCGATGCTAGTGATCTTGATGACGACATCCGCACGTCATGAGGGGACCGTTGCGGCGCGGCGTCGGGCGGAGCGTGAGATTGCCATGCAAAGCCGAACTGACACAGCGACGGGGGTCTTGAACCGTTTTGGCATGACAGAAGTGGTTGAAGGGGCTTGGGTCGAATTTAAAAGTGCGGGCGCGTACTTTGGGTTGATCCTGATTGATCTGGACTATTTTCGCCGTCTTGATGCGACGTTCGGGCATGACGACGCTGAGGCGGTCCTAAGCCGCGTCGTGCAGACAGTGCAGCCGCAATTGCGCGCGTCCGACGCCCTTGGGCGCTGGGGGGCAGACGAATTTCTGGTACTGCTGAAGATAAAGGATCACGCAAATGTCGGAATCGTCGCAGACCGGATACGTACGGCGCTGGCAGATGCGCGTAATCCATTTTGCGCTGGATTGACGATGGAACCGACGGCAATCAATGCGCCCTTTGGGATCAGTACCATGAATGACAGCGACGGGGCACCAACTGACGCCATAACGCGCGCGAATGATACCCTGCACCTCGCAAAAATGGCTGGTGAGATGCTAAAGGACGCCCAGAAAGCCAACGTTGGCGTCACCGGACCATTGCCAGGCCATGAGAGCACGACACAGCGTCACGAAACACCAGACGTTGCCGCTGCCTGATTGGGGTCAGGCTTTGAAGTGTTTGGATAGTTTGAGGCCCTGACCCTGATAATTCGATTTGATGTCTTGGCCATAAAGCGCGGCAGGCGTTTGCGACATGTGTTCATAGACCAGCCGCCCGACAATTTGCCCGTGTTCCAGAACAAACGGCGCTTCGTGACAGCGGACTTCCAGCACGCCACGTGATCCTGCACCACCGGCACTGTCCCAACCGAAGCCGGGATCAAAGAACCCTGCGTAATGTACCCGAAATTCGCCGACCATCGCAATGTAGGGCGCCATCTCTGCTGCGCAATCGGGCGGAATCGCAATCGATTCGCGGCTGACCAGAATATAGAAGGCACCGGGATCAAGAATGATGTGGCCGTCGGTCGTGCGCACTTCTTCCCAAAAATCGGACGGTTCGTAATGTGAAACTTGCGCCAGATCGATAACGCCCGTGTGCGGTTTGGCGCGGTAGCCGACCAAGTCACCGCTTTGAGGTTTCAAATCAACGGAAAACCCAAGACCGTCCGAGATTACGGCGTCGCCATCAACGATGGGGGTTTTCGCATGCAGCGCGGCCAGATCACTGTCAGTGATGAAGGTCTTGCCGTTGCGAAAGATAATCTGGTTCAACATCAATCCGGGACGCACGAGGACTGAAAAGGAACGCGGACAAATTTCCACAAACAGCGGGCCTGCGTAGCCTTCGGGCACGCGGTCAAATTCTACACCGTTGTTGGTGATGATCCTCGTCAGCAAATCAAGCCGTCCGGTTGAGGATTTGGCACTGGCCGCGGCAGTCATGCCGTGCGGCAAGGAGAGTGATTCCATCAGCGGCACGACATAGACGCAATTCTTCTCAAGCACGGCGCCATCTGTCAGGTCAATTTCGTGCATGGTGAATTGCGCCAGACGGTCCGCCACAGATTGCCCGTGCCCCGTCAGAAAAGACGCGCGAACACGATATGCGCGGTGGCCAAGCCGCAAATCAAGCGAGGCAGGTTGCACTTGTCCGTGTTCAAAATCAACGGATGCAGAGATTGCACCACCATCGATCAAGGCGCTGATCTGAGTGTCGGAAAGTACGCCGTTTTTCATCGTAAACCTTTGATCCTAGATGCAAAAACGCCCACCTGCGCAGATGCGCGGCGGGCGGTTATGTGTTGGTCGGGCCAGCAGGACTCGAACCTGCGACCTTCCGTCCCCCAGACGGACGCGCTACCAGACTGCGCCATGGCCCGACTTGGCGCTCGTCATATCGCAAATAGGGCGCGGGGCAAGGTGAAAAACGCAAAAACCGGACCAAGCGATCATCGCAAGCTTATGGTGTCGCGTAGAGTTTGCATCCGGTCCAGAAGCGGCGCAATCGCGCCAGCTTGTGCGGCGAGCCCGTCGCGCGACGCTTTGCGCAACATATGAAACACCCGCGCGCGCGCTTTGCTGTCTTTGTCGGATGGGTCAGCGGGAATGTTCAAAGCCTTTGCTGCGCTTTCTTGCGACACAGGCGCGTCTGATGGATCACTTGGCGCGGCCACTGTTTGATCGCCGGGCGCGGTGTTGGGTGCAAGATCAAGCGACAATGCGGGTCCGGTTGGGGCTTGATCGGGTAGGGCGACCACGTTGGCGATATCAACAGCTAGTTGCGGTGTTGGGTCGGCTTTTGGCGGGGCGACGACTGAATCGGCGTCTATTGCGTCGCGGTGTATGTCAACCGAGTCCGCGTCTGCCTGTAGAGCTGCCGCACCGAGGCTGCCTACGTGTTTAACACCTTGTTCGCGCAGCAGTTTTTGTGCGCCTTTGATCGTCATTCCGTCATCATGAAGCAATTTTTTAATACCTGCCAGCAGGTCCAGGTCGGCAGGCCGATAGTAGCGCCGACCGCCTGCACGTTTTACAGGTTTGACTTGGCTGAACTTGCTTTCCCAAAAGCGCAAAACGTGGGCCGGGGTTCCCAGCTCATCTGCGACTTCGGAAATTGTGCGGAATGCGTCACGGGATTTGGACACGTCCGACGTTCCTAACCTTTGTTGCCCGCTGCGACGCGGTCTTTCATCAAGTGGCTTGGGCGAAAGCTCAACACGCGGCGCGGCGTGATTGGGACTTCTTCACCCGTCTTGGGATTGCGGCCGATGCGGGCCGCTTTGTCGCGGATCGAGAAGGTCCCGAAGGATGAAATCTTTACGCTATCGCCACCGGCGAGCGCATCAGACATTTGCGTTAAAACGCTTTCAACCAGATCTGCGCTTTCGTTGCGCGACAGGCCTACTTCTTCGTGTACGGCGTCCGCTAAATCCATGCGTGTCAGTGTCGTGTCGGTCATTTTGTCCCCCTTATTGATATGCAACTTTATGCAGAGCGTAAAAGATAAGTCAATAACAAGGGCTTGTCGGGCCGCATTGAATGCGAAAACCCGCTACCAACGCAGAACAACAGCACCCCACGCCAAGCCACCGCCGATCGCCTCGGTGACAACAAGATCGCCGCGTTTGATCTGGCCGCGTTGCACCCCAACCGAGAGGGCCAAGGGGATCGACGCTGCAGAGGTATTGCCGTGGTCTTGAACGGTGACAACAACGCGGTCCATCGGCACGCCAAGCTTTTTGGCAGTCGATTGGATGATGCGGATGTTGGCCTGATGGGGGACGACCCAGTCGACGTCTTCGTGGCCGAGGCCAGCCTTTTCAAGCGCAGTTGTGGCTGTCGAGGCGAGCTTTTCGACCGCATGGCGAAACACTTCTTTGCCCTGCATGCGCAACATGCCGGTATTCTGGGTCGACACGCCGCCATCGACATAGAGCAGATCGCAATAGGTGCCGTCAGAGTTAAGGTCGGTCGCGAGGATGCCGCGATCATCGGGATTGTCCGCGCTTTCCGCTGCTTCCAACACCAATGCGCCCGCACCGTCGCCAAAAAGAACGCAGGTGCCGCGGTCGGTCCAGTCCATTATTCGGCTGAAGGTTTCAGCGCCAATGACCAGAACGCGCTTGGCTTGGCCCGATAGGATCAATGCGTTTGCGTTCGACAGCGCGAATACGAATCCGGCGCAAACTGCCTGTATATCAAAGGCATAGCCAGTGGTGTTGCCTATGTTTCGCTGCACCATTGTTGCGGCAGATGGAAATGTCAGGTCTGCTGTCGAGGTCGCCAATATGATGGCGTCGATGTCAGACCCGTCGATGCCAGCGTCCGACAGGGCGTCTTTGGCGGCGCGTGTCGCAAGGTCGGATGTTGTTTGACCTGTTGCGGCGAAATGGCGGCGTTCAATTCCGGATCGGGCCTTGATCCATGCGTCTGTGGTGTCGAGCGTGGCTTCAAATTCCGAATTCGGGACGACGCGGTCAGGCAGATAGTGCCCGACGCCGCGAACGATTGCGCGAATGCTCATTTGATGCTTGTTTCCTTAGTTGGGGTAGCCCGGGCCGTCGGGGCCGTCTGGGCTGCCGGTACGTCACTTATCGCTGCGTCATCTTGGCCAAGTGCCGCTGCTGATGCAACCCGCGCGGCGAGCTTGTCCGAAAAGCCGGACCGACCAAGCTGGGCGGCGAGGGCGACGGCGGCTGCGACGCCGGTTTCATCGGCGCTGCCATGGCTTTTGATGACGGTGCCGTTCAGGCCAAGGAAGATGCCACCATTGACGCGGCGCGGGTCGATCTTTTTCTTCAGACGGCGCAGAGATGTGAGCGCGAGGAGGGCAGCGATGCGCGAAAACCACGTGGTTTTGAACGCGGCACGTAGTGATTCGGAGATAAAATTCGCCGTTCCTTCGCCGGTTTTCAGCGCGATGTTACCGGTAAATCCGTCCGTGACGATCACATCAACACGCGCCGAGGGCAGATCGCCGCCTTCAACGAATCCCACATAATCGAATTCGCCGAGCGGTGCGGCACGGGCAATGATGTCGTTGGCGACCTTTAATTCGGCGCGGCCTTTGTGTTCTTCTTTACCAACGTTGAGCAATCCGACACGCGGGCGCTCCAACCCCAGACCGTTGCGCGCATAGGATGCGCCCATGAGTGCATAGGTCAAAAGGTCTTCTTCGTCGGCGCGAATATCTGCACCTGCATCCAACATGACGTTAAAGCCAGTTGCATTGCGCGAGGGCCAGAGGCAGGCAATGGCAGGGCGGTTCACGCCTTCGGCTTTGCGCAGGCGGATCATCGACACTGCCATCAGCGCGCCGGTGTTGCCACACGACACACACGCGGCGGCGTCCTTGTTGCGCACAGAATCGATGGCCGACCACATGGATGTCGATTTGCCGTGGCGCATGACATGGCTGGGCTTGTCGGACATCGCGACCACGTCGGGCGCGTCAACGATTGTAACTGATTTTGTGAGTTTCCGCTTGGTGATCAGCGGTTCAAGTTCCGCCTTTGGGCCGTGCAGCAGAATGTGCGCGTCACGGTCTTGACGCAGAAAACGCGCAAGACCCGCGACGATTGGCGCGGGTCCTTCGTCGCCGCCCATGGCGTCGACAGATATAACAAGTGGCACTTTGGATTGGTCAGTCGCGGACATAATGTTCCCTTCCGACGATCCTAGTGCTTATGCAGCGTCGTCGTCCAGATCGATTTCGTCGGCCTGTGCAATCACTTCGCGTTCTGCGTATTTACCGCAAGACGGGCACACGTGGTGTGGGCGCTTCAGCTCACCACACGATGTACACTCGTTCGGGTTTGCCCCGTCCAGAGCGTGGTGGGACCGACGGTTGTTCCGGCGGGATTTGGAGATTTTATTCTGTGGGACAGCCATGTCGCAACCTCGGGTAGTGGGTCCTTTGATGGTAAGGTGGACCGTGTGAATTTCGTGCTTTGTACAAGCGTTCGGACGGGCTTTAGGTCATTAGCGACAGCCTGTCGAGAGTTGTTCTGAAAGAAGGCGCGAAGATACTGCGATTTAGCCACTTCGCAACCTTTTCCTTGTGGTGTTGTTAACCGCCGTCCTTGTCTGGGTCGTCGTCCGGGCCGTCGGCTTTATTTTCAGCAGCGGCGCGCAGGGCTGCAAGGCGGGCAAACGGGCGGGCGTCCTCGTCTGTCATGACCGATTTTCCGGGTTCGGTGACGCCGACTGCTTCGGCCTCGATTCCTTCTTTGCGCGGGTAGGGCGGCATCGTGAGAACGAGGGCTTCGGAAATGACATCAATCAGATCGAGCGTTTCAGGCAAAGGATCGGTTGTGTCGTCTTCGATCATCTCGACTTCGGTGTCATCAGATGTGTCATCGCGCCTGTCGAAGTCCGAAATATAGGATCGGGTGATTTCTTCGTCGATCCGCGTTGTCACGGGATCGAGCGAAATAACGCAAGCTTGGCTGATTGTAGCGCCCAAAGTCGCTTCGATCCGCCAGTCGCGTTTGCCCGTTGGAATCAGTGCCCCGTCAAAGCGCAGCTTCTTCACCTTCAGCACGCCGATGGTTCGCGCGATCGCTTTGCGGCCATCGCTGTCGGGTTCAATCGTGAAATGTGAACGCTTGCGTGTAGGTAGGTCCGCGAAGCGGATGAGATGGGTCGGCAGATCAGTCATATGCGGGCACCCTTGAATTACGTCTCCGAATGGCTGTAAATGCTTTAAAAGCCATCAGAAGCCAAGACGGGAATATCAGGTTGCAGGTAAGCATGAACATCACGGGTCGCAAAACGCGCGCAGCACTGGTCGCATGTGTGTTGATGATGACGGTGGGGTGCACAACACTTTACCAAAACCACGGCTACACACCGAGTGATGATCAGCTTGCCGAAGTTCTGGTTGGCGTTGATACGCGCGACACGGTTTTTGAGATCATTGGCCCACCCACGGCGGGTGGCGTGACCAACGGCGGCGGGTATTTCTACGTGCAAAGCCGGTTCCGCTTGCTTGGGCCGTTGGAGCCAAAGGAAATTGACCGCGAGGTTGTGGCGATCCAGTTTGATGACGCGAACGTTGTGTCCAACGTGGAACGCTTCGGGCTTGAGAACGGCAACGTCGTGGCCTTGTCGCGCCGCGTGACCCAAGACAACGTGCGCGACACCACATTCCTGCGTCAGTTGTTCGGGTCCATTGGCCGGTTTAACGCTGGTGATTTCTTGGGTGACGGGTGAGGGCGCACCCTGCGCCGCGATTCCTAGCCACGGGCCTGATGCAAGTTTGGCCTGACTAACAATGACCACAGTCCAAACACCCCTTGAAGAGACCGTGTTAAGGCGCGGGGCATATGCCGTGCGGTTTGCGCGCAACGGTGATGATGTGCAGCGGTGCCAGCAGTTGCGCCATAGATGTTTTGTCGAGGATGCGGGCGTGCAAGACCGCATCGGCGGGATTGAAACCGATAAATTCGATTCGCTCTGCGATCACATTATGGTTGAGGGTCGGGCTGGCGCGTTGGTGTGCAGTTATCGGCTGATGTCGATCCCGTCCGGCGCTGCGATCAAGGCCAGCTATTCTGCGCAATACTATGATTTAGAACGGCTTTCGCACTACCCGGTCCCGATGCTGGAACTTGGCCGCTTTTGCGTCGATCCGGACGTGCGTGATCCGGATGTCTTGCGCATTGCCTGGGGCATGTTGGCGGCGATTGTGGATGCGCGGTCGGTGGGCCTGTTGTTTGGCTGTTCGTCTTTTGCAGGCACGGACGCTGCGATTTACGGCCAAGCGTTTGACCTTCTCGCCCGACGTCATCAGGCGCCCGACGTGTGGCATCCCGATGTGAAGGCACCGCAGGTCGTGGAATTTCGGGAAATTGCGCAAGACATCACCGATCGCGCGATATTAGATCATGCGGCGGCAATGGCGAAGGTGCCGATGCTGTTGAAAACCTACCTCGCCATGGGCGGTTGGGTTAGTGACCATGCGGTGATTGATACAGCGATGAACACGCTGCACGTCTTTACCGGGGTAGAGATTGCCAACATTCCGCCCGCCCGTGCCAAGGCCTTGCGCGCAGTTGCTGCAACGACTTCGCGTTAGGACCCTTGCAGACGCCGCGCGGTGACGCTAGCAGACCCCATGGCACGAGCACCCCTATTACAAGTTACCGATATCGCCCTCACTTTTGGTGGGGATCCTGTCTTTGAAGACCTGTCTTTGGTCGTACAACCGGGCGACCGTGTCGCATTGGTTGGGCGCAATGGATCCGGAAAATCCACCCTTCTCAAGGTGATGGCGGGTTTGGTGGAGGTCGACAAAGGCGGCGTTGTCGTCGCACCGGGCATGTCGGTGGGCTACATGGAACAGGAACCGACGATGGAAGGGTCCGCCACCTTGGGCGATTATGCGTCCAGCGGGCTAGACGCATCGGATGCATGGCGCGTCGATGCGGTGGCCGAAGGGCTGAAATTTGATCCGGCCCGCGATGTAAATGTCGCATCGGGCGGCGAACGTCGCCGCGCGGCGCTGGCGAAACTGATGGCCGAAGCGCCTGGGTTGATGCTGCTGGACGAGCCGACCAACCACATGGACATCGAAGCGATTCGCTGGCTGGAACGCGAATTGTCGCAAACCCGCACCGGATTTGTGCTGATTTCGCATGACCGTGCGTTTCTGAACGCGCTGACCCGCGCCACCCTTTGGATTGATCGCGGCCAAGTCCGCCGACAGGAAAAAGGGTTCGCCCATTTTGAAGAATGGCGCGACAAGACGTGGGAAGACGAGGACATGC
>JAGGNB010000166.1 GCA_017886375.1 Octadecabacter sp.
CACTAAGGGCGGACTGCGGACCTTCGCTGCACTTTGCATAGAGGTCTGCTGTGCCGGGCAAAGCCGCCCTTGCTGACCGTGAGAACTATGGCCGCTTTTGATTGGCTGCACACGCAGTGAGAAGCACCTCTAGAAAAAGCAGACATTCGCTGTAGTTGCAAATCACTCTAGAATCGAAGGGCATGGGTAATAACGCCAAACAATATGCGTTTATAAATGGGTTCGGTAACTCGGCACCCAACCTCAAAATATCGGCTTACGAGAGTTGGGCCGCCCTTTCCCGCTTGCTGCTGAAGCTGTAGCTGGAGCCTAGATGATGAAGTTTTCGAAACTCAAATCATCCGCACCCACCGACTTCAGAACAATCTGATCCCCATCTTGTGAACCGTTTAACATTTGCAGGTCAATGACCGTGGCCCAGCCGAGGTCCACCACCGCATCCCAAATTGCATCGAAAGTTGTACTGAAGTGCGAAAGATCAATAAAATCAAATTCTGCCTCGAAATCATGGACGTAGTCCTTCCCTGAATCCGCCGTGAATACAAATGTGTCTGCTGCCGTGTCGGCTGACCAGTTGCCACCCCAAAGGTGGTCGTTGCCTTGGCCACCTTCGATCATGTCTGATCCGGCGCCACCAACAATCTTGTCCACGCCATGGCCACCAGACAAGTTATCGTTCCCGTGGCCCCCATGGAGGTAATCGTTCCCGTCGTTTCCGTGCATATCGTCGTAACCCGCGTTCCCAAGCATTTTGTCATCGCCAGCACCACCGAATGCAACATCATTCCCAACGCCGCCGAACATCTCATCGTTCCCTTGATCGCCAAAGAGGCGGTCGTCGCCAGAGCCACCATGGATGAGGTCGTCTCCGGCGTTACCATGGATTTCATCGTTGCCCGTGCCGCCGCGTAAATCGTCGTTGCCTCCATCAACCAACGTCAATGTGGGTTCTTGGATCAAGACCGCAGCGTCTGCGTCGATTTCTGAAAAGGCGTCCGAGGATCGTGGATCAACCGCCCCGTCGTTTGACCCCGTTGACGGGGCTTCGGACATGAATTCTGCATAAGCCTGACCCGTTTCCCAATCAATGTTCACCTTGAAAATTGCGCCTTCGGATGCGGTTGAGGAATCCAAATCGTGATCGCCGTTATTGAGCCCGAAATAGAGGTTTCCATCGCCATCAAGGAACACCGCACCATATGCACCTTTTGCAAGGCCAGTTTCCATCGTGTCGCCATAAAGGGTTCCAGTGATCGCGATTTCAGAAAAGGTCGGCATCCCGCCATCGGCAATCGTACTAACGTCGATGGCCACGACTTTGCCGCTCTCACCGTTCTTGCCGGGGGCCACGACGGCGTAGAATTTCCCGTCTTCAGCATTGAAGGCCAGGTCGTAAGTCCGGTCGGAAAACAGGCTCCCTGGGAATTTATAATGGGAAATCTCGGGATTGCCGTCTGCGTCGAGCTGGTCGACATCAACGACACTGAGACGGTTCAGGCCTGAATGGAACGTCCAAAGGTTACCGCTGTCATCAAAGTCGCCAACATAATCGCCGTAGAACCCTTCGCCGATGCGGTACGTATCGCCCGCGGCATCAACCATGACGATGTCAGAAGTGACCACCGCCTTGCCCAATGAATCTGTTCCTGCTGACTTGGCCACACCGTAGATCAGGTCGTCTTCAACGTTGAACCCTATGGAATTGATCTTAAAGTCCGGCTGATCGCCAACAGCCACGTAGTCTTTGGCATTCACGTCAAACACGTTCAGCTGTCCGTTAATTACCTGATACAGTTTTGCCTGACCGGGTGCGAAGGCCTGCACATTCACGTCTTCGCCGCCGAGGTTCATTTCGGTTTCATACGAAACAATTGGCCCTTCGAAATTGTAATGAATGCCCACTTCAGGCTCGATTGCGTTAAAGGTCAACGTGCCTTCGCTGCCCGTGCTGATGACGTCGATTTCAAAGAGCTCATAGGCGCCGGATGTGGCATGCACGGTGTCGATGACTTGGCCGTTCCAGATCACCTCAATTGCGCCGGTCGAATGCCCACCCGCCAAGTTTGCGGCAAGACCGAATGAGATGGTGTAGCTTTCGCCCACCACGGTTTGTGCGGATTGGGAGATCGTTGACTGGCCGAACGTGTCGCTCATCGTCCAGCTGCCCGTGTTTACAAGGGCGTCGAATGTTGATGCGGTACCAGTAAACGCAGACAGCAGATTGTCACCTTTGATGTCGCCAAAGATCACGTCGTCGCCTGCGTCGCCGTTTACGATGTCGTTGCCATAGCCACCTTCGGCATAATCATCGCCAGCCTCTAGGTTTAGAATGTCGTCGCCATTTCCACCGAACGCCATATCGTCGCCCGTTCCGGCATTTACGCGGTCTTTTCCGTTGCCCGCATAAAGGCTGTCGTTGCCGCCGTTGCCCAGCAATACGTCATTGCCGGCGCCAGTCGTGATGGTGTCGTCGAACGTGTAGTCCTGCCCGTAGTTGGATACGATCACGGAGTGTTTGTTGTAAATCCATTCGCCGTTCACGAACGTCCATTCATTGCCGACCATATCGCCTGCGCCGAGGTCATTGGTGTTTGACGTGACGATGACGTCATTGCCTTCTAGGCCATTCACCTTGGACACACCGATTGTGGTGATCACATCATTTTCTATGGTGCCGAGGATATCGTAAGCGGTTTGGTTCAGGTCCGTCGTCATCTTAAAGTCCATTCGGGTTCAACCGGTCAGAGCCACCTGAGGAGGGAGTGGCGGCCCTGACCGGTTCGGATTTGATATTGGATCAAATTTCGCAGACCTTGAAGATAAATGCTAAAGGTCAAAGAGATAGCCAATGCCCCCAAAGGGATAGGTCCCAAATACTGAGGGTTATCAGAGGCGCAAAGGGGCGCACTAAAGCTGCCGCTGATTGCGGGCCATGGCCATTAATAGGTGCGGATGACTTAGTTTGGGGTGTCACAAAGGCTTGCGTCAAGAGCAGCAATGACGTCTGGGATTGGCGTGCCCCAGTTGGCACCTTGAACAAATACTTCCATCGCAGCAAATGATTTGGGTCCAAGAAACCCGTCAACGGGGCCAGGATCTTCGCCTGCCATCACAAGCAAACGCTGCATCGTGGCCACGTCAGTCGCTTCGGTCACGGATGCGCTGCCGCAGGTCGCGGGATCGGGGACTTGCACCGATTGTTCGGCTACGGGTGTCTGGTCAAGTTCAGCGGTGACTTGTGGTGGGGCCGTTGGTACATTTTTCTCGGCTTCTACCCCAAGCAAGCATTGGCCGATCACGTTTGAAACCGCGGCCGCGTCGGCGGGTGGCGTGCCTTGATTGGCAAAGCTGCACACCTGAGCGGAGACATTGCATGTGATCGAAATCACCCAGTCCTGACCCGCAATTGACGGGCGCAGGGTTGCTTCGGCGGAGGCGAACATCCTGTATCTGTAGCCCTCCAACGTGCCTTCTTGCCAAAATGCCGGGAACTGCGCTGACGGCACATCAGACACGTAGGCGGTTACGTCTGTGGCGCCATCAAGCGGGCTATCGAAGGTGTCGGTCACGCAAGGGTCGGCCAGCGTTGCCGTTGCCGAGGCGCAAAATGCTGCGATGCAGGCGACTGAGCGCAGTTTCATTGGCCCGTCCGGATCAAAGGACCGTAGGCGCGAAAGGCAAGTGCCGCCAAAACCACTGCGTTGGTGTTGACGGTGACGGACGTGTTGGTTGTTCCGTCGACCTCATAGATGCCTTCTGGCCAGCCGCGTTCCACGTCGCCCAAAGGCGCAATCGCTGCCAGAAGTTCGCGGGTGTAGTCCGTGCCAAACAGCGCGTCCCACGCAAAGGCGACTTTGGTCGTCACTGTGCGGCGGCTGTCCATACGATCCCCGCTAAAGGTCATGACGGCCCACGGTGCGCCGCCACCCCAAACGGATGAATAGATAAAGTAGGGGGCGACATCGATGTGGGATTCACTGACGGCGGTCAGGATGCCAGTGTCGTGATATCGCGCTTCTTGTGCTGCATAGATCGACGTCGCAAAGCGGTGCGAACGCGCATCAAAACCAAATTCCAAGCCGTCAAAAAGATAGGGTTCGCTGACGGTAAAGGCAGGCGTGATGTTGCGGTGCAGGCGGGTGTCGACGGGGATGGGCTGGCCTTGGACGTCTTGCACCATCAGATGGCTTTCGGCGTCGTAAGCGCGATACATATCATACCCGAACAACATCATCGCTTTGGCCGCGTATTGTTCGTAACCGACGCGGCCTTCCTGATCACGGCGCAAGTTTCCATCGATCATGTTGCCACCAATCAGCTGACCGTCCTCGACCATGTCAGACAGGCGCCAGCGTGCCATCAGCGTTGCGGTTTTGGGGGCCAGTTCAGGGTAGTTCGCCTCAACATGGCCAAGGGCGCCGACCATGCGGGCGATGTCCAAGGCCGACCAACCAAGGCCGCGTTCAACGGGTTCGTTGGCGTAATTCACAAGCTCACCAGTGCGTACGTTGTAGGCCTTGTTTGGCAGCACACCGTCAAACAGGCGCATGTCTTGAAGGGTATCCAGCGAAAGGCTGATCCGCGCGACTGCCTCGTCGCGTTCGATCACGCCAAGGCGCTGGGCAGACATTGTTGCCACGAAATAGGACCCCGTTTCCCACATGGTGGTTGACGGGTAATTGTCGGTGGAATTCACAAGGCCCGTGACTGGATCCGTGTTGTTCTGGAAATAACGCCACGCGATGCGGGCATGTTCAAGGTCTACATCAGACGATGTGCCTGTGATCGCCAAGGGTAAGGGAGTTATGTCTTCGAATTGTGCCATTTGCCCGTCCGTGTCTTGCGTCGATGCATCTGCGTCAGGGCCACGGTCAATCCATGTGACCAGTGCCAGACCAAACGCAAGTGCGACCAGAAAGATGATGTGGCTGCGTGCCTTGATAAGGTTGTCTTTAAAGCTCATGATCGTCGGTCCCTGTGTCAGAATCTGAATTTGGCACCCAAAGCGCCGCTGCGATGATGCCCGCCATGGCAAGGCAGTTGTTAAGGCCCCATAGGATGTTCGAAATCACCCCGGAGGCGGAATGTGATGTTGTCCCGAAGGTGAGCGCTGTCAGCCCCCAAATACCCGCCAAAATGGTCAGCACGACAATCGCGATTTGCGGGCGCACGAGCGCAAGAAAATTCCCCGACTGGCGTACTTTTGGTGTGACTTTGAATGATATGGTCTGGCCTTTTACGACCGACCAGATCGCACGCAGGCCGAGCGGGAAAAATGATAAATAGCTCGATTTCGCCGCGAACCCGGACACGCCCCATGTGCCCACCATCATCGCCAGCTCAAGTGTGACAAGGAACGGGATTAGGTGCCAAAAGAAGTCGGACGAATAGGCTGATACTGGGGAAACGCCTGTGAAAAGATAGATGATGGGCGCGATTAGGAAAATCAGGTTCCAGATAGGCGCAAGGTAGGAATAAAATGTCGTCGCATACATTACGCGCTGGGAAAACGTCAGGCCACGACGAAATAGCGGGTTGTCGTTTACCAAAATATCAAGGCTGCCGCCTGCGTATTTATAGCGTTGCACGGTCCACGTCAGAAGATCCTGAGGCGACAACATTTTGCTTTCCACAATCGGGTGCATCTTCGATTTCCAGCCGCGCTCACGGTCTGAATGCATCACGATGGAGGTGTAGATGTCTTCGGACACATGGAATTTATATGGCGTCAGGATTTCGGTTGCCGCGGCTTCGGTGCGGATCGCCTCCATCAAATCGGGCGCGATGTCGCGTTCTTTATTGGTGACGGTAATGATTTCTTCGGTCGCGTGGGTGCGCGTTTCGATCTTGGCGCCAAAATTGCGCAGGGCGGCTTCCATGACGGCCTCGCGGCGGTGAATGGATCCAGCACCACAACAAAACGACGCGTTGGCCCAATTGCGGCGACGTTGAATGATGTCGTAAAACATCTTGGGGTCGCTTACGAAGGGATCGGTGCCCAGTTGAACAGGGCCGACGACTTTTTGAATGGCGCGACCCGCTTGGCCGCCTTTGTCACCGAATTGCCGCGCGAGGGCATGATCAAGGCTTTCGCCGTCGGGCAGGTCATAGAACCATTGTGGCGTCTGCACCCATGCCATTTTCGGGTCCTTAAAATACCCAAGCGTGTTTTCGAGGATCGTTGCAAAGAGCCGCGTGTCAGCGTCACAGATGATCATCAGATCACCTGCGGTCTGTTCCATCGCATGGCGCAAATTGCCGGCCTTGAACCCTTCGTTGGTGGTTCGCGCGATGTAATTTGCACCCTCTTCTTCAGTCACCTTGCGCATCACGTCGCGGCGCCCGTCGTCGAGAACATGGATGCGGATATCGATGGGGTGGGGGTAGGTGATGTTCTTGGCGTCTTGGATCCCAAGGCGAACCAATTCGGGATCTTCATTGTAGGTGGCGAACATCACGTCGACAATCAATGCGCGGTCGCCGTCTGGATGGTCGGGGGTAATATCGCCCAAGGTCACGGGCGGACCCGAAATCACAATTGGATCGTCTTTCCAAAGATTGAAGACGAACAGCACCATGCCGATGAAGGCACAGGTTTCCGCAGTGGCCAGCGGAATTGCAAACCACAATGCTTCGGTGTTCAGTGATCCTGTCCAGCGCCACCAAATATACCAAGCCCCGACCACAAGGGCCGTGACCGCCAAGAACTGCCACAGCATTTCGCGCGCAGCACAATAGGGCAGCGGCGGTTGGGGCACGCGGTCTTCGTACTTGAGGAAATAATCGTCCATAGTTTATGCGCCCGCCTGTTTGGATCGCGCGATGTCCCACGGCGTTGGGCCCAGTCCAATAGTCCACGCCAGTGGTTTGAGCTTGGACAAACCTATCGTCAGTGCGAATGACATCGGCAAGGCGACGGCAAAGCGGCTGATGACAATCAGCGACGGGGACATATGGTCTGACAGGCCGGTGGTGAAGATCGTGACGTCGAACAGATCAATCACCAGAGGATGCACGAGGTAGACACCGAACGTGTACTTCGCGAGCCGCGTCCAGCGGTCCGACCACTGCAAATATTGTCCGCCCATGAAGATCAAGAAGACGAACACAGGCATCAAAAAGTGGCCGTAGAAGTCCCAACCGCTTCGAACACCCCATGAGCCAGTTTCAAACGCTACATGAAAGAATGGCATCGTCGCCAAATAAGCGAACGCCGCAAAGTAGAAACCCACACGGCGCACCAGTCGGGATTCACCGCGTGGGATGCCGTCGTTCCACAGCCCGTAGATCGCGAAGGCCGCCATGCCGTAACCGACGTAGCCAAAGATTTTCAGCGCACGCAGGACGTAGTCGCGCAAGGCGGGATCCATGTCCAAACCCCACACGAACCCCTGAAGGTTGTTCATCACACCGATGGTGATCACGACCGTTAGCCCAAGGATCGGGTAGCGCGTTGCAGACCGCATAACAGGGTAGAATAAGAACAATGCAAACAGCGTCGGTAGGAAGTGCATGTGATACTGGGATTTCCCCAAGATCAGATAGCCCAGCCAGCTTTGCGCCTGACCCAATTGGTCCCAGATATAGGGCGCATAGTTGAACGCATCGGCCTTTACCAACCTGAAGAACGCATAAAACACAGCCCAAAATACAAACGGGATCAACAGGCGTTTCGCTTGGGTCGCGATTGCGCCGCTGTAGGTTGGCATCTTTTTGTCCACGCGCATCGCCATCAGAAACAGCGAGAACATGAAGAACATTTCGGAGCCAGAAAACTCGCCCAACGAACGCAAGAAGACCGAAATGAACCGCTCTCCCTGAGTTGCATCTGGGAACGCCTGACCGCCGAAATCGGTGGACGAATGGATCAAGACCACGCCGACGGCCGCGAACACGCGGTTCGCATCAAACCAGACCAGACGTGGCTTGGACGACGATGTCATGGGTTCGCCGCCGGAATTGGACAGCTGGATGGCAGAACCTGACGCACTTGTGGTGCTTCAAGGTTATGTTCGACTGCGCTGCACTCCGTTGCACCGACTTCGGTGCCACCGACCACGGGACGGCAATATTTAAATTCCTCCACAGGGATGACCGGTGGAATGTTGTTCTGGTTGGCACAAGCGCAGCATGCGATTTCTTCGACCATGCGGTTGGGGTGGCATTTGTTGGCACGAATGTCCGTCCCGATGAACGCTGTGTCCCAGACTTGGGTGTTCTGGTTTACGTGCTGCAAAATTGGCCCCTGCACTTTGTAAAGAAGTGCCGCGAGGATAACGCCGTTGTTGTTGGCTGTTTGCAGCGGGATGTAGCCATTGCCGTTTTCATACAGGCCCTCAAAGAAACCGCGATCCGGCTGGGACAGATCAGCGACTGTTTCAAACAAGAGATCGGTGTAATCCGTGTCCCAAAGCGCCCAAAGACCTACTGCTGCCTTGGAAGACACGGCAGCACGGTCAGGCTGGTATTCCCCCGTTGGATCAAGCGTGTTCCATGCGTAACCATCCGCAAAGATGCTGTCGTAAACAAAATATGGACTTCCTTCGACCTGATGTTCGGAGCGTGCGGTGATGATGCCTGTTTGCTCAAAGCGGCGTTGTTGGACCAGATAAATGCGCTGGGCAAATTCGGCGCGCCAGCCGTTGCTGGCGACCATTCCATCGTTGCTGCCGTCGCTTGGCAAATCCCAGCCCATTTCCAAACCGTCAAGGATGTAGCCTTCGGTTAGGACGTAGTTCTGGCTGCGAAACACGCGCGGGTCGCGGCCGTCATAGGGCACGCGCACGTCGTATATCGTTGTGTATTCGAGAGGTTGAGGGGCCAAAGCACGGTCCACGTTAAAACCCCAAAGCGCGAAGCCCTTGGCGGCGTATTCTTCGTACCCCAAACGGCCTTCTTGCACGTAACGGGTTTCGCCGTTGCTTTGCGTGAACGATCCGAACATGCGGCCGTCATCATTGATTAGATTGCAAAAATTCCAGCGCATCGGGACGTTGTCCACGCTGTTGGCAAGATGCGGGTGGCGTTCCTTTACGATTTGCAGCCAGACCAGAAGACGCCCAATGTCATTGGCGGACATGCCGATTTCACCCGGTTCATTGGCATAGTTGACCATTTCGCCGGTGGCCGAATTGTAAACTTTATTGGGTGCTTCGCCGCGATAAAGCGGCAGGTTGCGCAAAGTGTTCATCAACTGGGTCGCGCGGCTGTCGAATTCGCGTTTGTCGATCACGCAGAGTTCATAGGCGGCGACCAAGGCGCTAATGTAGGACGCGGTGTCCCACAGGGTCGTTGACGGAAAGTTCCCGACCGCATTCACCAAACCGGTTTCTTCTTGATAAAACGTTTCGAAATAAGACCACGCCGTTTGGGCCATTGCAAATTCACGCGCGTTCAGCATTCCGTTTCTACCAAAGTGCGCGGTGGACTGGTTTTGTAAACCACGCATGCACGCAGTGGCGACAGGGGCGGACGCGGTGATCGTCAGCTGCGTTTCGGATGAAATCGTTAAACTGCGAAAGTCTTCGCCGTTCAGCGTCACACCGTCGATCATCACTTCCAGCGGGGCTGTGTCGGTGTCCTGCGCGGTCGCAGTTCCGGTTGCAGTCACGCCACAAGCCGCGACAACGGCGGCGATCAACCATTTGGGCTTCATGTTATTTTTCATTTTTCGCTCCTGGGTGCGTCGCAATTTTATGAGGGCTGCTGGCGATCATTGGATCGCCTTGATGAATGTGAGGATCAGACGATTTCGATCGCCCGACGGACCATAATCGAGTGCGTCGGCGCACTGCATGATTACGCCAAGGCCACGCCCGCTTTCGGCCAACGGATCAATTGTTTCCAAGTCGTGGGCGTGATCGCGCAGATCAAAGGGCACGGCACCAGCTGGATCAAAGATTTCGACAGAAATGGCATCGCTTGTTTCCTGAACCGTCACGTCGATCAATTCGTCAGGTGTTGTCGGCTGCGCATGTTTGACGACGTTTGTCAGCGCCTCGGATAGACAAATTTCAAAGCGCACTGTCGTTGACGCACCAAGCGCCACACAAACATCGGCTTTCAAAGACATGACAGTGGGGGTCACGTCTTCAAGCTTATTTTTCATCTGATAGCGATTTGGGATCACTGGGTTTCTGCCATGGTTTGAACGGCTGTATCGACGTCGCTGTAGACCTTGAAAACGCGATCCATTCGGCAAATGCGAAACATCTGTTGCACATCACTGTTCAGCCCTGAAACGACCAGATCACCGCGATGCCCGATCTTTTTCAAAACACCCACCAAGGCGCCAAGGCCCGATGAATCCAGAAACGCGACGTCCCGAAAGTCGATGATGAGTTGCGTTGCGCCGCCATTGATCAGATCAGCTACATCTTCCTTGAATGCCTTTGCATTTATGGCCGTCAGTCGTTCGACGCCGGGTCGAACGACGGTGATGTTCGGGTCATAAAATGTGGTGTGGATCATTGGTATTTCCTCTCTAACGCGACAACCGTCAGATCGTCTTCTAGGGGCGCACCATCGCGCCAAGTGTTGAGTGCATGCACAAGTTCAGTCGGGATTTTGTCGATGCCTATCTTGGGGAATGATTGCGCAATTTCGCGCACCCGCGTGTCTCCAAACGGTTCGCCCAAAAGGTTGCCTGCTTCGGCTGCGGCGTCAGAACAAATGATCAACGCCGCGCCAGTTTCAAAGTGGTGGGATTTGTTTTCGTAAAATGCAGTGCTGATCATTCCGACGGGAAAACCGCCATCGCCAACGGGCGAAGTCACGCCCGCCTGATCTACGTAGAACGCGGACGGATATCCCGCCTGACAATAGTCCATGTGGCCCGTCGCAGTATCGATGACACCGCAGAACATTGTGAAATAATCATCATTCTCAGACGCGCTGAACCGCTTATTCAACGTCGCAACCATAGCGGCAGGATCGGGGCGGCCAGCGGGATCAAAGGCATGGGTGCGGACATAATCCGGCGTGATCAAATGGCCGATTGAAACGGACAAAAGGGATGCATGCACACCGTGACCCGACACATCGACGGCGTAGAACCCCAATTGGGTGTCATTGAGGGCAAAACAGCCGAACATGTCACCCGAAACAATTGCGGACGGCACAAAGACCGATGCGATCCCGAAGCCCATCATGTCATCTTGCAGGTTTGGCAAAAGCTGGCGCTGCGCTGCGGCGGCTGCGCGCAAGTCTTCTTGGATTCGTTCGTTTGCTTCTTTGAGGATACGGGTTCGTTCGGCCAGTTCGGCGGCGTGATTGATCAGGCGGGTTGCGGTCCTGATCCGCGCCTTAAGCATTTCTGTGCTGCTGCCTTTAGTAATGAAATCATCCGCACCTGCGCGCAGTGCCTCGACCCGCGTTTCGTTTTCGTCAGCACCCGTGACCATGAAGACATGCACGTAATAGCCAAGGTCGAGCTCACGGATTTTTTGAGTGAGGCCAATACCATCCAGTTTGGGCATGTTCAGGTCGCTGATAACGATAGACGCATCAGTGCTTGTCACCAGATCAAGCGCGACTTCACCGTCTTCTGCTTCAATGGCCTGATAGCCGAGGCCGTTGATCAGGCTGCACAAATACAAGCGTTGAAGTTCGCTGTCTTCTGCAACAATGATTTTCAGTCGAGGGGCTAACATATGACGCTCGTTAAAAGGGTGCTGTGGTTGTGGACTAAATGGTGGTGCCAAATTTTCCCTAGATGATGATCTTGTCATCAAAATGGTCCTCGGCCTGTATTTGCGCAAATTCTAACGGTTTCCATCGTGAAACCTGCGGGGAATTTTGGCGAACACAGATCAACCCAAACGCGAAGAGGCAGTACCGGCAAAACTGGCGGTCGCTTCAGTTTGATGGATGTTTGGATGCGTGGGTGTTGCGGTGTCATTTGGTATCTCCTTGTAAAAGCGATACCCGTTTACTTTTCAGTAATCATCGGCGCGCAAGGCTTGGTTCTGGGGCATTCGTGTTTGCAACTTACCCGAAAGGGTAGGTTCTAGAACAAGCCCGCTTCACGTGCGATCAAGGCGGCCTGCGTGCGATTGGCAGCGCCCACTTTGCGGTACAGTGTTTTCATGTGGAGTTTGACCGTTGGTTCGGAAATATCCAGATCGCGGGCGATTTCCTTGTTGGATTTGCCTTCGGTCAGTCCCTTAAGAACCTGCAATTCCCGTTCGGTCAAGGTTTTGGCCAGCGGGTTTGTTTCTTCGGTATCCGGCGCTGTCATGAAATCGATGGGGGCATACTGTTCGCCCATCGCCATGAACTTCACAGCATTGACCAGCGATTTTGCTGGCAGCGATTTAGGAACGAAACCCGACGCGCCCGCCTCAAGTGCGGCTTCGGCAATCTGCTTTGTCGCTTCACCAGATATCAGGGCGACCTTCTGGCCGCCGCCCATGGCAATCGCCGATTTCAGCCCATCAAGCCCGTTCATGCCTGGCATATTGTAGTCGAGTAAAATGAGATCGTAGGGTGCATCGGCTTTTATGCGCTCGACCGCCTGTTCAAATGTTCCGACGGCCGCGGTTTCAATACTGCCTTCGTTTTCAAGAAACATAACAAGCGTGTCTCTCAACAGATCATGATCGTCGGCGATTAGAATTCTCATTGCGCTTTCCTCGTTAATTAGAGGCAACTTATAGCGCGACTATGACTAATCGATGGCAAGGACGATAGGGGAAATGGGGTGGGTTATACCCCTTTGGGATAGGTCGGCCATCCGATTGAAGTGCAAAGCGACCTTTAGCGAACGTTCAACGTCCCTTTGCGCATGCAGACTGTTCGAACGCCCATTTGCGCGGTGGCATTGTCTTGCTGCATGAAATGTCCAACCCAACATCTGCCGAAAGAGAATAAAATGACACATATCCGCAAAGCCGTCTTTCCTGTCGCAGGCATGGGCACCCGTTTCTTGCCCGCTACGAAATCCATTCCCAAAGAGATGCTGACGTTGATTGATCGCCCGCTGATCCAATACGCAGTTGATGAAGCACGCGAAGCAGGCATCGAAGAATTCATCTTTGTGTCCGCTGCGGGCAAGGGCGCGTTGGAAGACTATTTCGACACGGCTGCCGCGTTGGAAACGCGATTGGAAGCGCTGGGTAAAACGGATGCGTTGGCAGCTTTGGCGCCGACACGGATGCCCGAGGGCGCGCTGACAATTTTGCGCCAAGCCCAACCTCTGGGCCTTGGTCATGCAGTTCGCCAAGCCAAAAATTTGATTGGCGATGAAGCATTTGCAGTCATCTTGCCAGACGACGTTATCAAGGGCGAACGCGGCGCGTTGGCGCAAATGGTCGATGCGCATCGCGATGTCGGCGGGCATATGGTCGCCACGATGGACGTGTCGCGCGCCGACACCAGCAAATACGGTGTCCTTGATGTTGAAAATGAAACCGGCCGACTTGCCCATGCGCGCGGCTTGGTTGAAAAGCCACGCGCCGATCTTGCGCCTTCTACCAAAGCGGTGATTGGCCGCTACATTCTGGACAGCGCAATTCTGGATCGCCTTGATACGCTACGTCCCGGTGCGGGTGGCGAACTGCAATTGACTGATGCGATCAACGCGGACGTTGCGTCTGTTGGTGTGACAGGGTTCCGATTTGAAGGGCAGCGTTTTGATTGCGGGTCTGTCCAAGGCTACGTGCAGGCCACGGCCGCTTTCGCGATGGATCGCGCAGATCTTTGTGATGACTACCAGGCCTTCATGAACGACCACCGTCGTCCGCTGCGTCTGGTTGCATAAGCCTTCGAAATCTAACCAAATTTGCCGTTGACCTATCCGAACGGATAGGTCCGTATCCGCATGCGCAGATGCGCGTGGGGCTGGACGGTGTAAAAGGGCCGCAACAGCAAAAAGGATAGCGTCATGTTTACACGTCTTGTTCAAACGTCTTTCGGCCTCGTTATGGCGATGGGCCTTGCGGTGCCTGCCATGTCCCAAGACATTGGCGTTCCAACGGGGGATGCCATTTTGACCGTTTCGGGGGACATCGCCACCAAAAACGTCGATGACACGCTCGTTTTGGATCGCGATATGTTGACGGCCTTGCCAGCAACAACGTTTGAAACGTCGACGATCTGGACCGATGGTGTTCATTCATTCATCGGTGTTTCACTGGCTGACCTTGCCGCTGAACTGGGTGTCGAAGACGGAAAGTTCCTTGCGACAGCGATCAATGACTATACCGTTGAAATTCCTGTCACAGATGCGGTCGAGGGCGGCCCGATCATCGCCTATTTGATGGATGGGCAAGAAATGTCCGTGCGTGACAAGGGACCGCTGTGGGTTATCTATCCGTACGACAGCGATGCCGATTATCGCTCTGAAGTGATCTATTCGCGCAGCATCTGGCAGCTCGACAGACTGGAAATCGTTCAGTAACCCTTCTGGTCAGTCAGCCGACGTAAGCCGAAGGGATACCTTAAGTGTTAGACGTTCAATCGACCAACAAAAAGAAGGGCCGCAAGTTTGCAATGCTTGCGGGCCTTGTTGCCGTATTAGCGATCGCTCTTCTGACGTACAATGTCTCGCGCGAGGTCCGATTGCTTGGCTCGGCGCGTTCAGACAACGTTCAGTGGTCATTGGTCCAGACGCAGGTCGAATTTCTGGAATTTGTTCAGCAACTCGAGAACGATCCTGTCGATCTGGCCAAGCTTCGGCAAGAATTCGATGTGTTCTACAGCCGTGTCACGACGGTGCAGCAAGCAACTGTTTTTGAAACGCTGCGCGATGATGCGACGGCGCGCGGTCATTTGGATCGGTTGATCGTTTTTCTGGATCAGACAGTCCCGATAATTGATGCTGCGGACGAAGATCTTTTGGGACAGATCCCGCAATTATCAACCTCAGCTCAAGACATTGCCCCGATTGTTCGCGCCTTGAGCAATTCCGGGCTGGAGCTTTTTGCACAATCCGCTGATGACCAACGCGCTGCGGTCGCGCGCACGATGACTCAGCTGGCGATCGCAAATGCAGCTCTTATTGCGGTGCTGCTCATGGCTATTTTGTTCCTTAACCGCCTGAACGCCCGCATTTACCGGCGTGAGAGGGAAAACAAACAGACGTCAACGCGCATGACAACAGTGATTAGCACATCGCTCGATGGTGTGATCGTCTGCGATTCTGCCGGGCTTATTCTTGAATTCAGCCCGGCTGCCGAAGGAATATTCGGCCATCTGGAACGCGACGTGCTCGGCAAAGAAATTGGCTCGGTGATCGTGCCGGATCACATGCGGGATGCGCATGATGCGGGCATGGAACGGATGCGCGACAAGGGCGAAAAACGTGTTGTTGGTAAAGGCCGTGTAAAACTTGAAGCCAAGCATCGCGAAGGTCGTATTTTCCCAGTCGAATTGGCGATCCAATCTGCAACAACAGACCAGGGCGAGATCTTCATTGCGTTCCTTCGCGATATTTCCCAGCGCGTCGCCGCCGAGGCCGAGCTGGTCGCCGCGCGCGACAAGGCGCTGGCTGGTGAAAAGCTCAAGACCGATTTCCTGTCGACGATGAGCCATGAAATCAGGACGCCCTTAAACGGGTTGCTTGGCAATTTGAACCTGCTGCGCGACACCGATCTCGACTCCAAACAGGATCGTTATGTCGCGTACATGGAGACTTCTGGTCGTTTGCTCATGAGCCATATTTCCGATGTGCTGGACATCACGCGTTATGATGCTGGTAAGCTCAGCACACGGTCCGAACCCGTTAACATCTCGAAGCTACTGCAAGATATTATCGACAATCAGAGCAGCACCGCCTCAAAGAACGAGACATCGTTGACGTGGGGCTGGCATGGAGAGCCAATGGATTGGGTTTCGTCCGATCACGACCGATTGCAGCATGTCATGATGAACCTGATCGGCAACGCTGTGAAATTCACGCGACGAGGCGCGGTAGCCGTTACAGTTGAGAATGTCGGTGTTGAAGATGCCGCTGAGCTTCTCGTCAAGATCGCGGACACGGGTCCAGGTATGACCGACGACCTTACAAAACATGTGTTCGACGATTTTGTCACAGGCAACACAGCTTATGATCGACAAGTTGGCGGCACCGGACTGGGCCTCAGCATTGCAAAGCGGTTCGTGCATGCCTTGGGAGGCGAAATCGGCGTCGAAAGCGCTGTCGGAGAAGGCAGCACATTTTGGGTCAAGATGCCGGTTGGCCACACGGATGCGCCGCGAGAGATCAAAGCCACTTCCATATCTGGAACACCAAGTCGTTCTTTGACAGTCCTTTTGGTCGAAGACAACGAAATCAACCGGTTTGTAGCGCGTGAAATGCTTCAATCCGAAGGCCACAACGTCGTAGAAGCCCATGATGGACAGCAAGGCGTCATAGCATCAAAGGCGACCAAGTTTGACCTGATCTTGATGGATATCAGTATGCCCATTATGGACGGACGCACGGCGACACGTGCTATCCGCAGCGAAGACGGTGCTTCAAAACACACCACCATTTTTGCACTTACAGCGAATGCCATGATCGAAGAGCAACAAGAATTTATTGCGGACGGTATAAACGGCATCCTGACAAAACCACTGTCCCGCGACGCTTTGCGCGACCTTCTTAACCACACCGGCGGCCTCTCCGCCTCTGAGAAGAGTCTCCCTATGATCAACAATGATCATATCGCTGAAACACGCGACGCTTTGGGTGAGGAAACCTTCGTTAAGCTCAGGTCCAGATTTGTAGCTGAGGTGGATGATTTCCAAGATTGGTTAAGCACGGAAGACGTGCGGGACTACCTGGAAATCGCCAATCGTGCTCACAAAGTAGCCGGAAGTGCCGCAGTATTTGGTGCAGATCATCTACGCAATACGCTCAAGGGCATTGAAAATGCGGCAAAGGTTGGTGACGTCGCGACTATCAAGGCCGGGATCTCTGAATTCGACGGCATTTGGAAGAAAACCAAGTCGCAGATGACGTCTTAGTCTCCTATGTCTTCTGTTGCGGCAAAACAACGTTCGCGTCTGGCGTATTTGCGTCACCGCATCAGAGAAATCGTTCTTGAATGTCGGCTTTGCGCCGAATTTCGTTGGTCGTTTTGTCAGCGTACCCACACCGGCCATTCGCGGCGTTGCAGAAAAGTGTCTCAATGGACTCGAAGAAGACATTCGCTGCGGTCCGCGCAGATGGCCGTTATGCGGACTTTGCCGCCGTTCGAGTGGTCTTCCTGAATGTCTGCTTCTAAGGCCAACGGCTCAGGCGATCCCTGTGCCGAT
>JAGGNB010000054.1 GCA_017886375.1 Octadecabacter sp.
ACGCAGGCGGTGAGGCGTCCGAGGTTGTGCAGGCGGGGCAAATCCCCGACACATCCCGCGCCTATAAACTCGACACGGATCGCTGTTCGTCCCTTGTGGGGATGGACATCCCCGCCGACACGCAACGCGCTACCTTGACCGCGCTTGGGTTCGTCATGGACGGCGATATGGCACAGGTCCCAAGCTGGCGCCCTGACGTGCAAGGCACGGCGGACCTCGTCGAAGAGGTCGCGCGCATCGCCTCCCTCTCCAACCTCAAACCCGTGCCCATGCCCCGCGTCCGTGCAGGTGTTCCGGCACCTGTCCTGACGCCAATGCAAAAACGCCTCGCCATGGCGCGGCGCACGACCGCCAGCTTGGGCTACAACGAATGCGTCACCTATTCGTTCATCGACCAAGCGGCGGCAGCGCTGTTTGGCGGCGGCACGGATGCGACAATGCTTGCTAACCCGATCAGTTCGGAAATGTCGCACATGCGCCCCGCCTTGCTGCCCGGCTTGCTTCAGGCTGCGGCCCGCAATCAGGCGCGCGGCATGGCCAACCTCGCATTGTTTGAGGCTGGCGATGCCTTTCACGGCGGTGAACCGGGCGAACAGCACACGCTGGTGACTGGTATCCTTGTTGGCAAAACTAACCCCAAAGACGTGCATGGCACATCGCGCGACGTCGATATTTATGACGCCAAAGCGGACGCCGAGGCGATCCTGTCCGCGATGGGCGCACCCACCAAAGTGCAAATCCTGCGCGGGGCTGGCGATGCTTGGCATCCTGGTCGGCATGGGATGATCTGCCTTGGGCCAAAGAAAATCCTTGGGGTGTTCGGGGAAATCCACCCGAAAATCCTGACGGAACTTGGCGTCAAAGGCCCTGTTGTCGGCTTTGTGCTGTACCCGTCCGACATTCCGATGCCCAAGAATGCGTCGGTCAATCGCGGTGCTGCATCGCTCCCCGATTTGCAAGCGGTCGAACGTGATTTTGCCTTTGTGATGGACACAACCGTTGATGCCCTCACGGCCGTAAATGCAGCGGCTGGCGCGGACAAATCCTTGATCGAAGACGTGCGTATTTTTGATGAATTTGTCGGTGGTTCCTTGGGGGACGGTAAAAAATCCCTCGCCATGACGGTGCGTTTGCAGCCAAGCGGGGCGACCCTAAAGGACGTTGATATCGAAGCCGTCAGCGCCAAGATAATCGACAAAGTCACCAAGGCGACGGGTGGTACGCTGCGCGGCTGATCCCTAGCGCGTCGAAATCGCCTCGGCGAGGATATCAAACACCAGCCTGATCCGTGGGCTGGTGTGCACCTCACGGTGGGTCACGAGCCAGACTGGAAAATTCACCTTCAGATCGTCACCCAAAATACGTTCCATACCCGCCGTGCGATCCCCGACGATGTCATCCATCGGGCAAATGCCAAGCCCCGCACGCGCCATTTCCCACACCACCAATCCATTTTCTGACCCGACCTTGAACGCCTCACGCGGGACGGAAATATCCATGCCAGCCATATATTCCAGATTTCGATCCGCGTCCCCGAACGACAGCCAGTCATGCGCCGCCAGATCCGCGCGCGATTTGGGCCGCCCGCGCTTGTTCAGATAATCACTCGACGCATAGAACCGTCCCGTCGCCTCATTCACCAGTCTGGCCACCAGATCGGGCTGTTCAGGTCGCACGTGACGGATCGCGATGTCTGCCTCACGGCGCATCAGATCGGAAATACCGTCTGTTGCGATCACATCAATCTCTAACGCAGGGGCGCGTTTGCGAACCTCGACGATCATCTGCGGCACGAATGTTGCTGCGAAAATGTCGCTGGCCGTGATGCGGACCTGCCCGCTGATGTCGGATCGCTGCGCGGCCGCCGTCATCGCAACGCGACCCGCCGCAACGCCCATGTCTTGTACATGCCCCAGCAGTTCGCGCCCGCTTTCGGTCAATTGCAGCCCGCGCCCGACCCTCTCAAACAGCATCAAGGACAGGCTATCTTCCAATGCGGCGACCTGACGGCTCAGCGTTGGTTGCGTCAGTCCCAATTTGCGCGCGGCAGCCGACAGAGACGTGGTTTCAGCCGTCGCCAGAAAACTGCGAAGATGTGACCAGTCCAGCCGGTCGGGATCAATATCCATACGTATACGTATAGATACCCAACAGTTTTCGTCAATTCCGCGCTGGCCCATACAAATGTATAGATGTTTGAAAGGAGACCATCATGACCGACGCCGCAACCTTCTGGGACAAGATCGCCCCGAAATACGCCCAAGACGCCATCAAAGATATGGCAGCCTATGAGTACACGTTGGAGCGGACAAAATCCTACCTCAACGCCGATGATCGCGTGTTGGAAATGGGCTGTGGCACTGGATCGACCGCCTTGCAGATCGCGCCGCATGTGCGCGAAATGACCGGCACCGATATTTCCCCTGTGATGACCGAAATTGCCCGTACCAAGGCCGCTGCGGGTGGCATCAAGAACGTTGAATTCCGCGTGGCCACAGCGCAGGACGCCGCCAAGCTGTCAGGCACGTTTGACGCGGTGCTGGGGTTTAACCTGTTTCATCTCCTGCGCGCCCCTGAAGACATCTTTGATGATGTTTATGCCATGCTGCCCAAGGGCGGGTTTTTCATCACCAAGACACCCTGCTTGAATGATAAATCTGTCGGGCTGAAACGGTTTGCAATCAAAGCGATGATCCCGCTGATGCGGATGCTTGGCAAAGCGCCCTATGTCGGGTTCTTCACGCAGAAAGAATACGACGACGCACTGCGTTTTGCAGGTTTCGAAATCGTCGAGGCTGGAAATTTCCCAGCTATCTCGCGCTATGTCGTGGCGAAGCGCGTGTAATTGAAATCGTGGCGAAGCGCGTGTAATTGAACGTGGTGCGCCGGCCGTAATCAGCTACCTTGGGCGCAACCTAAGGAGGGCGCGATGCTCAAAGTATATCTATCCGGCGAAATTCACACCGATTGGCGCGAACAGATTATCGACGGGGCCAAAGGTCTCGACGTGGAATTTCATAGCCCCGTCACCAACCACGAAGCGTCAGACGATTGCGGCGTAACCATTTTGGGCGCAGAGCCGAACAAGTATTGGCACGACCACAAGGGCGCGATGGTCAATGCGATCCGCACTCGCAAAGGCATCGCGGACGCAGATGTTGTTGTGGTCCGGTTTGGTGAAAAATACCGCCAATGGAACGCGGCGTTTGATGCTGGCTTTGCTGCGGCCTTGGGCAAATCATTGATCGTGCTGCAACAGCCCGACCATGATCACGCCCTGAAAGAAGTCGACGCAGCAGCCTTGGCCATGGCACGCGAACCGTCAGAAGTTGTCGAAATCCTGCGTTATGTTCTAACGGGCGATCTGCCTGCGTAATCAGACCTGTGCAGACAGGCGGTGTACAGGTTGTGTACAGCCTGTGTACGCAGAGAGTCCCCGAATGTCCGCCCCGCTGATGATCCTTACAACGGGGCGGATGACACTTTGTTAGCTTAGGATTTAACCCATAGGCGCTGGGATCGACTTGCCCTTTTGAACCGCTGGGCGGGCCATGAACCGATCAACATAGGCCGGAACATTCTTCAGATCGTGGTAGCCCGTGACCTCCTGTGTGCCGTAATATTCCAGCGCATTCAGCCAAGGCGCAATGGCGATATCCGCAATTGAAAAGCCGCCCGCGATCCAGTCTTTGCCATCTAATTCTGCCTCAACAACTGCCAACAAACGCTTGGCCTCTGCGATGTAGCGCTCCCGCGGACGCGGGTCTTCGATTTCGGACCCTGCGAACTTTGCAAAGTAGCCCAACTGCCCAAACATCGGACCAAGGCCACCCATCTGGAACATCAACCATTTGATAACATGTGATTTTTCTGCCACATTTGATCCCATCAACTTACCGGTTTTCTCAGCCAGATACATCAGGATCGCGCCACTTTCCCACAGACCAATCGGGCCGTCCGGACCGTTTGGATCAATGATCGCGGGGATCTTGTTGTTAGGGTTCAAGCTCAGGAACGCAGCACTTTTGACGTCCGCATCAGACAGTGTGACAAGATGGGGTTCGTACTCCAGCCCCATTTCCTCCAATGCGATAGAGACTTTCACGCCATTTGGTGTTGGATATGAAAAAAGCTGAATAATATCGGTATTTTTTGGAACCCATTTCTGAGTAATTGGAAAGTTCGACAGATCGGCCATGGTTGGGCTCCTAGGTTTGGATGTTGCCCCAACGACCTAGGGGGAAAGTATGTAGATTATAACCCGTTTGGCCTGTGCGCGATTTGGGATAATGATGTGCGCGTGGGCGCAATTGTAGAAAAAAATTGTGCTATAAAATCAATGGGACAAAGAAATGTTAAAAGAATTCAAAGACTTCATCGCCAAGGGTAACGTCATGGACATGGCTGTTGGTATCATCATCGGTGCAGCCTTCACCGCAATTGTCGGCAGTCTAGTGGCCGATTTGATCAACCCGATCATTAGCTTGTTCATGGGCGGCGTCGATTTCGGCGGCTTGTTTGCCAACTTGAACGGTGATTATGCAACGATCGAAGCAGCCGACGAAGCTGGCGCAGCGGTATTCGCCTATGGTCGTTTCATCATGGCGATCATCAACTTCCTGATCATCGCATTCGTCGTGTTTATGCTGGTGCGCAGCGTCAACAAGCTGAAAAAAGCAGAAGCAGACGTTCCAGCCGAGGCGCCAGCAGGCCCGACGCAGGAAGAACTTTTGACCAACATTCTTGCAGCTCTGAAAAAGTAATCATCCAAAATGGATGTCGGAAGGCCCGCCCTAACAGGCGGGCCTTTTTCGTTTAGGCCTTTAGCGCAAGCTGGGGCGACAAAACATCAATCCCCAGCGCCTTGCCCACTGCGTAATAGGTCAGCTGTCCGGCATGGACGTTCAGCCCGTTCAGCAGATGCGCGTCGTCTTCGCACGCCTGACGCCAGCCCTTGTCGGCAAGTGCCAGCATGAACGGCATCGTCGCATTGCCCAGTGCAATCGTTGACGTGCGCGCAACCGCACCCGGCATGTTCGCAACGCAATAGTGCATTATTCCGTCCACATCATAGATCGGGTCTTGGTGCGTGGTGGCTTTGGACGTCTCAAAGCAGCCACCTTGGTCGATGGCGACATCCACAATCACAGCCCCCTGTTTCATCTCAGACAATTGCGCACGGCTGATCAGTTTAGGCGCTGCGGCACCGGGGATCAGGACCGCCCCAATGACCATATCGGCCTCACGTACCATTTCGATGGTATTGCCCGCGCTGGCGTACATCGTCTTGAAATCACGCCCGAAAACGTCATCAAGGTAGCGCATGCGCGCCAGTGAGCGATCCAGCACCGTCACATCCGCGCCCATGCCCGCGGCAACCCGCGCGGCGTGCGTGCCAACGACACCGCCGCCGATGACGACAACGCGGGCAGGACCAACGCCGGGGACGCCGCCCATCAAAACGCCGCGTCCGCCGTTTGCCTTTTGCAATGTCCAGCTGCCGACTTGGGGTGCCAAACGACCCGCAACTTCGGACATTGGCGCCAGCAGTGGCAGACCACCGTTCGCATCAGTTACGGTTTCATAAGCAATCGCAGTGCATCCTGACGCCAGCAGGTCTTTGGTTTGTTCAGGGTCGGGCGCGAGGTGCAGATACGTAAACAGGACCTGCCCTTCGCGCAGCATTTTACGTTCAACGGGCTGGGGTTCTTTGACTTTTACGATCATATCAGCAACCGCGAAAATTTCTGCCGCAGTTGCGATAATCGCGGCACCTGCATCAACGTAGTCTTCGTCGGTGAATCCAGCGCCGATACCGGCCTGTGTTTCAACCGATACCGTGTGGCCGTGGACCACCGCTTCGCGGGCTGCGTTGGGGGTTAGACCGACGCGGAATTCTTGTGGCTTGATTTCTTTGGGGCAACCGATGTGCATATGAGTCTCCTCTTCCTGACGGCACAGTCGCGCCGTTTTGGTGGAAAGAACTGGCAATCTTCGGCGTGTTAGCGCTAGTAGTCACAATGATCGTCGCAATATGCGGCCAAACGCGGGAGAATTTTGCGCCATGGATATTGATGAAACAGATCGTCGCCTTTTGAATGCGCTGCAGCGCGAAGGCCGCCTGTCGAATGCTGAGTTGTCACAGAAGGTGAACCTGTCTCCCTCAGCCTGCCACAGACGGGTGCAGCGCCTCGAAAAAGACGGGTTCATATCCGGTTACGTTGCACTGGTGGACCCGCGCAAAGTTGCCCGCAAAATCACTGTGTTCGTTGAGATAACGTTGCGGGCGCAGGCTGATGATGTGCTTGATGCGTTTGAAAAATCTGTTGCCCGCATTCCGGACGTTTTGGAATGTCATTTGATGGCGGGGCAGGCGGACTATCTGCTGAAAGTTGTGGCAGAAGACGCTGAGGATTTCGCCCGTATTCATCGCCGCTATCTGGCCAGCCTGCCCGGTGTCCAAGGCATGCAGTCGTCGTTTGCGCTGCGCACTGTCCGCCAGACCACAGCGCTGCCTGTCTAGGACAAAAGCATCGCGATAATCGCCAGACCAGACGGGACCGTTTGCACATACATGATCCGCTTGCTGACGGTCGCGGCACCGTAAAGACCCGCGACAAAGACGCAGGCGAGGAAGAACAGCGCGACGTTCTGTGACCAAGCCCCGTCATTGATCAGCAAGGACCAGACCAGACCTGCGGCCAGAAACCCGTTATACAGCCCCTGATTGGCGGCCATTGCCTTGGTTTTTGGGAACATGTCGGCGGACAGATTGCCAAAGACTTTTGGCCCACGGGATTCCCAGGCGAACATCTCAAACCACATGATATAGATGTGTAGCAGGGCGATTAGTAAGATGAGCAGGGAAGCGAGCGTGGCCATATTCGGTCTCCGATGACTTTTGTGGTATAAGCGTAGCATAGCACAAGTGGCACGGATAGATTTGCCCAACGTCAATGCTGTGACGTCGCAGATTTCGCCACTTGTGAAAATCGGAAAACATCGCGTCACTAGGCGTGGTGGGGTTTTCGACATGAAAAGAAGGGTTTAGAAAATGCGCAATATTCTAGTTCTGGTTGGACTTGTCGTTGTTGTCATCGCAATCATCAATTTCATCTAAGGGAAACTACTATGCGGAACATTCTTTATATCATCGGACTTGTTGTCGTTATCATGGTTGTCCTGCGTCTTGCGGGTTTCACGTAACCAAAACCCCGATTGGTGCTTTTAGACGCACCTGATAATCCACAAAACAAAGAAAAACCCCCGCGCCAAAAGGTACGGGGGTTTTGCTTAGTTAAACGTTGTCAGAAGGTGCTTAGAGCATCCCCTCACGCTCGAGCTTCTTACGAGCCAGCTTGCGCTGACGGCGAATGGCCTCGGCCTTCTCGCGCGCCTTTTTCTCGGACGGTTTTTCGAAAGCTTGCTTTTGCTTCATCTCACGAAAAACGCCTTCACGCTGGAGCTTTTTCTTCAGGGCGCGGAGCGCCTGATCGACATTGTTTTCACGAACACTAACCTGCATGTGGTTTTCACCACCTCTCTAAGTTGAATTTGCAATAAGTTGCAGGACGTCGCCGTATAGCAAGCCGACCCTATATTGTCTACTGTACCTTGCGCTACATCTTTGGCGTCTTGTCGGTTTTCGCGTTCCAGCAATGCGACAGGCAGTGAACAAGCGATTCAAGTCGACCGCAAAGTGCGCTAGGATGATGTAAACGCCTGAAGTGGAGCCTGATTTGAAACCATTACCTGATCCCCTTGCCCTTACATTGTTGGACGCAATCCTGCCCCATGTAGCCTTTGACGGTTGGTCTGATGGTGCGTTTGTCGCCGCAGCCGATGAGTGTGGATTGCCGATAGCGCAAGCCCGCAGCGTCTGCCCGCGTGGTGCCACCGATTTGGCGATTCTTTTTCACACACAAGGCGATGCGGCGATGGTGGCCGCGCTGTTATCGTCCGACCTCAGCGATATGCGGTTTCGTGATAAGGTCGCCCATGCTGTGCAATTGCGACTGGATGCGGTGACCGACAAAGAGGCTGTGCGGCGCGGTTCTGCGTTGTTTGGCCTGCCGCATTTGGTGCCTGATGGGTCTAAACTGATCTGGGGCACCGCAGACGCGATTTGGACAGCACTTGGTGATACGTCTGATGACATCAATTGGTATACCAAACGGGCGACGCTGTCGGCGGTTTATGGATCTGTTGTGCTCTATTGGCTCGGTGATGACACCGACGACGGACAAGCGACCAGCGATTTTATTGATCGTCGAATTGAAAACGTTATGCAGTTCGAAAGCTTCAAAGCGGCGGTAAACAAGAACCCGTTGCTCAAGCCCTTTGCGGGGGCAATCGCCCAGCTCACGTCGCGCGTCAAAGCGCCAAGCGCGCCGTCCGATGATCTGCCGGGATCATGGAAAACACCGCAATGAAAGCCGTCGAAATCGCCAAAGCTGGTGGACCAGAGGTTCTGACGCTGATCGACACGCCGCAGCCTGAGCCCGGGTTTGGGCAAGTGCGGATCAAGGTCGCCTATGCGGGGGTAAATCGCCCCGATGCACTGCAGCGTGCCGGACTGTACAACCCACCCAAAGGCGCAAGCCCGCTGCCCGGTCTGGAAGCCGCGGGCGAAATCAGCGCAGTCGGTGCAGGCGTGACTGAATGGGCCATCGGTGATGCGGTTTGTGCATTGTTGCCTGGTGGCGGGTATGCAGAACAGGTCGTGACCCCTGCCGCCCATTGTCTGCCTGTTCCCGTTGGGTTGTCCCTGAAACAGGCCGCCTGCCTGCCCGAAACCTTCTTCACTGTCTGGTCCAATGTATTCATGCGGGGCGGTTTGCGCGCGGGGGAGCGGTTCTTGGTCCACGGTGGATCATCCGGCATTGGCACCACCGCGATCCAGTTGGCGCATGCGTTTGGCGCGCGGGTGTTCACCACCGCTGGATCGGACGCCAAATGCCGCGCGTGTCTGGACCTCGGCGCGGAGGTGGCGATGAACTATCGCGATGTGGATTTTGTCGATGAGATGAAAGCGCAGGGTGGTGCGAACTTGATCCTTGATATGGTTGGTGGTGACTATCTGCCACGCAACGTGCGCGCGCTGGCGGACGATGGTCGTCTTGTTCAGATCGCATTCCTGCAAGGCCCCAAGATCGAGCTTAACTTTGCCCACCTGATGATGCGCCGCCTGACGATCACTGGATCAACCCTGCGCCCGCAGTCCGATCTGGCCAAGGCCGAAATTGCACGGCAGTTGCGCACCCACGTTTGGCCGCTTCTGGCCTCTGGACAGATATCGCCGGTGATGGACCAAGAATTCGCACTGGCCGATGCCAGCGCAGCCCACACGCGTATGGAAAGCAGTCAACACATCGGGAAGATTGTTCTGAAAATATAACGTAGCCCCGCTAGGGGCGCGAATGACTTTTTCTGGCACGCAATGACGGGTGTTGTGCGGTTCGGACTGTTTTGGAAGAATTAGGAACACTTAAGGCCGCGATTAAGGACGTTTAAGATCGGGGTGCGGCAAGGTTAGGACATCAAACCCAAACCTGAGCCGGAGCCATCCAATGACCATAATCGACCAAAACACCCGCCCTGCCGCCCGCACGCCACACCCCAGCACGCTTGTCCATAAAGCTGTGCAGGCGGTAATGACCGTACCCGCAGTCTTGCGCGAGCTACTGACCCCACGTCCGATCAATCCCGAACATGAATTGGCAAAAGCTGCGCGTCGCGAGTCGGCCCGACGCGCGACAGACACCCTGATGCGTTGATTTGGCAGGCCGCATCCAAGGGACGCACTGACCGTGAGGGCGACTTGTTTTGGATGTTTTAACGGGCGGTTGTCTTCATCCCTCCGGCAGCCCTGCAGCGCGCATGGCATCCGCGACGCGCTGCCTAAGATTGGGTTCAACGAACGGTGATGTTTGTTGATAAAGCGCCAAAGTGTAATGCGGGCTCTGCAGCAGATAAAGTGCCATCGTTTCAACCGCCTTTGCATGAAGCCCAGCCAGTTCATACGCCGCAGCCAGCGCTTGAAGCGTTGTCCCGAAATTCGGATCATCCGCGAGGCCCTTTTCAAGCCACTTCACGGCCTCCCCGTAAGCTCCAAGGCCCATCAGTGCATATCCATGGGCCGCCCTACAATGGCCAATGTTTGGATCAAGCGGATTGAGCCTGTAGGCAAATTCCGCATCCTCAATGGCCGCTTGGTAATAGCCCAGATAAGCACCGCACCATGCAGCAGACACCCGAACGAGGACCGAATTTGGATTGATGCTTTTGCCCTGCTGGATCGACCGGTATCCCAACTCGCCGTCGTCCCCAAGATAGGCAACCATGTGCCCCGCGTAAGCAAGCACCAGAGGGTCGGATTGTTGGCCGTCCAAAAGCGCATAAGCCATAGGCAACGCGGCCCTGCCTTCGTCATGGGTGATCGCGCGCGACCCCGCCGCCATGACGTGCGCGCGTACCACAAGAGCTTTGGCAAAGGCATACTCGGGATCAATCGCCAGCGCGCGATCGAGCAGGTCGTTGGCTTTACGGAAATCGTCGCGCGTTGAAATCCGCATGGCAAGCGGTGCAGCCTGAAGGCACAAATCGTAAGCTCTGACATTATCCGTCGGCGCGCGTCTTGCGCGGCCCGCTTCGGCAAACATGACGTTCAATTCCAATGCCGCCGCCGTGCGTTCGATGATTTGATCCTGAAGCTTAAAGACATCCTGAGTCGTGCCGACAAACCGTTCGGACCAAATTGTGTGGCCTGTCTGGGCCTCTACCAATTGCGTCGTAATCCGCAGCTGGTCACCGCCCAACTGGATGCTGCCCTCAAGGACATAGCGCACGCCCAATTCGGTGCCGACATCGCGCAGCGACACAACCTCGCCTTTGTATTTAAAGCTCGATGAAGACGCGATTACGAAAATGCCGGGAACCCGACTGAGGACAGAAATCAGGTCTGCGACGATGCCATCGACCAGATAATCAGTCGCGCCATCCGCGGTCAGGTTGGCAAAGGGCAACACGGCCACAGATGGTTTTTGCGGAAGCGCCGGCCCATCCACGCTTGGCTGTGCCACGCCCCCTTGGGTCAGTTTGTAACCGACACCGGGAACCGTGGCGATCGCGTCCGCGCCAAGCAGCTTGCGCAGGGCGCTGATTTGGACGCTCAAGTTCCCCTCTTCCACCGCGAGGCCGCCCCAAACGTGTTCGAGCAATTCCTGTTTGGAGACAACACGATCTGCGTGATCATCCAAGAACGCCAACACGTCAAAAGCCCTAGCGCCAACTTGAACCGAATGCCCGGCAAGCTCAAAACTACGGGCGTTCTTGTCAATTTTGAAAGGCTGCAAGACGGACCTGCGCATCGCTACTCCTGTGATTGCGCGTAGCCTAGCAGCCACTGATGTTGACGGCCATAGTTCCGTAATTCTGGGATGCCACCGCACAGCGGACATTGCCCGCCCGCCTTTGCAATTATCGGACCGGATCAAACATCGCGTCATCCAATGAACAATCACGGATCACATCGGACCCGCATCGGCGCGGCTCCAGATCGCGGGTCAAACAAATACGGGCTTCTTGAATGCGCGACGCGCGGCATGTGATGGTGATTTCGTCCGGCGACAGGAACGGATTGTCGCGGATAAACGCTTCCTCGATCAGCGACGCTGGCAACGTTATCGGGTCTTCAAGGCGGCGGAAAACCTCTGGGCGGGTGATGCGTTCAAACGCGAGGCGCGCCAGTGCAAAATAATCGTCCGGCGACAGACCCGAACACGACCCGTGCTTGTTCCATTGATACCACGCTAATCCACTGGTTCCCATAATATCAGCCATTGCAGTCGTCTCTGCGCGGGACGGATTGCTGAACGTGTGGCGGCAGTCGGCGGGCCAGCCGGTTTCAAACTGTGGCCAGAGTCCGTGCAGAACCCAGCCGAAATCTGCGTCAGCGTCGCATTGCGGCGAATTGCGAGAATCGCCCTCCAATGCGCACCAATTTGGCGACCATGACAGGGACAAAACGTAGTAGTCGAACGCGCCTGAAACATCCTGCGCTTTGGCGGGCAGGGCAAGAGCGCACAGCAGGGTAATCAGTCGCAACATTTGGGGTCTTTCCATAACACAGTCGCCCGACTATATAGCATGCAAGTTCCCCGACAATGTGAACCTGGCCGAAAGCGGTCCGCCCCTTCAAGGGCTCAAGGAAGTCATGTCGATTGATAAGGAGAAAACGCGATGAGCGATATACCAATTATGGCCAAAGCCACAGCAGTTTGGCTGTGCGACAACACCACAATGACATTCAAACAGATCGCGGATTTCTGCGCACTTCATGAGTTGGAAGTGCAGGGCATTGCGGACGGCGATGTTGCGGCTGGCGTCAAAGGATTTGACCCGCTGACCAACAAACAGCTGACGCAAGACGAGATTGATCGTGGCGAAGCCGACCCAACCTATAAGTTGAAGCTGTTGTTTCACCCTGGATCGGCTGGCGAAGAAAAGCGCCGTGGCCCGCGTTATACACCCTTGTCCAAGCGTCAGGATCGCCCGGCGTCGATCTATTGGTTGGTCAAGTTTCACCCTGAATTGGCCGACGGTCAGATTTCCAAATTGGTCGGCACCACGAAGCCCACAATCCAAGCGATCCGTGAACGCACGCACTGGAACATCAACAACATCGAACCGATTGATCCGGTCGCGTTGGGTCTGTGTAAGCAGGTTGAACTGGACGCTGCCGTGCAAAAAGCCGCGGCCAAGAAAGCCAAAGAAGGCGGTGTGATGAGCGATGATGAGCGTCGTAAGCTGGTCTCGACCGAGCAGAGCCTTGGCACTGACTCCAAAATGCCAACTGCGATTGAGGGTCTTGAGACGTTCACCTTGGGCGAGAGCATGCCCGAGCCTGAGGAAGACACTTCAATTCCGGATAAAGATACATTCTTTAACCTGCCCGACGACGCAGGCGATGACGACGACGAAGATTGATCCTTATCTCGATATCTTGATCTGAATGAAAAGCCCCTGAGCAATGCTCGGGGGCTTTGTTTGTTTATTCATGTTGGACTGTTTTGCACTGGCCCGCGCCAAAGCTGGCTATGGTGTGTTTGGCGCTGCAGGAGCCTCCGGCGGGGATATTTTTGAAGCAAAGACGGGGGCAGTTTAGAGGGCTTTGCGCGCATTGAGGGCGGCCGTGATTGTGCCGTCGTCAAGGTAGTCGAGTTCGCCGCCGACGGGGACACCTTGGGCCAAGGTCGTCACCTGAACGCCGTGCAATTCATCCGCGATGTAATGGGCCGTTGTTTGGCCGTCGATTGTGGCCCCCAGCGCAAGAATGACTTCGGTGATGTGTTCGGTCGTGATGCGGTCGCGCAATTTCGGGATGCGCAGTTCATCGGGGCCAATGTCATCAAGTGCGGACAATGTGCCGCCAAGGACATGGTAGCGGCCTTTGAAAACCCCAGATCGTTCCATCGCCCAGAGGTCTGCTACGTCTTCGACGACACAAATTTGGCCGACGTTGCGTTTCTCGCTCTCGCAGATGCCGCAAAGATCGGAGGTGCCGATGTTGCCGCAGTTCAGACATTCACGCGCAGTCGCCCCGACGATCGTCAGCGCTTCTGCCAACGGATTCAGCAGTTGCCCGCGCTTTTTGATGAGGTGCAGCACTGCACGGCGGGCGGATCGTGGGCCCAGCCCTGGAAGGCGGGCCATCAGATTAATCAACGCGTCGATGTCTTTGGGGGCTTGGGACATGGTGCTCCGCTGCGAGAACTTGACAGGGTGTGCGGCCCGCAAATTGCGAAGGGCAATTCGCTACACCGCACTGGATCGAACGCTATGCGTTCGCCCGATTAAAACGGCAGTTTCATATCTGCTGGAAGGCCCAGACCATCGGTCAGTTTTGCCATTTCTTCCTGCGCCTTGTCCGACGCTTTGGATTGCGCGTCTTTGATCGCCGCAAGAATCAGGTCTTCGACGACTTCTTTGTCGTCACCGTTAAAGATCGAGGGATCAATATCGAGCGCCTTGAGTTCGCCTTTGGCTGATGCCGTCGCTTTGACCAGACCTGCACCGCTAATCCCGACAACCACAATGTCATGCAAGTCGTCTTGCAACTGGCCCATTTGCTTTTGCATCTCTTGGGCTTTTTTCATCATTCCGGCCATATCGCCGAGGCCACCTAATCCTTTGAACATCACCATCTCCTCAATATCTGTTGTGGGGTAAATAGGCAGCGCGCGGGCATGCTGCAAGGCGCGTTAGCTGTCCTCAAACGGATCCCATTCGTCGTCGACTTCGGGCAAGGCTTCGAGTTCGGCTTCCGCCTCTCGTGCTTTGGGGGTTCGAATGTCGGTGATTCTGGCACCGGGGAATTTCATCAAGACGGCCTGAACCAGCGGATGCGCCTGTGCCTTATCGCGCAGGGCGTTGGTTTCAATGTCGCGCACTTCCGCAATCGTTTCGCCGCCGCCCTCATTGACCAGCGTGACGGCCCAGCGATTTCCGGTCCAAGCCTGTAGGCGTGATCCGAGCCGCTGCGCAAGATCGTGCGGCGCACCTTTTGCGGGGACAAATTCAATACGACCGGGTTGGTAGGCCGCAAGTCGCACGCCGGTTTCGACCTCTACCAGCAGTTTCACGTCGCGGTGGCGGCGGATCAATTCGACGATGTGCTCAAAAGTCGGATAATGGGCCAGCGCTTCATCATTTGCCACGGCCAGAACCGCACCACCGGCAGAGGCTGACGGACCGCTAGGGCTGGAATGGGTCGCCGTCACTGCTGAGGATTGAACGTCCGTGTTCATGGCAGGCGCTGCGCGTGGGCCACCACCGCCTGGACCGCCGGACGGCGGTGTCTCTTTGTCGAGCTTGCGAACGAGGTCTTCGACGCTTGGCAAATCGGCCACGTGGGTCAGCCGGATGATCGCCATTTCCGCAGCCATCATCGCATTAGGGGCCATCGCCACTTCTTCGAGGGCTTTGAGCAACATCTGCCAAAGCCGCGTCAACACCCGCATCGCCAAAGCATCCGCCATGGCAATGCCGCGCGTGCGCTCATCGGGGCTGACGGTCGGGTCTTCAGCGGCATCAGGCGTGATCTTGATCACACTAACCCAGTGTGCGATTTCCGCCAGATCGCGCAGGATCGCCATTGGATCGGCACCGTCGGCGTATTGGCTGGACAATTCATGCAGCGCGTCGGCTGCTTGTCCCTTAAGGATCATGTCGAACAGATCGAGCACGCGTCCACGATCCGCCAGTCCCAACATTGCGCGGACCTGATCGGCAGTGGTTTCGCCCGCCCCATGGCTGATCGCCTGATCCAACAGTGATTGCGCATCGCGTGCGGACCCTTCGGCAGCGCGTGTGATCAGCGCGAGTGCGTCATCGGTGATTTCTGCCTTTTCAGCGGTCGCGATCTTGCGCAGCAGTCCGATCTGGTCTTCGGGTTCGATGCGGCGCAAATCAAATCGCTGGCAGCGCGACAGCACCGTCACGGGCACCTTGCGGATTTCGGTCGTCGCGAAGATGAATTTGACGTGCTCGGGTGGTTCTTCAAGCGTTTTGAGAAGTGCGTTGAACGCGTTGACGGACAGCATGTGCACTTCGTCGATGATGTAGACTTTGTAACGGGCGGACGCGGCGCGGTAATGCACGCTTTCGATTATTTCACGGATGTCACCGACGCCGGTGCGCGATGCGGCGTCCATTTCCATGACATCGACATGGCGACCTTCCATGATCGCGACGCAGTTTTCGCATTTGCCGCAAGGTTCGGTCGTCGGGCCACCCTGACCGTCGATCCCGATGCAGTTCATCCCCTTGGCGATAATTCGCGCTGTGGTCGTTTTACCGGTGCCGCGGATGCCCGTCATGATGAACGCCTGCGCGATCCGGTCGGCTGCGAACGCGTTTTTCAGCGTGCGCACCATGGCATCTTGTCCAACAAGATCGGCAAAGGTCTCGGGGCGGTATTTGCGCGCGAGGACTTGGTATTTTGGGGTATCGGATTCGGTCATTGGGATAAGTTACGCCCAAGGTCCCGCGGCGTCCACCTACAGCGACCACAGGATTGCGCCTGTTCCGACGGCCGCGATGGACATAAGGACCGCGAGCACCGTGAAACTTTTGCCTGACTTTGCCTCAAAATCGGTTTCGCGCAGACGGTTGACGGTTTTGCAGGCCTGTTGGCGCGCTTGATAGAAAATCAGAACGGCGATAATGAGAAAAATCGATGCGATGGCTTTGGCCGCCCATGTGGGTTCAAACGCGCCGAAGACGGCCTTCATACCGATCGCCACACCGATCGCGCCCAGCCCCGTGCCCATCCAGCTGGAAAAGGTGCGTTCATTGGCCATCGACGTGCGATCTTCGGCCATGTTGGTGCGGGTTCGGGATGGTTTTTTGTTTGCCATACACATCAACCTAGCCGACGGCTTGCCCTGTGCAAGTGCAAGTCCTAGAAAGGGGGTGCCCAAGGGGGGCATCCAGGTTCGCGGAAAGCCGAAATCGGCACCCTTTCGATCCAGAATAGACCATTTTCGGTCTTTCTCATTGTCCCGGCCAGCGAACCTTGGGACCTGTTAATGAGGAAGTCCTATGACAGACCCCCTAGATACCTTTCGCCGCGCTGCTAAGACACTCAAGTCCCGCTATGAGGTTGGCGACACTCATGCACGTGCGCGGTTGCGGATGCACCCCCCTCGCGCAGGCGATGAATTGAAGCACGCTGATTTTCTGCACGTCATTGCGCGCGAAAACAGCTTTGCCACGTGGCCGGCGATGAAGGCCTCGATTGAGGCGCTGGGCCTTGATCGCGCGGGCAAACTGCAACGTCTAAAAATCGCGCTGCACCATGGCCAGACGGGCGTTGTGCAACGTTTGATCGAAGATACCCCTGATCTGGCGGCTGGTCATTTTGGCCTGCTGTGCGCGCTTTATGATGCGCAAGCGGTTGGGGCGATGCTGCGTGATGATCCGACCTGCGCTGTCACTGCCGCGGGGCCGGCCTTGCCCCT
>JAGGNB010000183.1 GCA_017886375.1 Octadecabacter sp.
GAATGGGATGTTGTTTTAGCGTGGTGACACATTGATCCGCCCGATCAAGGGATTGATCCAATGGCTTTTCGCAAAACGTCGGCTTGCCCGCTTTGGCGCTGGCAGTGACATATTCCAGATGGGTGTTCGCTGGCGTCGCAATAAGGACCACATCCGCGTCTGGGTGGGAAAGCGTGTAATCCAAGTCGCTGGACGCCTCACCACCATATTGCGCCACAATGCGTTCAGCCGAGGCCAGATTTGGGTTGAACACAACCGACAATCGCAACCCCGGATGGGCGTTGATTTTGGGGCCATAGACATGGGCCATACGCCCACTGCCCAGCAAGGCTATTCCAAGTGTTTGCATGACGTGGCTCCTGTTCAGCTGTTAAGATCGCTCAAGATATGTGCCGCGCCTTTTTCACCAATCATTATGGTTGCGGCATTGGTGTTTGCGGTCACAATACGCGGCATGATCGACGCATCAATGACCCGCAAACCCGAAAGGCCATGCACGCGTAGATCTGTATCAACGACCGCATCAGGACCTGTGCCCATGGCACAAGTGCCGACTGAATGCAGCAAAGACAGGCCATTTTGACGGCAATAGGCGATAATTTCGTCGTCAGACGTGACATCCAAGCCTGGAGAGATTTCACGTTTCACGCAATCAGCCATCGGCTGTGTCTGTGATATCCGGCGCCCCCAGCGTAGTCCTTCGATAGCGGCACGGTGATCGACCTCATGTTCAAAAAAATTGAACTGAATGGCCGGATCGGTCCGCACGTCTGGCCCTTTCAGGCGCACATGGCCACGGCTTTGCGGCCGCATGTGTTCAGCCAAAATAGTAAAGCCTGAAAATGGCCGCGGTATCAGGTCTTCGGTTGTGCACCACGCCATGAACGTCACCATCATGTCAGGGGTCGGAATGTCATTCGAGCTGTGCACGAAAGTGTTGGAATAGTTGCCATTGTCCGCGAAAGGCCCACTACGGAACAAAAAATAGCGCAGAAGTTGCAGCCCGCCGCGCAGCTTGTTGTTATACAAATCATTGACCGTCGTTTTAAGCGTGGATTCAAATTCGAGCCCTATGCCAAAATGATCCTGAAGATTTTCACCCACGCCAGCAAGTTCATGGGTTACTTCAACGCCCATATCGCGCAAGTGCAACGCTGGACCGATCCCTGACGCCATGAGCAGGTGCGGTGAACTAAACGTACCACCACACAAAATCACCTCGCGTCGTGCTTGTGCGGTATGACGCGTGCCGTTGCGGGACCATTGAACACCCGTGACCCGCTTGCCGTCCATCACGAGGCGCTCTGCCAAGGCGTGTTTTTCAATTTTGATATTCCGCATCGCTGGGCCGCGCAGGTAGCCCGAAGCGGTACTCCAACGGCGACCGTTTCGCGTGGTCGTCTGAACATACCCCGTGCCAAGCTGGGTCGCTCCATTAAAGTCGTCGTTGCGCGGCACGCCAAGGTTTTCGGAGGCTTGATGAAACGCCTCACCTAAGGCATGCGGCGACGGCAAGTCCGAAACCGATACCGGACCACCAACCCCGTGAAATTCGCTTGCGCCACGTTCCTGATCTTCGCACTTCTTAAAATAGGGCAGCACGTCATCCCACCCCCAACCAGTACAGCCACGTTCCTTCCACCCGTCAAAATCTTCCGGTTGGCCCCGCATATAGATCATACCGTTGATCGACCCAGTCCCACCCATCACCTTGCCGCGCGGCTGAAATAAGCGGCGGTTGTTCAGATAGGGTTCAGGTTCGCTGTTGAAACACCAGTTTACCTTGGGGTTATTGTAAAGCATTGAATAGCCAAGTGGCACATGGATGAACGGGCTTTTGTCAGCACCACCTGCTTCAAGCAGAAGGACCTTGTGCCCTGCTTCTCCTAACCGCGCGGCGACGACGCATCCTGCAGAACCCGCACCGACGACGACATAATCAAAATCCATGCCCGCTGTGTCCATCTCGTGCCTCTGCCTGTGTCTGCTTGCGCTTTCACAACTTTGGCACAGACGCCGCTGGCGCTGAATTATGACTATGTCCGTTTTGGATATTTATGCGGCTTGCCCGGATCGGCTCGATCATTAACTTGAGAATATCCAGAATGGACGAAGCCAAAATGACACGAGAAGAACTGATGCGGGTCCTAAGCTTTGCTGGGACCTTACGCAAACTGAGCGAAGAAAAAACCGATCTGGCATCGGTTGATGCACGCTGGAACATTGTCGCATATGCGATGAATAGACACTTTGAAGGGAAGATGCTGACGATCACGTCGTTGGCTGATGCCGCAGGTGTTCCCTATGGCACAGCGATGCGGCGGATCGGCGAATTGATTGACGAAGGTCTGTTATTGCGAAGACCGCGATCAAAAAGCGGCAAGTCCTTTTCGTTGCATCCCACCCGCACCTTGATCACCCAGTTTGAAGTCTACGCGTCGGAGTTCAAGCGCACGGTTGGCAATACCTTTGGTTTCACCGGTGATGATGCCGATGAAGCCGAAGGAGGGTTCTATTTTGGCGGCCACTACATGGCCTCGCGAATATTGTCCTATCCGAATGCTATGCGTGTCGGCATCGGCAAAGAGCGCCCCATTCGCGTGCTGTGCCCTATCGACCCGACGTTCAAAACACTTAAGAAGCTCTCACCGCAGTTGGGCGAGCTTTGTGGTGCGCAGTTTGAATTTATCACGATGCCGCTGGACCAGCTGCATGATGAAATCTTCGAGAACCAAAAGCGCGCAAAGTCCCGTTATGACATCGTTTCCGTCGATCTGCCATGGATCGGCCAGCTTGCGGAACGCGCGGCCATCATGCCGCTGAATGATCTTCTGAAGGCAAATGATTTTCGCGGTTCAGACTTTCATGCGACGATCTGGCAGGCCGCGCGATATCGCGGACAACAATGTGGCATTCCGATCCAACCCACGGTCGAACTGTTGTTTTGCCGCAAGGATTTACTCGACGAAGTGGGGCTAGATATTCCTCAAACAACGGATGCACTTTTGCATGCAGCACAGGCATTGCATGGAGCACGCCGCGGTCAATCAGGTATCGTGATGAACTATGGCCGCGGAACACCTGTGGCACATACCTTCATGCAGACAATGGCCGATTTTGGGTCACCGGTGATTGACCTGACGCCCAGTGTTGACGGCTTCGACACTGGCTCAATTCACGCCAAGAACTACCGTCCATTGATTGATTCCAAGGCCGGACGCGAGACGGCACAGTTCTTGCTTGATCTGCTGCCTTTCGCCCATCCCGATAGTTTACGATGTGATTGGGACAAGCGCATTGGAATTTTTTCGCGTGGCGAGGCGGCCATGACCTATGGTTGGTCAATTCGCGCGGCGCGGTTTGAACAAGATGATAGTTCTGTTGCCCAAGGCAAAGTTATTTATTCACCACACCCGTCAAAAGCCGGGTTGACCCAAGTATCCCCTGTCGGCGGTTTTGTTCTTGCGTTGCCCGCAGCACTGGGCGCCGAACGCGTTGCCGTTGCATGGAAAGCGATGGAGTATTTGACCCGGCCAGAACTGATGAAGCTTTATGTGCAGAACGGAAGCCTGACGAGCCCGCGTTTTTCCACAAGCGCAGATCCAGAAGTGCAAGCCGTTTCAGGCATGATCCGCGACATCGACCAGATGGAACAGAACGGCACATTGAAGGTATGGCCACGCCCGCCAATACCAGAATTTGCAGACATCATTTCCATTCTTGGCGACGAGATATATTTTCTGTTGCAGCAGCAGGTGTCCATCGATGAGGCACTTGGCTCAGCCCAGCATCGGATTGAAATGCTGTTCAAAATGGATGCGTCGAAGAAGGCGGGGTAGGATTTTTGACGAAAATAACCGCGCCAAGATTTAACTCGGCGCGGCCTAATTGTTACGTCTTACCAAGTAGGACGCTCAAATTCATCCACGTTGGCAGGCGTGATCTGCGCGCGCTCAATCTCCTGCAAAGCGGGGATTTCGATGCCGTTGGCAACTCTTACAGCAGTCTGGATCGCCAAAATCGCGTCATCGATCGGGGACTGCTTGCCAGAACCGGAAATCCAGCCCTCTCTCATCGCGTCCCAGCCTTCGCCAAACTGGTTACAGCTGACAACTTTGACGTCGCCGGCAGAATAGCCCGCTCCTTGCAATGCGCTGACAACACCAAGCGCCATACCGTCATCAAAGGCATAAACGCCGTCAATATCGTCGCCGTATTTGGTCAAGAATGTCTCGGTGACAGTCTGGGCCTTTTCGCGATTCCATTCAGCGGTTTGGCTGTCCAGAACGTTGATGTTTGGATATTCATCGGCGAGCCGGTCGAGGAAGCAGTTGCCCCGCAAGATTGAAACAGAATATCCAGGTGTGCCTTCCACGACAACGATATTACCTTCTCCCCT
>JAGGNB010000083.1 GCA_017886375.1 Octadecabacter sp.
GATCGTCCGCGAGGGGTGAAAACGGCAGTACCGTCGCGCCCCTGCGTGCCAAATCCGCCAGCATATGTGGATAAATGAATGAAAACGCGGCGTCTTTGGCGATGGCTATACGAACGGGTTTTTGCGCATTATCCGCGTTGGACGCCCAATTTGAAGGGGCCATCACTGCGCGCAGGGCTGTGAGGTCTAGGTTGCTGGCAACACACGCCGCCGCACGATCCAAAAACGCCTCCAGATCGGGCATTTCGCCTGCTTGAACCAGACCTAGGTGGCGCGACGGGCGGGATAGATCATCACGTCGCGGGATTGCCCCAAGGACTGGAATATTAAGCGGTGCCAGCGCGGTTTTGAGCATCTCAGTATGGCGATCAGACCCGACGCGGTTCAAAATAACGCCCGCGACACGAACGGTTGGATCGAAACCTGCAAATCCGCTGACCAAAGCAGCAACAGACTGCGACATGGCTTTGGCATCAACAATCAGGACCACGGGCAGATCAAGGATGCGGGCCAAGTCCGCGGTTGAGCCTTTGCCATTTGGCGGGGCACCATCAAACAGGCCCATGGCGCCTTCGATGATTAGATCGCCATGCCCTGAGGCTAAAGACTTGATCCGCGCATCGCTCATCGCCCAAGCATCCAGATTGACGCACGGGCGGCCCGTCGCTGCGGCGTGAAATTGCGGGTCGATGTAGTCGGGGCCGGATTTTGCAGACCGAACCACGTGGCCCGCATTTTTCAGGGCACGCAGTAATCCCAGTGTAATTGTGGTTTTACCTGCGCCGGATGTCGGGGCCGCGAGGATCAGGCCAGACATGGCCTAGGCCGTTTCAGCGGGGCGGCCACGGCCCAACGGGTCAAGGTTTGTTGGCGCAATGCCAGCCGCTTGCGCCTGCCAGTTCAACACATCCCGCATGCGCACGGCTTGGCCGATGCAAATGATGGACGGCGGTTCGACGCCAGCTTTGGCGATGTCGGCTTCAACGGTGCCAAGCGTTGTTTCAAGCACATTTTGCTGATCGGTGGTGGCCGACGTCACGACCGCAACGGGTTCGGACGCATCGCGCCCTGCCGCGATCAAGGACGCGGAAATCTGTCCGATGTGCTTCATGCCCATGTAGATCACGATCACCTGCGACCCTTTGGCGATTGCGGCCCAGTCCAAGCTCGACGTCGCGTTGCCGGATTGATCGTGACCGGTCACAAATGTCACCGATTGGTTCACGTCGCGGTGGGTGACGGGAATTCCGGCATAGGCCAGCCCGCCGATCCCGGCCGAGATTCCTGGAATAATACGGATCGGGACGCCGTGTTGCACAAGCGTCTGCGCTTCTTCACCGCCGCGCCCGAACACGAACGGATCGCCGCCCTTAAGCCGCAAAACACGCCTTCCAGCGCGGGCCAGATCAACCAGTCGTAATGAAATATCACGCTGGATCGCACTGGGTTTGCCGCCGCGTTTGCCCGCATATATGTGTTCGGCCTGTGGGGCCCAGTCCAAGATCGCCTCTTGCACGAGCGCGTCATAGATCACCACATCCGCTTGGCGCAGCGCATTGAGTGCGTGCAGCGTCAACAGGCCCGGATCGCCGGGGCCAGCGCCGCACAGCCAGACCCAACCCGCTTCAAGCACCGGCCAGTCGTATGAGGGGAGTCGCGTTTTCATTTACCCGTTATGGCGTGAGACGGGCGCGTGCGAAAGGTGACAAACGACGCAGAATTGCGGATTGGCGTCACGCGACTGCGCGGTTAAGGTCGTGATGATGACACGCAAGCCCCCCACCAAAACTGACGGCACGCAATTGCGCCGTGGCTGGACCACCGGTGCCTGTGCGACAGCCGCGACGAAGGCTGCGTTGATGGGGCTGTGGGGCGGGACGTTTCCATCCGTGGTCTCAATTACGCTGCCAAAAGGCGAAACACCGGAGTTTGTAGTTGTTGGTGCTGTTCAAGGCGATGGATGGGCAGAGGCAGGTATTGTCAAAGACGCAGGCGATGATCCTGATGTAACGCACGGTGTAACGGTAATTGTGCGGGTTGCGCGATCAATGGGCGGTGTGGTTTTCAAAGCGGGTGCCGGAGTGGGTACGGTGACAAAAGCGGGCCTGCCGATTGGTGTCGGTGAACCTGCGATCAACCCCGTGCCCCGCGCGATGATGGATGAAATGGTCGCGGAAATGGCCAGCGAGTACGGCGAAAAACCTGATATAACCATCACCGTCAGCATTCCCGATGGCGCCGAGATTGCGTTGAAGACATGGAACCCGCGACTGGGAATCAAGGGCGGATTGTCAGTTCTTGGGACCACGGGCATCGTGCGGCCATTTTCGTGCGCGGCCTGGATCGCGTCAATTCATCGCGGGATCGATGTGGCGCGCGCAAACGGGCAGACACATGTGGCGGGCTGCACTGGCAATACGTCTGAAAGAATCGTGCAGGGGCTTTACGGACTACCAGATCACGCAATGCTGGATATGGGGGATTTTGTCGGTGGCATGGTGAAATATATGCGGCGCAATCCGGTGCAGCGCCTGACGATTGGCGGGGGCATCGGCAAGATCACCAAGCTGGCGCAGGGGGCGATTGATCTGCATTCCGGGCGCAGCCAAGTGGATTTTGATATGCTGGCGGTCTGGGCGGATGATGCGCGCGTGGCGAAGGCGAACACAGCACTTGAGGCCTATGAAATAGCAGGCGCACCGCTTGCCGCGCGGATCGCAAAAGAAGCGGTCGCGCAGGCGGCACTTCAATTCAGGGAGGGTGCGCCGATGCTCGACGTCGTTGTCATTGACCGCGCCGGTACCATCATCGGGCGCGCGAGCCGATGACGCTGTTGTTGTTGGCCGGAACCGGAGATGCAAAGCGCATTGCGTGGGGTCTAGCCGACACAAATGTTAAGGTTATTGCATCATTGGCTGGCGCGACGCGCACACCCGACCCGCTGCCGGTGCCAACGCGTATTGGTGGGTTTGGCGGCGAAGACGGGTTTCGGAGCTATCTGCGCGACGCGGAGATCACAGCCGTGCTCGATGCGACCCATCCATTTGCCGCCCAGATCAGTGATCGCACGGCGCGGATATGTGGTGAACTGGGGCTGCCCTATGCGCAGGTCTCGCGGCCCGTTTGGACGCCCGAGGACGGTGACAACTGGACCACGATTGCTGCGCCAGTTGATGCGGTAAATCACATTGCGAACGGATCGACAGTGTTTCTAGCGACGGGGCGACAGACCTTGGCAGAATATGCGAACCTTGCTGGGCGTCGGGTTTTGGTGCGGGTGATTGATCCGCCAACAGCGCCTTTGCCGTTTGAGGGCGGCGAATTTATCATTGGCCGACCGCCGTTTACCCAAGCGAGCGAGGCGGCGCTGTTTCGCGCCCTTGGTGTCACGCATTTGGTGTCCAAGAACGCGGGCGGGCAGGGTGGCCGCGCGAAACTGGATGCGGCGCGCGAGCTAGGATTGCCGGTGTTGCTTTTGGACCGCCCGAAGACGGCGCCACAGCGTCCTTCTTCGCAGCAGTTGGTGTCCGTGCAGGACGCGCTTTTGTGGGTGTCCTTGCTTGCGGGAACGCCATGACGGGTCGCATTATCGAAACCGATGCCTGTGTTGTTGAAGGCATGGATTGGCTTGCCGCGCGCTGCCCCAAGATGAAGGCGGCCTATGTTTTGACGGGGCCGCTGCCGCTACGACGTAAGCCGGACGGGTTTGCTGAACTGCTGTCCGCGATTGTTGGCCAGCAGGTTAGCATCGCCAGCGCTGCTGCGATCTGGGGGCGGATGAAGGACGCTGGCATGACGACGCCAGACTCCTGTCGCGCGGCGTCTGACGATCAATTGCGTGCCATTGGCCTGAGCCGACAAAAAATCCGCTACACCCATGAACTGGCCAAGGCTGGCATTGATTTTGACGCACTGCGCCATATGCCGACCGATCGCGTGATCAAAACCCTGGTGGCGGTGCCGGGCATCGGGCCGTGGACCGCTGAGGTCTATACGATGTTCAGTCTAGGCCACGCCGATGTCTTCGCGCCGGGTGATCTGGCGCTGCAAGAAGCGGCGCGCATTCTGTACGATTTGCCCGAACGCCCGAAAGAAAAAGCGTTCCGCGCAATAGCGCAAGAGTGGGCCCCATGGCGATCGGTTGCGGCGCGGCTGTTGTGGGCCTACTACCGAGTTTCAAAGAACAAGGATGGCATCAGATGACACGGGTTTTAAATTCACAGCGGCGCGAACCTGCATCGGGAGAAATGCGATCAGCGGTGGTCTTCCTGCATGGGTTTGGTGCCAATGGCGCCGATTTGATGGGATTGGCCGATCCGCTGGCAGAACATCTGCCCGACACCGCGTTCTTTGCGCCCGACGCCCCCGAAGAATGTGCTGGCGCCCCGATGGGGTTTCAGTGGTTCCCGATCCCTTGGATTGACGGATCGTCCGAGGAAGAATCCAACGCAGGACTGGAAAATGCGGCGGCCGATCTGAATGCCTACCTTGACGGGATCATGGTCGACGAGGACCTGCTGCCCGAACAGGTGATGGTGCTGGGCTTTAGCCAAGGCACGATGATTGCGCTACATGTGTTGCCGCGCCGCGACGATGCGATCGCCGGACTTGTGGCATTTTCTGGCCGCTTGTTGTTGCCAGAAGCGTTGGAGGATGAGGCGGTTTGTCGCCCCCCAGTGTTGTTGATCCATGGCGACCAAGACGACGTTGTGCCGGTACAATCACTACCTGACGCCGCGCAAGCGTTGCAAACAGCGGGCTGGAAAGAAGTTTATGCCCATATCCAGAAGGGCACGGGCCACGGCATCGCGCCGGATGGGTTACAAGTTGCGCTGGCGTTTATGCGTGAACGATTGGGTGTTGCCTGATCTGGATCGCCTCCAACCTGCGACCTAGGTCTAGGGCCGATATATAGGGTTGCTACGTTGCAGTTGCCATATATAGTTCATCCTATGGTAGGAGCGGGCTCCCGCTCTGCTACCTTAAAGAGGTGAACGGAGTGGGCTCGGTTTTGCAAATTGGCATGGAAAGTGTTGGCGACTTTAGGTCGGATTTTGTGCGTCAATCTGCGGCGCTGAAACATCGCCCTGCTTTGGTCCTGAATGCAGATTATCGCCCGTTGTCGTATTATCCATTGTCGCTGTGGCCATGGCAGGACGCCGTTAAGGCAGCGTGGCTCAACCGTGTCGATATTATCGCCGAATATGACGATGTGGCGCGATCCCCGTCGATGGAAATCCGTATCCCGTCGGTGGTGGTGCTACGCGACTTTGTCAAACCCCAGAAGAAGGTTGCATTCACACGGTTCAACTTATTTTTGCGCGATGAGTTTTCCTGCCAGTACTGTGGCACCACGGGCGATTTGACCTTTGATCATGTGGTGCCCCGTGCGTCTGGTGGCGTGACGTCATGGGAAAATGTTGTGGCTGCCTGTTCACGGTGCAACCTGCATAAGGGTTCAAAATCGCTGCACCGTTCGGGGCTGTCGCTGCGCAAGCCGCCGCGCCAACCGGCCGCAGAACAATTGCGCAATATGGGGCGCAAATTTCCGCCAAACTATCTCCATGCGTCGTGGCTCGACTTTCTGTATTGGGATGCTGAGCTGGACGCATAATGTTGCAAATCGACACGCCTTGCGAATTTTCTGCGCATACTCGCGTGAGAAGGTGGTAAAATGACATGGCCGGCCAATACCACGCCCAAACATCTGCTTGAAAGTGATGCCGCTGCGGGCTTTGAGATCACCGATGATTTCGCCCGCTTCGATCAGATGAATGACATGTTCACCCGTGCGATGTGGGATGACAAAGTACGCAATAAAGACACCGACGCGTTCTTTGCCAGTTACCGGATGGAAGCTGCACCGAGGCGCGGTGAAGGGTTCGGCCAACGCGATTTCGCCCTGCGCAACGCGGCGTGGCTGATCAGCGATATCATCTCAAACCGCAGCGCGGACACTGGCCTACGCGAGGGGTTTCAAGGCGCGATCGTGAACGACACGCCGGTTGCACCGACGAAAGCGGACCTTGGCACTCCGCACGATGAGGCGCGCGAAATCAAACGCCTTGCGCGGTTTTTTGGCGCTGATCTATGCGGCATCACCCATATCGATCCGCGCTGGCATTACAGTCAGCGGCCGGACACCAAAACCATGAAACCGGTGCCCAATGATTTGCCTGATGGCCTGACCCATGTGATTGTGATGGGCCATGAAATGGACAAGACGCTGGTGGACACCTATCCAAGTGCGCTGGCGGGTGCTGCGACGGGCCGTGAATATAGCCATGAGGCCGCGATTGTGATGCAACTTGCCGCCTATATCCGCAATCTGGGATTTCAGGCCATAGCGTCGATGAATGATACGGCTTTGGTCATTCCTTATGCGATCAAGGCGGGTTTGGGCGAATACGGGCGCAACCAAATGGTGCTGACGCCGGAGTTTGGGCCGCGCGTGCGCTTTTCAAAGATATTTACGGACATGCCTTTGGACGTGGACAGAGTTCATGAGCTGGGCCTGACACGATACTGTCATAATTGCACAATTTGTGCTGACGCCTGTCCACCGAAGGCGCTGCCAAAGGGTCCCCCACGCGTGGGATCAAACAGTCCGTCGACCGTTAAAGGGGTCAAGAAATGGTCGGCAAATTGCGAGGCGTGCTTTGGCTATTGGGCGAAAATCAAAACCGATTGTGCGATTTGCATGCGGGTTTGCCCGTTCAACCATCACCACAGAGGCACGGTCTGGTATTGGTTGGCAACGTCGCGGTGGCGCTATGTTGCGCAGTGGTGGGCCAAACGTTCAACGCCTGCACGTTTGAAACCGTCGATGTGGTGGGGATCGCGCTAGACTTAAGCTACGCTTGCAGCTAGATAGGCCGCGTTAGCGCTAACTTTTTATCGGAGGTCCATATGGTCTCGCGCGTGATCCCAGTCGAAGAATTTGACCTCGTGATTTTCGGGGGCACGGGCGATCTGGCCCGTCGAAAAATATTACCCGGCCTATTTCGCCGCTTTTTGTCAGGACAGATGCCAGATGGTGCACGCATAATCGGTGCTGCTCGGTCTGATATCGATCGTGATGGCTACCGCCAGATGATCCGCGAAGCCATTGCGGAATTTGGTGGCGATGAAGCGTCGCAAACCGATTGCATCGAACGGTTCTTGGCCCAGTTGTACTACATCCCTGTGGACGCCAAGGGCGACGGCGGCTGGAAGGAATTGCACGATTTGATCCGGTTTGAGGTCATCAACGCCTTTTACTTCTCGGTCGCGCCCAGCTTGTTTGGGGATTTGGCCGAACGGTTGCACACATTCAACATTGCCGATGACAGCAGCCGCGTGGTTGTGGAAAAGCCGTTTGGACGCGATCTGGCGACGGCAAAGGCGTTGAACGCGACGCTGGCGCAACATTTTAATGAAGGCCAGATTTACCGCATTGACCATTACCTTGGCAAAGAAACCGTGCAGAACCTGATGGCTGTTCGGTTTGGCAACGTGTTGTTTGAACCGCTTTGGAACAACCATTATGTTGATCATATTCAGATCACGGTTGCAGAAACCGTCGGTGTTGGTGGGCGCGGGGCCTATTATGACCAGTCCGGCGCCATGCGTGATATGGTGCAAAATCATCTGATGCAGCTTTTGTGCTTGATCGCAATGGAGGCGCCATCGGTCTTTGACGCGGACGCCGTGCGGGACGAAAAGCTGAAAGTCATTCGCGCATTGCAAGCAATTGAACCGCACCACATCGTGCGTGGCCAATATGACGCCACCGGCGACGCGCCAAGCTACCGTGACGACGCCGAAAATCCGAAATCGCACACCGAAAGCTTTATTGCGCTGCGCTGTGAAATTGCCAATTGGCGATGGGCGGGGGTGCCGTTCTACCTGCGCACCGGCAAGAAGCTAAAAGCCCGTACAAGTGAGATTGCCGTCGTTTTTAAAGATCTGGGGCATTCGATTTTTCCAGGGGACGAAAAACGCCATCGCAACATTTTAACCATTCAGTTGCAGCCAAATGAAGGTATGCAATTGCAAGTCACTATCAAGGAACCGGGGCCGGGTGGCATGCGGTTGATTGATGTGCCGCTGGACATGACATTTGCCGATGCCCTTGGCCCAGATGCGGACGATGTGCCTGACGCCTATGAGCGGCTGATCATGGACGTGATCCGTGGCAACCAAACGTTGTTTATGCGCGGCGATGAGGTCGAAGCGGCATGGGCCTGGACCGACCCGCTGATCGAAAGTTGGAAGGCGCGCGGCGACGTGCCCAAAGTCTATGATCAAGGATCGGCGGGGCCAGAAAACGCGATGACGTTGTTGGGCCGCGAAGGTCGGCGCTGGCGCGAAATTAAGGAATAGTGACATGAAGCTCCTGGAATATCCCGATGCAGAAATGATGATGATGGACCTTGGCAACACGATTGCCGGAGAGCTGGAATCGCACCTGCTGACCAACGACACCGTGTCTTTTGCTGTTCCTGGTGGCACCACACCGGGGCCGATTTTTGATGTGCTGTGTGGCGCAAAACATATCGATTGGGCGCGGGTGCATGTGATGTTGACGGACGAACGTTGGGTGCCTGAAACGTCCGACAGGTCCAACACCAGACTTTTGCGCGAACGTCTGTTGATTGATGCGGCCGCGGCGGCGACCTACGTGCCACTTTATGGTGGAACGGCGACACCCGAAGACAGTCTTGCAACACTTGAGGCAGGTTTGGCGGACCAATTGCCGATATCTGTCATGCTGCTTGGCATGGGCGTGGATATGCACACAGCGTCGATCTTTCCTGGTGCTGACAAGTTGGATGAGGCGTTGCACGGCGACGCATTGCTGGTGCCCATGCGCGCGCCCGGTGCACCCGAGCCGCGCATTACACTGTCGGCCAAAGTGCTGAACGGCGCGATGAGCCGACATATCGTCATCATTGGTACCGAAAAACGCGAGGCGTTAGAGCGCGCGAAATCGCTGTCACCGAAAGAGGCCCCAATCGCCGCCATATTGGCCGGATCAACAGTACATTGGGCGGAGAGTTAAAGTATGTGGACGAAGCTGCGCAGGCATTTTGAGGCTGTCGAGGGCCGCCGCTTTGAAACCATGCTCGATTCTGCCCGGGCAAGTGATTTCTCAGCATCCGTTGGCGACATGCGGTTTGATTATGCCAAGACAAATATCGACGCTGACGGACGCGCGTTGCTGATCGATTTACTGGACCAAGTTGGTCTGGCCGAAAAGCGTGATGCGATGTTTGGGGGTGCTGCGATCAACGAAACAGAGGGCCGCGCCGTTTTGCACACGGCGTTGCGCAACCTTGATGGTGGGCCGGTTATGGTAGACGGCGCAGACGTCATGCCGGACGTTCTTGCGACGTTGGATCGCATGGATAGCTTTGCCACAGACGTGCGGTCTGGTGCGTTCAAAGGGCAGGGCGGTGCGATTACGGATGTAATCAACATCGGCATCGGTGGGTCTGATCTTGGCCCTGCCATGGGTGTTCTGGCGCTTGCGCCGTATCACGACGGCCCGCGGTGCCATTTTGTGTCCAATGTCGATCCAGCCGACATTAGCGGCGTTTTACGCAGTTGCGATCCGGCGACGACGTTGGTGATCGTGGCGTCCAAAACATTTACCACAATCGAAACCATGACGAATGCCCGCACGGCCAAGGCATGGATGAGCGACAGCGTCAGCACCCCAGCCGCGCAATTTGCGGCCCTGTCCACGTCTGACGATGGCACTGCGGCGTTCGGGATTTCACCGGATCGCGTGTTCGGGTTTGAAGACTGGGTCGGCGGGCGATATTCGATGTGGGGTCCGATTGGCCTGTCGATGATGATCGCCATCGGACCGGATGCGTTTCGTGCATTTTTGCGCGGCGGGCAGGATATGGATCGGCATTTTTGCGCCGCAGACTGGTCACAAAACCTGCCCGCGCTGCTGGCATTGACGGGAATTTGGCACAACCAGATTTGCGGCTATTCCACGCGGTCAGTTCTACCTTATGACAACAATCTCAGTCGCTTACCGGCCTATCTTCAACAGCTTGAGATGGAGAGTAACGGCAAAAGTGTCAACATGGACGGCGAAGATTTGCTGGTTCATTCGGGTCCTGTCGTTTGGGGCGAGCCGGGCACCAACGGGCAGCATGCTTTTTATCAATTGATCCACCAAGGCACGCGGGTCGTGCCGTGTGAATTCTTGGTCGCGGCACGTGGTCATGATGATGATTTGCACCATCAACACCAACTGCTTGTCGCCAATTGTCTCGCACAGTCCGAGGCGCTGATGAAGGGCCGCGATCTGGTTGAGGCGCGCAGCAAGGTAGCCGATAAATTTGAAGACGAAGAGCTTGAGCGGCAAGCCAAGCATCGCGTCTTTCCGGGTAATCGCCCATCAATAACAATTGCTTACCCCAAACTCGACCCCTTTACGTTGGGCCAAATTCTGGCGCTGTATGAACACCGTGTGTTCGTTGAAGGCGTGGTTTTGGGGATCAATTCGTATGACCAATGGGGCGTTGAGCTTGGCAAAGAATTGGCCACCGCATTGCAGCCAATTATCGAAGGCGGCGATGCGTCAGGTAAGGACGGATCAACCGCCGCCTTGGTCGATTTTCTGCAAATGCACGGTGTTTAAGGCCTGCGTTTAGGGCCTGCGGTCAGGCCTGCACTGCCCCGTCGCGGGTGATGAAGGTTTGGCGCAGGGCGTCAGGCAGAACGCGTTTGCTGTTGTCGGCATTTAACAGCACAATGACGGCGTCCCCGGTGGTCGTAATCTGACCGTCAACAAATGTCGCATATTGCATCGTAAAGCTGGTGTTGCGCATCTGTGTGGTGCGGGCAACGTTGATGTAGCTGGCGCCGCGATGCACCTCAGCTTTGTAATCTAACCCTACTGTTTTCACGACAAATTTCGGGTTTGGCCCTGCATGTTCATAGATGCCATAATCGTGCAGGTAAGTGACGCGGAGGGTTTCGTACCAACGCAGATACACCACGTTGTTGACGTGGTTCAACGCGTCAATTTCACCAAATCGAACGCGGTCTGCCATCCCGTATGACCACGGTTCGGATATGCCGGCGCTGCGCAGTGACACTGCGTTCAGCGGGGTCAGAAAAGGGGTGCCAATCATTCTTACAGCGCGGCTGTGACGATGATTTCGACCCTGTAGCCCGTCGTGGCCAGCTTGGCTTCGCCGGTCCAACGGGCAGGGGCGCAGTCTTTGGCGACCCATGTGTCCCAAACGGCATTCATGTCGGCAAAATCCGTGGCCATGTCCGCGCACCAGACTTGCGCCGTGATCAAGCGCGATTTATCGGTGCCAGCCTTTTTGAGCAGCACATCAATCTGGGCGAGAATGGCTGTCGTTTGCTCGGTCACAGTGCCGCCTTCAGCACCAACTTGTCCGGCGAGGTAGGCAATGCCACCTGTGATAACGGCTTGGCTCATGCGAGGGCCTGACTCGATGCGGATAATGTCTGACATGGGGCGTGCTCCTGTTATATGTAATGCGCGGAATAAACGCGGGACACGCCCAAAGATCAAGCCGTTACGTGTCGCGTTTGAGGGGCATAAGATAACACGTCTACCCTTCGAACTGCCCCCATTGACGTTTCGGCAACCTATTAAAAAGAACCTGTCCGTCCACAGAATAACGCGCGTTCAAAAAGAAATCATGTCGATGCATATCATGAACGAACTTTCGCATACCGAGCCCACCATATTTCCGGCGATGACTTTCCGCGTAAACACGTTTGACGTTGCCAAAATTGACAGCTTCAAAAATTTCAGTTTCCGCACCTTCAATATCGCAAACGATGATCGTCGGGTCAAATTCAGCGATTGCGTCACTCAAACGTGCGGTCGGAACGTCCGCGACACGTGTAATCGTCGCGTCCGGTTTAACCATGGACGAGCTGTGCAATGGATCAGTGATATAAAACGGAAGGAGGCATCCGCCACGGCGGTGTCATTCAGCAACAACTGGTTGCGCACTTCCACATTCTCGACGCCATTGGCGCGATGAACCTTTTCGATATACGGTAACATGTCGGGGTTGGCTTCATAGGCGAGAACACCTTTCACGCCGAAAATTTTGGACAGATAGGTTGAAATAAACCCGATACCGGCTCCGAGCTCTAGAATACGGTCTTGTTTCTTAACAAAATTTGCCAGCCCTCTAACTTCAGGTGCTTCGTAATTATTGTTCTTCAGCTTACGTTCCAGTTTTTCACTGATCACGTCTCGATCGATAGGAATCTTAACACCAAATGATGAAACAAAATCCATGATTACCTCATTTTTGACGGAAAGTAATGTCATGTCCGTACAGACACAAGGACAGCATTCAATGGCGCTGCCGCGCAAGGTGCCAACGTATCGAACGCTTCAACGTTCCATTCTTGTTGGCGTCATTTAATCGGAAATCAATTAAGAAAGTTATGGAGCGGGTAACGAGAATCGAACTCGTAACTGAAGCTTGGGAAGCTTTCGTGATACCTTTTCACCATACCCGCCACACGGATTTGGATACGCAAGCTGCGCTCATTCCACAAGCAGAAACAATCGGACTGCGCTGGGAATGGCGCGCGCTGTCTTAGTCTGCAGCCTGCGCGATGTCCGCAATTTTGCGCACATGGGGGAAATCACCTGTGGCGATATAGGCCTCCTCTGCGGCGGTGGACGCACGGCCGAGAACCGCGTTGCGGTGCGGGTGTCGCGCGAACGTCGCAATGATCCCCATGACCCGTGCATGTTGCCCCCGAAGTGCGCCGCGCATACCAGCCAAAGCATCGGGCATAGCGGCTTCTATGGTTGCGATCACGTCCGACTGTGCATTGAGCCTGTCCCAATGATCCGGCCCTTCACAGTGGCCAATAGCGATGATGAAAAACGTCTGTTCCCACGGCATCAATTCGGCAAAATGGCCGTTTGCGATCCCCTCTAGTGCGAGGCGCGTCGCTTTAATATCTTGGGCAAATGCAGCCGGCGTGTCGCGCCAGAGCGAGCGCGGGAATTGATCCAGCGCGATCAAAAGCGCCAATCGCCCGCGCGCGGTGTGCGCCCAGTGATCCAGTTCACCGCGCGCCGCAGCGACGGTCAGGGCCCCAAAAGAGTCGATGATTGTGGCGTCCATGCCGCCTTGCATTCGTTCATCCCAAAATGCGCCGTGGGTTTCTATCGCGGTCTCATGGCCAGTTTGTGGGAACCAGAGGTCGAGGACTTCATTGGGTTCAAATGTGTGTTCCGTCATGACAAATCCTGATCCAAACGGTGTTAACGGACCAAAATGCGGCCTATTGTACCAGCCTAGTCTAGGCCAACACCTGATTTCGGGCAAGTGACAGGGACATTACGCCCAAAAAGCGGCCCGTGATCGGCACATTCAGTTTGGGCAGCTCAGCTTGCGCGGCGTCGCCTGCGCCCACCACCATCACCACTGCCTTGGGTGTTAAACAAGGCATCTGGCAGCGGTGCAATTGACCGCAGGATCGTGAACGGGTCCGTCGCATGTGGAATGGCATTGGCGTTAACGAAGTGTTCTTGGAATTTTGGTTCAATCGCGGTTTCAACTTTGATGATCTTGCGCACGGTCACTTCTATTGCGGCGCGTGCGGCGACGGAACACAGTGCGATGCGCGCGCCCGTACCAGCGGCGTTGCCCGCCGAGGTCACTTTGTCGAGCGGGACGTCAGGGATCATGCCCAATACCATTGCGTGTTTGGGTGAGATATGCGCGCCAAACGCTCCGGCCAACACAACACGTTCTACCGTGTCGGTGCCCATTTCGTCCATCAGCAGACGTGCCCCCGCATAGAGCGCGGATTTAGCAAGTTGGATCGCGCGGATGTCGGTCTGTGTGACGGTGATCATTGGCCCGCCGTCCGCCGTGCCGTCATAGATGACATAGGAATGCGTGCGCCCTTCGAGGATACAGCGCGCCGTTCCGGTTTGCGCGGGCGACCCGATCAGACCTTTGGAATCAAGCAATCCCGCCATGCGCATTTCGGCCACGGCTTCGATGATACCCGAACCACAGATGCCAGTAACGCCTGTTGTGGCGATCGCCGCATCAAAGCCAGCCTCATCCGACCAGATATCACTGCCAATAACCTGAAAACGCGGCTCTTTGGTCGTGGTGTTGATTTCGATCCGTTCAATCGCACCGGGTGCTGCGCGCTGGCCGCTGCTGATTTGCGCGCCCTCAAATGCGGGGCCTGTTGGCGACGAACAGGCGAGGACTTTGGTTTTGTTGCCAAGCAGCAGTTCCGCGTTGGTGCCAACGTCCACAATTAGGGTCAGTTCATCTTGTTGATCGGGCGCTTCTGACAGCGCGACTGCGGCGGCGTCCGCCCCGACGTGGCCCGCGATGCAGGGCAGAATGAAAATTCGCGCGGCGGGGTTCATGCAAGACAGTTCCAGATCGCCCGCATGCAAGGACAAGGATTTCGACGTCGCCAGCGCAAAGGGCGCTTGGCCAAGCTCGACCGGATCAATCCCGAGCAACAGGTGGTGCATGACCGGATTACACACGAACACGGCTTCCATGATTTGATTTGGCTGAATTTCGGCTTCAGCCGACAGGGTGTTGGTCAGCGCGTTTAGGGCCATGCGCACGGACGTGGTCATTTCAACATCCCCACCGGGGTTCATCATCGAATAGCTGACGCGGCTCATCAGGTCTTCGCCAAACCGGATTTGTGGGTTCATGATGCCCGACGATGCCGCGACTTCGCCGGTACGCAGGTCGGTCAGGTGGGCAGCAATGGTGGTGGACCCAAGATCAATGGCCAGCCCGTAAAGCCGCGTTTCATCATAACCCGGTGCAATGTCGAGGATACGGTGCACCGTGTCTTGATGGCCTTTGTGCAGCGTGACGGTGCAGGTCCATTTGCCTTTGCGCAGAACAGGTTGAAGTTTGCGCAGCACAGACATTCCAGCGGTGATGCTGTCGATGTCCCATTGTTCTTTCAGGGCCGTGCCCAAACGTTCCAGATCACCCGTGGGCGTGTGCATGTCGGGTTCTGCAACTTCGACATAATAGGTGCGCACGGCTGGATCCATGATCATGACGCGGGCCGACGCTGCCTTGCGCACGACTTGCCGGTGGACCTGCGATTCCGGTGGCACGTCGATAACGATGTCGCCCTGAACGGTTGCCTGACAGCCAAGACGACGGCCATCGATCAGGCCGCGTTTGTCTTTGTAGCGTTGTTCGACCGAATTCCAGTCAGACAAGGCGGTGTCACTGGACGTGAGCCCGTGTTTTGAAAATTCACCAAAGCTTGGCTGGATCTGGCATTTGCTGCAAATTCCGCGCCCACCACAGACGGAGTCCAGATCGACGCCCAGCTTGCGGGCCGCGGTCAGGATTGGTGTTCCTGTTGCGAAATGGCCGCGTTTGCCTGAAGGAGTGAAAACGACCATATGGTCTTTTGCGGGATCGGTATTCATGGTCGGTCAGCCTTTTGATTTTCGTTGATAATAGCGTGGCGCAAGGGGCTATGCAGCCGCTATCCGTCGTCTTTATGTTCAGGAACGTCATGAGGTTGATTTGTGGGACGTGACTGTGCGGCCAAATGACCCTTTCCCTGCACGTCAATCCATGCGAAAGGACCATGCCTAACGACGCCATGCTCAGGAGAGACGCAATGGAGATTCGCGAGGCCTTCACTTTTGATGATGTGTTGCTGGTTCCGGGGGCATCAAGTGTCCTGCCGAGCACCGCAGACACCCGTACGCGTGTGACGCAGACGATCCGTTTGAATATACCGCTGTTAAGTTCTGCAATGGACACCGTGACCGAAGCCCGTATGGCGATTGCCATGGCGCAGGCCGGCGGCATGGGCGTGATCCACAAGAACCTGACTGTGCAAGAACAAGCCCGCGAAGTGCGTCGTGTGAAACGTTTTGAATCGGGCATTGTTTATAACCCCGTCACACTGCGCCCCGATCAAACCTTGGCCGACGCAAAGGCGCTGATCGAACGCTATAATTTTACTGGATTTCCGGTTGTGGATGAAAAGGGCCGCGTTATGGGCATCGTAACAAACCGCGACATGCGGTTTGCGACGTCTGATGACCAGCCTGTGTCGACAATGATGACGTCCAATGACCTCGCGATTATGCGCGAACCCGCGGATCGCGATGAGGCCATTTCGATGATGAAGTCAAAGCGCCTCGAAAAGTTACTGGTGACGGATTCCAATGGCGTTCTGACAGGCCTGTTGACCCTGAAAGACACCGAACAAGCGGTTTTGAACCCGACGGCCTGTAAGGACGATCTGGGACGGTTGCGCGTGGCGGCAGCGACGTCTGTGGGCGACAGCGGGTTTGAACGCACCGAAGCCTTGATCGATTCCGGCGTCGATATCGTGGTGATCGACACAGCGCACGGTCATTCTGCTGGCGTCATCGAAGCGGTGAAACGCGCCAAGGCATTGGGTGGAGGCATTCAGATCATCGCCGGAAACGTCGCCACTGGGGATGCAACGCGCGCCTTAATTGATGCTGGCGCGGATGCTGTGAAGGTCGGCATTGGACCGGGATCGATTTGCACCACGCGCATGGTTGCCGGTGTTGGCGTGCCACAGCTGACGGCCATCATGGACTGCGCTAATGCCGCGGGCGATGTGCCGATTATTGCCGATGGTGGCATCAAGTTTTCGGGTGATTTCGCCAAGGCCATCGCGGCGGGTGCGTCCTGCGCGATGGTTGGATCAATGATTGCCGGAACAGATGAATCCCCCGGAGAAGTCATTTTATATCAAGGACGTAGTTTCAAGAGCTACCGTGGCATGGGTTCCCTTGGTGCCATGGCAAGTGGGTCGGCAGATCGTTATTTTCAGAAAGACGCCGCGTCCGACAAACTTGTGCCTGAAGGCATCGAAGGGCAGGTTGCCTACAAGGGTTCTGCGGCCGCTGTGGTGCACCAGATGGTCGGCGGACTGCGCGCTGCGATGGGCTATACGGGCTGTGCGACCGTGCCAGAGATGCGCAGCAAATGCACGTTTGTGAAGATCACCGGCGCGGGGCTGCGGGAAAGCCATGTGCATGATGTCCAGATCACGCGCGAATCCCCGAACTATCGGGCCATGTGATGACACCTGCTGCGCGCGTTGCCGCTGCGATTGAGGTTCTCGACCTGATCTTCGATGGGTCCACGCCCGAAAAATCGCTAACCGGGTGGGGGCGGCGTCATCGCTTTGCAGGCTCCAAGGACCGCGCGGCCATTCGCGATCACGTGTTTCAGGCGCTGCGGTGCCGTGCGTCGTATGCGTGGCTTGGTGGTGCGCAAACCGGACGCGGTGTCATGCTCGGCGCGATGCGCGCCGCAGGGCAGGTGGATGAAATGTTTAGTGGCATCGCCCATGCGCCGCGCGTGGTTGAAGACGGTGAAGATGCCCGTGCCATTGAAGACGCAGATCGCGCAACGCAAAACGACATGCCCGAATGGTTGTTGCCGCATTTCGACGGTGCTTTGGGCGCGGATGCGGACGGTGTCATGGAGACACTGAAAACCCGCGCTGGGGTTTTTTTACGTGTGAATGCCGCGCGTACAGATACGATGGAAATGATCGACGCCTTGGCACGCGACGGCGTCACGGCGGTGCTTGTTCGTGACATTAAAAATGCACTGCAAGTCACTGATAACGAACGGCGTGTGGCGCAAACAGACGCATATCTTACAGGCTTGATTGAACTGCAAGACGCCTCTTCGCAACACGCTATGAACGCCCTAGCTTTGACCGCAAGACAACGCGTGCTGGATCTATGTGCTGGTGGGGGCGGCAAGGCGCTTGCGATGGCGGCGCTCGGCGCCGACGTGGTCGGGCATGATATTGATCCACGCCGCATGGTTGATCTTGCGCCGCGCGCAGATCGGGCGGGCGTCGTGATTGAAACCGTCTTGACGGACGCGCTGGCAACGCTCGCCCCGTTTGACGTGGTTCTGGTGGATGCGCCGTGTTCGGGCAGCGGCACATGGCGGCGGACCCCTGCGGCAAAGTGGGATCTGACACCGGAACGGTTGTTGGAATTGACCCAAATCCAGGCCGATGTTTTGGTGCAAGCTGCACCTTTGGTTGGGGTTGGCGGGACGCTTGCCTACGCAACGTGTTCCGTCTTTGACATCGAAAACGGTGATCGAATTGATGAGTTTACTGAGGTAAATGGTAATTTTGAAGTGATCTCGAAAAGCCTGCGTCGTCCGCGTGCTGACGGTGATGGGTTTTTCTTGGTGCAGCTGCGCCGAACTGCCTAACAACCCTTGGTTGCATTTCACATTCAGGAGATTAAGCTGGTCGCAGCATTGAGCGCCGCACTTTAAGCCGTGGTTAAGGTTTTGATGATTCAGTGTCGCTAACGAATCGAACCTGAAAAGAGACGGGCGTGACAAATCATATTAACCATTCACATCATGGAATTGACCCGCGGCCATCCCTGTCGGCGCTGCGAAAAGAAAAACCGTCTGTGCCCGTTTTTCTGATTGTGATTCCGGGTGTCGTTGCGATTGTCGCTGCGTTTTTCGTACCACATCCATTTGTACGACTTGGCCTACTGGCCTTTGGATCAGCCGTAATTTTGTTTGCAATGCTCGTTGTCACATACAAATTTATGCAGACCCGAAAGACGTCTTATGCGACGCAAGCCTTGATTTCCTTGGTCAATAACGATGCATCTCCCTGCTTCCTCGCTGATTTGGAGGGTCGGGTTTCATTTCGCAATGAAGCGGCAACAGATCGGTTCCGCGAACGGGCGGTCGAAACGCTTGGTCGTGCGTTTTCAGAACTGTTTGCCAACCCCGGCGCGGTGCTTTTCAGGTTGCAAAGTAAGGCGCAAGCGTTGGGCAGCGCGCGCGAAGATATTGTGACACGCAAAGGCCACGTGCGCCTGTCAGTGAACGCCATTGATGACGCCATGTTTTTGTGGCGCCTTGAGGATTTGTCCGACCGTGGCGGCGGTGCGCGCGCAGCCGATGCGCTCAGCTTGCCGATGCTGACGGCGGGGCCCACCGGCACGGTCCTTTACATGAATGAGGCATTTCGTCGATTGCTCGGCGGGCGTGCCAAAAACCTTGGTGGCGTGTTTTCCGATCTGCCAATCGTGTCGGGCCAAATCCACAAAGTGCTGTGCGAGGCAGGTGAAGTCGACAGTCTGGTGGCCGAAGTCCCAAGCCATGGCGGCCGTCGGGAGATCTATCTTCTACCGGGCGATAGCCTGTCGGAAGAAACCGTAAGCGGGGCGGAGTGGGACGCCATCGAAGAACTTCCGGTGCCGTTGTTAAAAGTTGCGATATCGGGCGAAATCCTGTCGGCAAACCACGAAGCGCGGGTTTTGTTGGACAATCGCATCCCAAAAGGCAGCCGGATTAGTGACCTAATGAAGGGCTTGGGTCGACCGTTGGTCGATTGGCTGGCCGAAACAGTCGAGGGCAAAGGCACATCAAAACCACAGTTTCTTGAGGTTATTCATGACAGTAAGGAAATTCACCTTCAGGTTTCCCTGAACCCTGCTGGTGATGCGGAAACACCGCATGTGATTGCGGTTCTCAACGACGTTACAGAATTCAAGAACCTTGAATTGCAGTTTGTCCAAAGCCAAAAAATGCAGGCAATTGGACAGCTTGCGGGCGGCGTCGCCCATGACTTCAACAACCTGTTGACTGCAATTTCAGGGCATTGCGATCTGCTTTTGTTGCGCCATGACCAAAGCGATGGCGACTACGCGGATTTGGTGCAAATCCACCAAAACGCCAATCGTGCCGCCGCGCTGGTCAGGCAATTGTTGGCCTATTCGCGCAAACAAAACTTGCAACCGGAGGTGATTGATCTGCGCAATACGCTGTCTGACAGCACGCATTTGTTGAATAGGTTGGTTGGAGAACGGGTCACGCTGACGCTAGATCACGATCCGAGGGTGAGCCCGATCAGAGCAGATAGGAGACAGCTGGAACAAGTCTTGATGAACCTTGTCGTAAATGCGCGCGATGCGATGCCAGCGGGTGGTAATATCCGGATCGAAACTGGAAATACAGTGCTTTTAGAGGGATTGAGCCGCGACCGTGTTACGGTTCCGCCTGGTCGCTATGTAGAACTGCGGGTGCACGACACTGGCACAGGCATTCCCGAAGACAAACGGGAAAAAATATTTGAACCGTTTTGGACCACGAAGAAAACCGGTGAAGGAACGGGCTTGGGCCTGTCGACGGCGTACGGCATCATCAAGCAGACTGGTGGATATATTTTTGTAGATTCAACGATTGGAGTCGGCACAACGTTCCGTATCTTGATTCCGAGCCATGATGCGCCGGTTGAATTTGTCCCCACGCCGGAAGTGATTGAACAGGCTGTTCCGACATCTGGCGATGGTGTTGTGCTGTTGGTTGAAGACGAAGCACCTGTTCGCGCGTTTGCGTCCCGCGCACTCCGATTACGCGGCTTCACGGTATTGGAGGCTGATTGCGCCGAGGCAGCACTTACTATGTTGGCCGACCCCGATCTTGTCGTCGATCTGTTCTTAACCGACGTCATTATGCCCGGTAAAGACGGCCCCACTTGGGTGCGCGAAGCACTTGCCGCGCGGCCAGACACAAAAGTTGTTTTCGTGTCGGGCTACGCAGAGGAAGCCTTTGGAGAAGAGCAAAAGAGCATCCCGAATTCGGTGTTCCTGCCCAAACCTTTTTCACTAAATGAGTTGACCAAAACAGTGCATAACCAACTGCACTAGGTCGAGCGCAGGCTTTCTATGTGCGCGGCAGAGCCAAGCAACGCGGCGTAGTCATCCTCTACCACGGACACGGCAAAATTGGACATGAAACCCGCAAAGCGGCCCTTGTCGCGAAAGGCGTCTGCGAACCCGAACTGTGTCAGGTAGGGCGCAAGAGCGCGCGCCACGCCACCAACGAGATAGACACCGCCAAAGGGCAGTTGGATCAATGATAAGTTGCCACAAACTGTGCCGAGAATGCGCGCGAACATAGCGGCGGCATCTGTTGCGCGTGCATCATCGCCTTTCGCACAGGCGGCCATAATCTCTTGCGCCGTTGCTTGCCCCATGGTGCCATTTTCTTGACCAAGAAAAGAATATACACGTTCCAACCCGCGCCCTGAAAGGACGTCTTCGACGGCCGGAAATCCGTGGGCTGTTGATACAAATTGACACAATCGCAGTTCTTGTTCGGTACGGATTGGTAGGTTGGCGTGGCCGGACTCTGAGGGTGGTACGAAGCGGCCCGCAGCAGTTTCAAACACAGGCGCCGCATTAAAACCGGTTCCGACACCCACCACCAGACGCACAGCATTCGAACTTGGTGCAACGTCAGGCCCTTTTATGATCGGACGCAAGGAGGCCGCATCCAGATCACCAATCGCGTGACCTTGCGCCTGCAAATCATTTAAGATCGCGACGGTTTCCGCCTTTGTGGCGCGCATCAATGTTTCGCGGTCAATCGTCCAGTCCAGATTTGTCATCGTCGCCTTGCCGTCGCGCACGGGACCTGCCACCGCGACGCAGGCGGCGGCTGGATCGACGCCGCCTTCATCTGCCAAATAGGTGCGAAGTACAGCTTCCAAGCCGGAATATTTTGCGTTGGAATACCGCCGGATCGTGTCGGGTAGAATATCTCGGCCATTGGCCAAGGCGCAGCGGGTGTTGGTGCCACCGATATCAGCCACAAGCGACAGAGTGTTAGCGGGATGGGTCATGATCAGCGCTCCAAAGCGAATTTAAGAGCGTGATAAGAGGCTTTCGGGGTGCGTTTCAAGGTGTCAAAGTCCATATGAATAAGCCCGAAGCGTTTTTCATACCCCAATGCCCATTCATAATTATCCAAAAGCGACCATAAAAAATAGCCATTAACGGGCACACCATCGTCAATGGCGCGCAGAACAGCAGCAATATGCGCGTTCACATATGCGATACGTTCAGGATCATCGACGACGCCGTTTCTGATCACATCGGCGTTGGACATGCCGTTTTCAGTTACAAACAGCGGCAGGTCACCAGTGTATTCGCGCGCGGTCCGCGTGAGGAAATTGTACAAACCGTCGGGATAGATTTCCCAGTCCATTTGGGTCTTTGGCAGGGGGCCTTCGACGGTTTTAAGCGACGGCCATGGTCCATCCGTCGCTGCGATGTTTGATCGGGTGTAATAGTTCAGACCGACCCAATCCAACGGTGCTTGGATCGTCGCAAAATCATCTTGCCAACGGTCCGGCATGTGTGGGCCAAGACCCTCCATGACGTTTGAGGGGTAAGTCCCTTTGAACACGCCGTCCATGAAGAAGCGGTTGTAATATCCGTCATAAAGGTCGGCTGCGGTGCGCGATTGCGCGCTGTCATCCGCGGGGTTGGCCCATTCAAAATTGAACACGCCGCCCAAGTTGGACATGCCAAGATCGCGCATGGTATTGATCGCGGTCCCGTGTGCCACAAGGATGTGGTGCATGGCGCGGGCTGTGGCGCGGATGTCGCGCAGGCCCGGTGCGTGGGCGCCAAGGAAATGCGACAACCAACCGACACACCATGGTTCATTGATCGGGGCAACGGCCGTCATGCGATCACCGATGCGCCCCATGATACAGGCAGTGTAATCGCCAAACCATTTTGGCATATCTGCGCTGCGCCACCCGCCTTTATCGGCGAGGGCACTGGGTAGTTCCCAATGATATAGCGTCGCGTAGGGAGCCAATCCACGTTCCAGCATGGCGTCGGTCAGTCGGTCGTAGAAATCCAGACCTTCGGCGTTCGGGGTTACGCCGTCGGGCATCACCCGCGCCCAAGATGTCGAAAAACGGTAGGCGTCAAACCCTGCCGCCGCCATAAGGTCGAGGTCTTCTTCGTATCGATTGTAATGATCGCAGGCCAATTGCCCGTTCTCGTTGCGCACAACGTTTCCGGGCGTGGCCGCAAAGGTGTCCCAATGGGTTGACCCCGCACCACCCACAGCGTGGCCTTCGATCTGGTAGGCGGACGTGGCAGCCCCAAAGATAAAACCTTCGGGAAACTCTGAGCGTTTAAAATCCATGGTGGTCTTTCTGATCAAGCGAGATTGGCCGTTGTGGGGGCGGGACCGGTTGAGCGGCCCACGGTCAATTCAACCTCAAGTAAGCGATGCTGAGGCGGGGCGTCGGGGTCGTTAATTTGGGCAAGCAGCATTTCTGACAACGCGCGCCCGGCGACGCGGACAGAAGACCGCGTGGCCGTGAAAATTGGGACGTCCGCGCCGTTCGCCAGATACGAAAGACCGTCGTCGTAGGTAATAATCGAAATGTCGCGGCCCATCTGTAGTCCGCGTTCCTCAAGGGCGCGGCGCACGCCCAAAGCGGAGATGATCGAGGAGACTAGGAACGCTGTCGGTGGCCGCGATTGGTCCAATATTTCCACCGTCGATGCATATCCGAATTCTTCCGTCATATCGTTACTGCGCAACAGGGCAGGGTCGAGTTCGACACCGCGCGCATTTAACGCGTCTTCATATCCACCGCGGCGGCGGTGGGCGAAATCCATCGTTTCCAACCCGTTGATGAGCGCGATGCGCATATGGCCAAGATCGAGCAGGAATTCAGTGGCGCGACGAAATGCGCTGCGGTTGTTGACGTCAAGCCAACTGTAGTTGGAGTCTATGCCAGACGCTCGACCATGGACCACAAACGGCAAACCAATTTCATCCAACAGTGCGATGCGGCTGTCGTTCATCTTTGGGCCATGCAGGATAACGCCATCAACAGTGCCGCGGCTTTTGAAGGCGCGGTAGACTTTTTCTTCATTGGCATCATCGACGATCGACAGCACCATTTCGTAATTGTTACGCGCGTAAACTTCGCCTGCACCGGCAATGAAATCACCAAAGATCGGATTGACCATTTCATGCTGATTGGCGATGGGAATCACATGGCCAATCGCGTTGGCGCGTCCCGTCGCGAGCCCTTTGGCGCGGGCATTCGGGCTGTAATTATGTTCAGCAGCGACGGCGAGAATCTTTTTGCGGGTGGCTTCATTGACTTCAGGGTAGCCGTTCAATGCGCGGCTGACTGTCGTCTGGGATAGTCCCAGTATCTCTGAAAGGCCCTTAAGGTTCATACTTGGTATCCAAACCGCTTTGAAAGAGTGATGCCTGACAGGTTTGACCCGTTGGGCGGTTGAAATCAACTAGGTTTCTTTAAGTTCTATTATGCAACCGCAGCATTTTAACGTAAAGCGGAGTCCAGTTGACACCGTCCCAAAATCCTAGCACTCTCAAATTATCCAAAGCGCTTTGGTAACTTTGCGCGTGGAAATTTTTAGAATAAGGCGGCGTGCATAATGCGCTGTCAGGGAGGACTACCATGAGAAATTCACTTTATCTAAGTGTCGCTGCTGTCGCGATGAGCGCGTCGCTGGCACATGCTGACGGACATCAGCCATTCGTTGTTGGCGAGGGCGATTTTAGCTGGGATTCGTACGAGGCATACGCAGCAGGCGCCCCTGATCTAAGCGGTCAAACTGTAACAATTTTCGGCCCGTGGCTGAGCCCGGAAGCCGAAGTGTTCACCAGTATGCTGACCTATTTCGAAGACGCAACAGGTGCGGACGCGACCTATACCGGTTCTGACAGCTTTGAGCAGCAGATCGTGATCGACGCCGAAGCAGGTTCCCCACCAAACGTCGCTGTGTTCCCACAGCCCGGTCTGGCTGCAAACCTTGCATCACAGGGCCTGCTAGAACCACTCGGTGCCGAGTCCGCAGCATGGGTTGGCGACAACTATGCGGCTGGGTCTTCATGGGTTGATTTGGGCACATATGCCGACGCGACTGGCAACGACGAGTTTTACGGCTTCTTCTTCAACGTGAACGTCAAATCGCTGGTTTGGTACGTGCCGGAGAACTTCGAAGATGCAGGCTACGACGTGCCTGAATCCATGGAAGAACTGATCGCGCTGTCCGAACAGATCATCGCAGACGGTGAAACACCTTGGTGTATCGGTCTGGGTTCCGGTGCTGCAACGGGCTGGGTTGCGACGGACTGGGTCGAAGACATCATGTTGCGCACGCAGACACCCGAAACTTACGACATGTGGGTGTCCAACGAGATTCCGTTCAACGACCCAAAAGTTGTTGAAGCCATCGAAACGTTCGGCATGTTTGCCAAGAACGACGACATGGTTGCTGGTGGGTCCGGTGCTGTGGGTACGACCGACTTCCGCGACAGCCCTGGTGGCATGTTCAGCTCTCCTGCGCAGTGCTACATGCACCGTCAGGCGTCTTTCGCGCCGGCATTCTTCCCAGAAGGCACAGAGCTTGGCACAGACGCTGACTTCTTCTACTTCCCGTCTTTTGCTGGCAAAGACCTCGGCAATCCAGTTCTGGGTGGTGGCACGTTGCTGGCCGTTACGGATGCTAACGACGCCACAATGGAGTTCATGAAGTTCCTGCAAACGCCGATCGCACATGAGATCATGATGGCGCAGACAGGTTTCTTGACACCCCACACTGGCGTCAACTTGGCAACGTATATGGACGACACGCTGCGCGGTCAGGGCGAAATCCTGCAAAACGCAACGACGTTCCGCTTTGATGCATCCGACCTGATGCCTGGCGCGATCGGTGCAGGCACGTTCTGGACTGGCATGGTTGACTTCGTCGGTGGCGCATCCGCGCAAGACGTGGCCGATGCGATCCAGACAAGCTGGGACGCGATCAAGTAAGTGATCTGACACCTGCTGCGGCCCTTCGAGGAGGAAAGGCCGCAGCATCCAATTTGTTAGTCGGACTGTAGTAATTTTTGGGGGGACAGGGCCATGCATCCAGCAGTGCTCGGACTAATCACAATCGTTATCGGCGTGGGGGGCTGCATCGGATATTTCTACGGTGCAAACGTATTCCTCGACAAGGTTCTGTTTCCGGCCAGTGGCCCGAAGGCAGGGCGCAACATCAACCGCGCCAATATGATCCGTCCATGGATTTTCCTTGGGCCTGCGATTTTGGCGCTGGGGCTGTACCTTGCATATCCTGTGGTCGCGACGTTCATTTTGAGTTTTCAAGAAAGACTCCCCGGCAATGCGCGCGCCTTTGTAGGGTTCGAAAATTACAGCAAAATGTTTGCCGAACCCAAGTTCGCGGAAGCCATGTTCAACAACGTGTTGTGGCTGACTGTGGTCCCCGCCGCCGCGACGAGTTTTGGCCTTTTGGCAGCCCAACTGACGGACCGCCTCAGTTGGGGTAACATTTCCAAGTCTATCATATTCATGCCAATGGCGATCTCGTTCGTTGGTGCGGCGGTGATTTTCAAACTGGTCTATGAGGCCCGTCCAGAAGACGTGGCGCAGATCGGTATTCTCAATCATCTGTACTTGTTGGCTGGCGGTGCTGAACCGCAGCAATGGCTGACAATCCCGTTGTGGAATTCATTTTTCCTCATGGCGGTGTTGATCTGGATCCAGACGGGTTTCGCCATGGTCATTTTGTCGGCGGCGCTGCGTGGTATTCCAGAAGAAACCATCGAAGCGGCGATTATCGACGGCGCAAATCCGTTCCAAATTTTCTTTAAGATCAAGGTGCCACAGATCATGGGGACGATTGTGGTGGTCTGGACGACCATTACGATTGCAACGCTTAAGGTCTTTGACATCGTGTTCGCGATGACGAACGGCCAATGGGAAACCCAAGTGTTGGCCAACTACATGTATGACAAATTATTCGTGGCACAGGACTGGGGCATGGGGTCTGCCTCGGCGATGATTATCATGTTGCTGGTGACACCGATCCTCGTGTGGAACGTCTACAATGCTCGTAAGGAGATGCGCTGATGGATGCTATGGCAGGTAGAAAGCCCGCAGTCGTTTGGGCACTGAATATTTCCGTCGTGTTTTTGACGTTGTTGTGGCTGTTCCCGACGCTGGGTCTGTTCGTCAGCTCGTTTCGGACAAGCGAACAAATCACCGCATCGGGGTGGTGGTCATCTATGTTCCCCGCCGAACAAACCCTGCAGCTTCGCGCGCTTGATCCAGACGACAACCGGATCGAAACATCCGCAGGGATTTTCGTGGTCGAAGGGTCGGCGTTTGAACAAGGGTTGGAGGCAGTTGAGATTGACAGTTGGGGCACATCATCGCGTGCGCTGGATGCATATTCCGCAGGTGACGTGGCTGATTTGGGGGATGGCGAAACATTCACCCTGAACGCTGATGGCACATATATCTGGCAGGGCGACGACGACCAAATCAGCGGACGCGCCCAGCGGTTTTTCTTCACCGCGACAATCCCACCCGATTTCACCTTATCGAATTACGATCAGGTTTTGCTGGACGAACAAAACTCAGAAGGCATGGCCAAGGCGTTCTTTAACACGCTGACGGTGGTCATCCCCGCGACAATCATCCCGATCCTGATTGCGGCATTTGCGGCCTATGCGTTGGCGTGGATGGAATTCCCTGGCCGTGCATTGCTGGTCGCGACGGTTGTTGGCCTGTTGGTCGTGCCGTTGCAACTGGCACTCATTCCGTTGCTGACTTTCCACGTCGGCGCAATGGAACTTTTGACCTCTGTGATGGGAACCGTTGACGAGGACAGTAAGCTGACCAGCGTGAATTGGTTCGGCAATTGGTTTGGCATGTCGGAAGGCGAAAAGATCGCCGGAAAGGGCTACTTTGGCGCATGGTTGGCGCACACAGGGTTTGGCCTGCCGCTCGCGATTTATTTGCTGCGCAATTACATGGTCGGTCTGCCGCGTGATATCATTGAAAACGCCCGTGTTGACGGCGCGACCGAATTTCAGATTTTCACCAAGATCATTCTACCGCTCAGCTTTCCGGCACTGGCGTCGTTCGCGATTTTCCAGTTCTTGTGGACGTGGAATGATCTGCTGGTGGCTTTGGTGTTCTTGATCGACAGTTCCGGCAACACAACCGTGATGACCAAGCAAATTGTTGAATTGCTCGGCACGCGGGGCGGCGATTGGGAAATCCTCGCGACCTCGGCGTTCGTGTCGATTGCGGTGCCATTGCTGGTGTTCTTCATGATGCAAAAATATCTGGTGCGCGGTCTGTTGGCCGGCTCCGTCAAGTAACCCCAAGGGAGAGCCCTTCTATGAGTAAGATGGACCTAATCATGAGCGATGCACGCTTGGAAAAAGACAAAGACTGGTGGCGCGGTGCGGTGATCTATCAGATCTACCCGCGCAGCTATCAAGATAGCGATGGCGACGGCATTGGTGATCTTGCGGGCATTGTTCAGCGCATTCCATATATCGCGTCTCTCGGCGTCGATGCGATCTGGATTTCGCCATTCTTCACGTCACCGATGAAAGATTTTGGCTACGACGTCAGCAATTATTGCGATGTCGATCCGATGTTTGGCACCCTTGGCGATTTTGATGCGGTGATTGCTGCGGCGCACCACCATGGGCTCAAGATCATGATTGATCTGGTGCTGTCGCACACATCCGATCAGCATCCTTGGTTCCAGCAGAGCCGCGTGAACCGCGAGAACGACAAATCCAACTGGTATGTCTGGGCTGATCCCAATGAGGACGGCACGCCGCCAAACAACTGGCTTTCGATCTTTGGCGGGTCTGGCTGGCAATGGAGTGGCGAGCGCGAGCAGTATTTCCTGCACAACTTCCTGTCTTCGCAACCGGACCTGAATTTTCACGAACCGGACGTGCAAAAGGCATTGCTTGATGTGGCCGGGTTCTGGCTGGATCGTGGGGTAGACGGGTTCCGCCTTGATACGATCAACTTTTATGTTCACGACAAACAGTTGCGGTCTAACCCGCCGCTGCCGCGCGATCAGCGCAATTCCACCATCGCACCGTCCGTGAACCCGTATAATCACCAGTTGCACCTCTATTCCAAGAACCAGCCGGAAAACCTCGACTTTCTGCGCAAGTTGCGGGCGGTCATGGAGCCATATAACGCCGCCGCTGTGGGCGAAGTCGGGGACGCGCAGCGCGGCATCGAGATCATGGGCCAGTACACCGCCGGTGATGATCTGATGCAGATGTGCTATGCGTTCGAATTCCTCGCCAATGCGCGCCCGACTGCGGCAGACATCGAAACAGTCATGGCCCGTGTGGATGAACATGCCGCCGATGGTTGGGCTTGCTGGGCGTTTTCCAACCACGACGTCAAACGCCACGCGACCCGCTGGGACGTGCCTGATGCGGGTCTGCGCCTGATGACGACCTTGATGATGTGTCTGCGTGGGTCGGCCTGCATCTATCAGGGCGAAGAACTGGGCTTGCGCGAAGCCGATGTCGCATTTGCCGACTTGCAAGACCCCTACGGGATCGAGTTCTGGCCAGAATTCAAGGGCCGCGACGGGTGCCGCACACCGATGGTGTGGGAAGCGTCCAACGCCAATGGCGGGTTCAGCACTGCCGAAAAGCCGTGGCTGCCTGTCAGCCATGAACATACCCAAATGAGCGTTGCAGTTCAGGAAGAAGACCCCGATGCGCTGATCCATCATTACCGACGGGCGATTGCGCTGCGCCGTGCAAATCCTGCATTGGCAACGGGGGATCATGACGGCGTCAAAGCCACCGGAAACATCGTTCATTTCACGCGAACCCTGAACGCTGACGAAATATTCTGTGCGTTCAATCTGGGCGATACACCGGCGGATCTGGCGATGCCGGACGGAACATTTACCGCGATTGCGCTCGATTTGGGCGGTGTGGACACACCGCACGGCGACACACTCACACTTGGTCCGTGGCAGGCGTATATCGCAACTGCCGCGCGCACTTAATCAACGGAGGGGACACAGATGACTGATCTCAAACTGACGAATGTTGCCAAGACATATGGCGGCACGATTGATGTTCTTAAGGATATCAACTTAGACATCAAAACGGGCGAATTGATCGTGTTTGTCGGGCCGTCTGGCTGCGGTAAATCCACTTTGTTGCGGATGATTGCGGGCCTTGAAAAGATCACTGGCGGTGAATTGCAGATCGATGGGCAGGTCGTCAACGACGTACCACCTGCACAGCGTGGCATCGCGATGGTGTTCCAATCCTACGCGCTTTATCCGCACATGACCGTGCGTGACAACATGAGCTTTGCGATGAAATTGGCCAAGAAACCCAAGGCTGAAATCGACGCATCCATCGCAAACGTCGCCAAGATTTTGCAGCTTGAAGATTATCTTGATCGCCTACCCAAAGCGCTGTCGGGTGGGCAACGCCAGCGGGTGGCGATTGGCCGTTCTATCGTGCGCGATCCAAAGGTGTATTTGTTCGACGAACCCCTTTCGAACCTCGATGCGGCGTTACGTGTCGCGACGCGGATCGAGATTGCTCAGCTCAAGGAATCCATGCCGGAATCGACCATGATCTACGTGACCCACGATCAGGTCGAAGCGATGACATTGGCCACACGCATTGTGGTTCTGGCCAACAAAGGCATCGCGCAGGTCGGCACACCTCTTGATCTATATGAACGCCCCGAGAACGAGTTCGTGGCGCAATTCATCGGATCCCCCGCAATGAACCTGCTGTCTGGTGAAATCGTTGAAACCGGCCCGCAAACCAAAGTGAAATTGCACGGTGGTGGTGTTGTTGCGTCAGCCGTGCCGACGCAGACTGCGGACATGGGCCTGAAAGTTAACATCGGCATTCGACCCGAAGACATGATTTCCACCACCGGCGATGAATTCGCGTTCGAGGGCAAGGTGAACATTACCGAAGCCTTGGGCGAGGTCACATTACTGTATTTCGACAAGGTTGGCGACAACGACGCGGTGATTGGTAAGCTGCCGGGCATTCACGCGGATTTGCGCGGATCGTCGGTTCGCATGGTTGCAGCCCCTGAAAAGGTCCAAATCTTCCACAACGGGAGATCCCTGCTGTATCGCTAAGAAAAGGGGGGCTGGTTTTTCGCAAGAACAGCTGGCCCTTTACTACACACGGGTAGAAGGCTAATCGGGATCATGGTCAAAAAACCCACATCACGCATTGGCAAGAACACCAGCGGGCGCGGCAACCGCGATCTTACCGTTAAGGTGAAAACCGCGCGCGGTCGACGGATGTCATCCACTTTGTGGTTGCAGCGTCAGTTGAACGACCCCTACGTGGTGCGCGCCAAGGCTGATGGCTATCGTGGCCGTGCAGCCTATAAAATATTGGAATTAAACGAAAAGTTTGATTTCTTTACGCCTGGAAAACGTGTTGTTGATCTTGGTGCGGCGCCAGGTGGTTGGATTCAGATCGCGGTGCCCAAAGTCAACGCATTGGGTGAGCGCAAGGGCAAACCAATCGGCACGATCCTTGGAATTGATCTGCAAGAGATGGAACCGATTGCAGGGTCAGAGCTGCATGTCCTTGATTTCATGGAAGATGACGCCGACCAAAAGGTCAAAGAATGGCTGGGTGGTAAGGCTGACATCGTTTTGTCAGACATGGCCGCGTCCGCATCGGGCCACAAACAGACCGACCACAACCGCATCATGGCGCTGTGCGAAGCAGCTGCGTATTTCGCGTTTGACGTGCTTGAGGAGGGCGGCGTGTTTGTCGCCAAGGTTCTGGCAGGTGGCGCCGAGGCTGATTTGCAGCGCTTGTTGAAGGTTAACTTCAAAAAGGTTCAATACGTCAAACCACCTGCGTCGCGGTCCGACAGTTCCGAAAAATTTGTTGTGGCCACAGGCTTTCGCGGTGGATCTGCTTGACGCCGTGAACAGGCCGCCTAATCTTGGCAGTCCACCCATGAGGCATCAAACCACCACGGGGAACATATGTCGGTCGCACTTTGGTATTATGTCGAAAACGATGCCCGTATCGGACCCGTTGAGGCCACCGAGATTGAGCGTTTGATCGGCCTGACAACGATCACACGCGACACGCTTGTGTGGCAGGACGGCATGCAAGATTGGATGGCCGCGTCACAACACTTTTCATTTGCAGATGCGATACCGCCCGTTAATCAAAGGGGCTTTGTGCAAGACGCGCCGTCAGGGGGCGCAAGGCGTCCGTCGGAAATGAATGGTGGCGCACCACCGCGCACTTTTGGTGAAGCCATAAAAGTTTGTATTTCCAAATATGTGGATTTTTCGGGCCGGGCCAGCAGGTCGGAATTCTGGTATTTTATACTTTTTACGCTAATCGGTTCGTTTGTAACGGGGTTGATTGATGGAATTTTATTTCCGTACAATGAACTGGCACTGATAGATTCCCTTTTTTCATTGTTGGTTTTTCTGCCGTCCATAGCCGTTAGCATCCGCCGCATGCATGATATCAATCGCGTAGGGTGGTGGATTTTACTTCCGCTGGTAAACATTGTGTTTTATTGCCTAAAGGGGCATCCAGAACCTAACAAATATGGGTAAATCATGACCCACATTCTCGCCATTGACCAAGGCACCACGTCCAGCCGCGCCATATTGTTTGACGACAAAATGGCGGTGGCGCACGTTGCCCAACAAGAATTCCGCCAAATCTACCCGCAATCGGGTTGGGTCGAACATGATGTCGAAGAGATTTGGGATAGCGTCGTTTCGGTTTGCCGCGAGGTGGTAGCAAAATCCAGCGATATTGCGGCCATCGGCATCACCAACCAACGCGAAACGACCATTGTTTGGGACCGTGACACTGGCAAACCGATCCACAATGCCATTGTCTGGCAGGATCGCCGCACGGCTGCCTTCTGTGAGGAGCTGAAAGCCGAAGGGTTTGAGGCTGAAATCACCCATCGCACCGGCCTTTTGGCGGACCCGTATTTTTCGGGCACCAAGTTGCGTCATATCTTGCAAACTGTTGACGGCGCACAAGAATTGGCAGACGCGGGCAAACTTGCGTTTGGCACGGTCGACAGTTTCCTGATCTGGCGGCTGACGGGCGGCAAACGCCATGTGACCGACGCCACCAACGCGGCGCGCACGATGCTTTATAACATCCGTGAAGGCCGTTGGGACGAGGTCATTTGCACACGCTTTGGCATCCCGATTTCGATGCTACCAGAGGTTTTGGATTGTGCTGCGGATTTTGGCACCACAGATATGTTCGGACCAAACTTGCCGATTTTGGGCGTGGCCGGGGACCAGCAGGCGGCGACCATAGGTCAGGCGTGTTTTGAACCCGGCATGTTGAAATCGACCTATGGCACGGGTTGTTTTGCGTTGTTGAATACCGGCGATGATCTGGTGGAAAGCCAGAACCGTTTGCTTGGCACGATTGCCTATCAGCTGGACGGAAAAACCACCTACGCGCTTGAAGGATCAATCTTTATCGCAGGCGCCGTAGTGCAATGGTTGCGCGACGGGCTGGGGATTATCGCCAAGGCGCAGGACACCCATCCGTTGGCTGAAAAGGCAGATCCGTCCGTTGAACTCTATCTGGTTCCGGCCTTTACAGGGCTGGGTGCGCCGTATTGGGACGCCGAGGCGCGCGGCGCGATTTATGGTCTGACGCGCAATGCCGGCCCCGCAGAATTTGCCCGCGCAGCATTGGAAAGCGTCGGGTTTCAGACCCGCGATTTACTTGAGGCGATGCACGCGGATTGGCCCGCATCAAGCGATGGCGCTGCCGAAGCGATATTGCGGGTGGACGGAGGCATGTCTGCGTCCGACTGGGCGATGCAGTTTCTGGCCGACATCATCGGTGCACCTGTGGATCGACCAAAGGTGCTGGAAACCACAGCGCTTGGTGCGGCGTGGTTGGCTGGCATGCGGGCAGGGATATATCCCGCACAGGCCGAATTCGCGGCGACTTGGGCGCTTGAACGTCAATTCACGCCGACAATGTCAGCGGTCGACAAAGACCGCCGTTATGCGGGCTGGAAAGACGCCATTCGTCGCACAAAGTCCTGAAAGTTACGCGTTCAACGTGCAGATTTCGACGCCTTGGGGCAGGGTGGTCAGCACGGTGCCGCGATCGGTTTGGCGCAGATCGTAACCATACCCCTTAAGGCGGAATTTCCATTCACGGTCCGACACGCAGTTTTTGCGTTCGTCCATCACGAAAGTGCGGACTTGCGATACGAGTGCAGCTGTTAAAGCGGCGGTGTTGCTGGTGAAATGCATTGTTCTCTCTCTCTTATCAATACGTCTTAATGAGGACGACTGTGGACAGAGTTAGTGGCCGCAAATCAGCGGCAATGCGGCGAACAAAAGGTCATTTTGGACGAGAATGTGACCCGTTTTGTGAGAGTTGACCCGGTGTAATGGGCCACGCAGCGGTAACCCCTGTTGCCACCTCGCTTTTAGGGCGCGCCCATCTCGCCGTTGAGGAACGCTTCCGGGCTCTCCACCTCAATTAGTTTCTTACGATCAATCCACCAGAACCGATTGCCGACATTGCGCAGAAAACTGCGGTCGTGGCTGACGATCAAGCAGGATGCGTCATGGACGATCAATTCCTCCTCCAGCGCCTCTTGACCCTCGATATCAAGGTGGTTGGTCGGCTCATCAAGCAGATAGAAATTCGGGTTCGTTAGTCGCAAGACCAACATCGCAAGACGCGCCTTTTGGCCGCCGGACAAGGCGCCGATTTTGGTGTCCTGCATCTGTATCGTCACGCCAGCCCCTGCCAACACGCCACGCGCACGCTGATCGCCAATATTAAATTGCCCCGCAATTGCCTTCATGGGGGTGTCTTTGTCAGACAGTTGGCTCAGGTGTTGATCGGAATAGGCTGGGACGACGGATGGCGCGCACTTCAACGCGCTGCTGGCCCCCGTCAGCGCCTGTTGGATCATCTTGACCAGTTGGGTCTTGCCCGTGCCATTGGCACCCAGCAACACAATGCGATCCCCTTGCGCGACCCATTTCTGTCCGGTTTTATACAGCAACCGCCCGTCAGGCGTGGTGACCTGCACATCATCCAAGGTGATCAACGCTTTGGCATGGGTGCCGCTGTTGCCCAGTTTGATATCGCCCGCACTTCGGTCTTGATGGGCAGGCTTTGCCGCCGCCTCCATTTGTGCTGCGCGTTGGTTGAGTTGCTTTGTCTTTGTGATCAACAAATCAGAACCGGAATTTACGCCGATATTTTTCAGCTTCGCGGCTTGTTTGCGCAACTGCTGCGCCTTGTTGAGATCATTGGCAAAGCGCCGCTCGTCGGCACCGTCCGCTTCGTCCAGCGCGTTTCTCGCAGCCGTGAACGGGCGTTGAAACACCCGCGATCTTTCAGCGCGCAAAAACAAAGTCCGGTTGGTTGTCGCGTCCAGAAAGGCGCGATCATGGGACGTGATGACAACCGGCACATCGCGCGGCAATGCGGTCAACCAATCTTGCAGCAACCCGATGCGATACAGGTCCAGATGGTTGGTCGGCTCATCGAGCAACAAGATGTCGGGTTCCGTCACCCAAGCCGCAGCGAGCATCGCAGTGCGTTGCCATCCGCCGCTCAACTCGCGCAATGGTTTGTGTTGCACGTCATAGGGAACACTAAGTCCGTCAAGAACCACGTCTACGCGCCAGCTTTCATATTCCGCCTGTTCAGCGGGGAGGGCGGCCAAAACCCAGTCATAAAGCGTTTGGTCCTGTGCCACGTCAGGGACATTTTGCGCCACGAACCCCACGCGCAAGCCACGTGCGCGGGTGATGTCACCGCTTGTGGGGTCAAAAAGACCTGCCAGACATTCCAGCAAGGTGGATTTCCCGCGCCCGTTCGCAGCAACCAGACCGATACGGTCGCCTTTGGAAATCGTCAGCGTTAGATCGGTAAACAGTGGATCGCCAAGGGTGACACCCAAAGCGTTGATATTGATAATTGTCATTGGAATTCCGGATCAAATAGAAGGAGGCCGCGATGCGGCTTCGGGCAGACCGATTGAGTTGGGATGCTTCGGGCCAGCCCTGCAAACGAATTTACAGGGCAAGACGGGGACCATGCTGAAGTCGGCGGATGATACGCATGTTCAGCTTGTGCCCTCCCGTTGTGATGTGTGATCGGATGACCGAACTTAGGAAACATAGCCGATTTGCACAAGTGTTTGTCTGAACACACCGAGCCCTTCGGCGTCTTCAATCCCACGAGGCCATGCTGAAACAAATGCACGGAGCTATTCAAACGAAAGATTGCCCGACCATTAAGATAGTCGGGCAATAAGGGTATTGGTCGTCTTTAGTCGGCTTTAGCGATTACCGATTAAAACGGGCTGTCTGCAAAGTAGAAATCAGCCGCGTTGTCGGCTGTCACCAGAACAGACCCGATTGTGAACGTGCCAGACACGGGTGCATTCGACGTCATGCCAACAGCCGTCATTTCAATCGCGGTTGCGATCATGGATGGCGGGTATGTGACATTTGCCGGGATCATCGGATCGCCGTCACGGGTGCGTGCAATCATTTCTTTCATGCCAGCGCCGCCCAGAACGAACTGGATGTCATCACGGCCCGCAGCCTCAATCGCGCCAAGAACTCCGATGGCCATGTCATCGTCAGATGCCCAAACCGCGTCGATCTGTGGGTACTTCGACAGGAAATCCTGCATCACGGTAAAGCTGTCGTCGCGGTTCCAGTTGCCATGCTCCATCGCAAGGACTTCGATACCGGATCCTTCAATCGCGGCCTCAAAGCCTTCGACGCGCATATTGTCGATGGTTGTTGGAATGCCGCGCAGGGCGACGATGTTGCCGCCATCAGGCATCTGCGACACCATAAATTCACCGGATACTTTGCCGAAACCTGCGTTGTCGCCTGCGACATACAGATCTTCGATGCCTTCTACAGAAAGGCCACGATCAACGACGGTGACCCAGATGCCTGAATCAGCGACGGCCTGAACCGGACTTGTCAGGGGTTCGGATTCGAACGGCAGGATCACCAGCGCGGAAATGTTACGCGTGGCAACCATGTCTTCGATGTCGTTGACTTGCTTGGCAGGATCGGACGCCGTGGCGAGCACGAAATCAAGGTTGGGATAGACTTCTTCGAGGCGATCAACGGCCTCTTGCGCATGGAAATTCATCCCCCCGGCCCAGCCGTGCGTCGCCGCCGGAATAGACACGCCGATCACGATGGTTTCGTGACCGTCCGCGAACACTGCAGTGCCCATTGATGCGAGTGCAATGGCACCTGCTGTCATAAACGTCTTCATGTGTTTCTCCTCCACAATTGTTAGCCGCACCTTATGTGCGGGTCTTCTTATCGCGCTGCAAAATGACAGCGAGAATGATGATGACACCTTGGATTGCCCCGTTCAGATAAGGCGAAACCGCGTCTGTCAGATTTAGGATATTGCCAATTAGGCTAAGGATAATGACACCAATCACTGTGCCCCAAACGCGGCCAAATCCACCCTTGAGGACCGTGCCGCCGATGATCACAGCGGCAATCGCTTCGAGTTCCCAAAGCACGCCAGTTGACGCGGACGCAGAACCAAGGCGCGGCACGTACATGATGGTCGCAAGCCCCACGAGCAGGCCAAGTATGACGTAAGTGGCCATTCGGACACGATCGACGGACACGCTTGAATAACGTGCCACCTCGTTGTTGCTGCCGATGGCCGCGCAGTAGCGCCCGAACCGTGATCGGCGCATAGCAATTTCACCGATGATTGCGACCACGGCAAAGACGATGATCGGCCAAGCGATGCCAAGGATACCGTCGTAATAAACCGGTCGATAAAGTGTGCGCAGGCTGAAATCGAGGGACAGCGTGCCACCGTCCGCCAGCCACGTCACAAGGCTACGATAGATGCCCATGGACCCCAACGTCACGATGAAGGCTTCAATCCCCAGTTTGGTGATCAACACGCCGTTTATAAAGCCCGCGATGACACCTGCAACAATCGCCGTCAGCATGCCCAGCAGGATTACAGGGATGCCGACGCCCAGCGTCGGCAGGGCGGCGTTCATCACCAATATCATCAAGCCCGCGACAAATGCCGCCATCGACCCGACCGACAGATCAAGCCCGCCAGACGCAATCACGAACGTCATACCGACGGCGATAATACCAATAAAGGCTGAACGCGCCAAAACGTTTGTAATGTTGGCGTAGCCAAGGAAATTGGGGTTCATCAGGGCACCGACGACAATCAATGCCGCGAGCGCCAGCACAGGACCCCAAACCATAAGATCGAATTTGCGTGCCACCCTTTGGGGGGTGGTTGCGGTATCGGTGGCAGCCATCAGACTGGCTCCTTTGTTTTAAGTTCGGTTTGTGCAGCCATACCCATCGCCAGACGCACGATGGGTTCTTCGGCAATGTCGTGTCCCGACAGCATGCCCGCAATGCGACCAGCCCGCATGACGATGACGCGGTCGGTGAGGCCGATGATCTCTTGCATCTCTGACGAGATAACGATGACGGATTTGCCGCTGTTGGCGAGGCCACGGATGAATTCATAAATCTGTTGCTTGGTGCCGATGTCGATGCCGCGTGTGGGTTCGTCAATGATCACGATTTGTGGCGCTGACAGCATGGTTTTGGCGACCAAAAGTTTTTGCTGATTGCCACCCGACATATTGCCGACCTTCACGTCCTTATGGCTGGCGCGAATGTCAAAATCCTTAGTGGCAGTGGCCAACGCGGCCTCTTCGGCCGCGCGGTCGATCAAAATGGATCCGAAGGTGTCGAGCGCTTGTAGCGTCAGGTTTTCGCGCATGGATTTATCCAGTAGCAAGCCGCGCCCTTTGCGATCTTCCGTCAAATAACACAGCCCATATCCAAGTGCCTGCTTGGGCGCGGTGATCCGAACGTCAACGCCGTTGATTTGCACTTGGGTGGCGGTGGCGCGGCGCAATCCGCACAGACCTTCCATGGTTTCCGTGCGCCCTGATCCGATCATCCCAGACACGCCAAGAATTTCGCCCGCATGCAGATCAAAACTGATGTCGGTGGAATAGCCTGGGACGGTCAGATTTTTGACCTTCAACACCACGTCAGCGTCCTGCGGCACGGACCCTTTCGGGGGATAAAGCTGTGACACATCGCGCCCAACCATGGCTTCTGCCATCTGATCCTCTGACATGTCGGCGGTGGGGCCTTGGTGCACAACATCGCCGTCGCGCATGATGGTGACGCGATCGGCAATCTGGCGCACTTCGTCAAGTTTATGGGACGTAAACAGGATCGCAGCCCCCTCAGCGCGCAGGGCTTCGACCTGTTCAAACAGCACGGCGGTTTCTGTTTTCGTCAGCACGGCGGTCGGTTCATCCATCACCAATACTTTGGCATGACGCGACAGGGCCTTTGCGATTTCGACCATCTGTTTGTCGGAATTTGACAACGTGTCAATCCGCGCTGTTGCAGGGGCAGAACAATTGAGTTGATCCAGCAGCACGCGGGTTTTGGCCTGCATCGCTTTCTTGTCCAACAAAATGCCGCGGCGCAATTCGCGGCCTAGAAAAATGTTTTCCTCCACGCTCAACATATCCGCGAGGTTGAATTCCTGATGGATCATCACGACGCCTTTTGCTTCGGCCTCGTTGGCGTCTTTGAACGGGTGCGCCTGACCTTTGAAGCTGACCACGCCGCTGGTCGCGGACAGATAGCCACACAAGATTTTCATCGCGGTGGATTTGCCTGCACCGTTCTCACCGATCAGGGCGTGCACTTCGCCCGCGCGCAACTCAAGACTGATGCCGTGCAGCACTTCGACCTCACCAAAGCTGCGGCGCACGTCCGTCAGAGAGAGGATCGGATCATTCACACTTTGGTCCACGCGGCGTTGTTTGCCGATGACGTCACGCAAGCATTGATGAACGACATCCCGTCAAGTCCGGCCTGAATGCCGGGCAGGAGGGCGGCATCGTCAGGCAAGGGATCGCCTGCGCGAACAGCTTCAATAGCGTCCGCTATGCCGCTGTAGATGTTGGCAAATCCCTCAAGGTATCCCTCAGGATGACCGGGCGGGATGCGCGACACGGCTGCGGCCTGCGGGCCAGATCCAGCACCGCCACGGGTGATAAGCTGTTTGGGCTGCCCGAACGGCGTGTGCCACAGATAATTGGGGTCTTCCTGTTTCCATTCCAGCCCGCCTGTTTCGCCGTAGATCCGCAGCTTGAGGCCGTTTTCATTACCGGGCGCGACTTGGCTCGACCACAGCATGCCGCGCGCGCCGCCGTCAAAACGCAACATCATGTGGGCATTGTCATCCAATTGGCGGCCCGGCACGAAAGATTGCAAATCAGCAGCCAGTTCGGTTGCCCGCAGGCCCGACACAAAACACGCGAGATTGTAAGCATGAGTGCCGATATCGCCCACTGAACCACCTGCGCCGGACCGTTCAGGGTCGGTGCGCCATTCTGCCTGTTTCAATCCATCGTTTTCGGACGCTTCGGTCAGCCAGTCCTGCGGGTATTCCACCTGCACGACACGGATTTTACCGATCTCGCCCGCCGCAATCATCGCCTTCGCCTGTCGGATCATCGGGTAGCCGGTGTAATTGTGTGTCAGGAAAAACAGCGCATCGGTCGCGGTGACAGCATCGGCGAATGCGTGGGCATCTTTCATCGTTGACGTAAGCGGCTTGTCGCAGATCACGTGAATGCCACGATCCAGAAACGCCTTGGCAGGGGGGAAGTGCATGTGGTTCGGGGTGACAATTGACACGACCTCGATCCCGTCGGGGCGTTTGGATTCAGCCTCTGCCATGTCCTCAAACGACCCATAGGACCGGTCCGGATCAAGCCCGAGGGCGGCGGCAGACGCCTTGGCCTTTTGTGGCGTTGACGACAACGCGCCCGCCACCAGTTGGAACCGGTTGTCGATGCGGCTGGCGATGCGGTGAACACCGCCAATGAACGCGTCATTGCCACCACCGACCATGCCTAATCTGAGGGGTGCCATATTATGAAATTCCTAACATTTTGCGGTTGGCGGCGTCGTCCGTGCTGCCACCTGCGAAATCATCAAAGGCGCGTTCGGTTACGCGGATGATGTGATCTTTGACAAATTGCGCGCCTTCGCGGGCACCGTCTTCGGGATGTTTGATGGCGCATTCCCATTCGACCACGGCCCAGCCATCAAAATTATTCGCTGCCATCTTTGAGAACACAGCGCCAAAATCAACTTGCCCGTCGCCAAGGGACCGGAAACGGCCAGCGCGATCAATCCACGGCTGGTAGCCGCCATAGACGCCTTGGCGTCCCGTTGGATTGAATTCAGCATCCTTGACGTGGAACATCTTGATCCGATCTTTGTAGATGTCGATGTTGTCAATATAATCAAGGCATTGCAGGACGTAATGCGACGGATCATACAACATATTGCAGCGCGCATGATTGTCGACGCGGTCCAAAAACATCTCAAACGTGACGCCGTCATGCAGGTCTTCACCGGGGTGAATTTCGTAGCAAACATCGACGCCCATGTCATCGGCGTGATCCAGAATGGGCCGCCAACGTTTGGCCAATTCATCAAATGCGGCCTCAACCAGACCGGCGGGGCGCTGTGGCCACGGATAGATGTAGGGCCACGCAAGTGCGCCCGAAAACGTCACGTGTGCGCCGATATCGAAGTTTCGCGAAGCGGTCAGTGCCAGCTTGACTTGGTCAACAGCCCACGCCTGGCGCGCTTTGGGATCGCCATGCACCGATGGAACCGCAAAGCCGTCAAAGCCCACATCATAGGCAGGATGCACAGCGACCAATTGCCCCTGAAGGTGGGTCGACAGTTCGGTTATCTCCACACCGTTTTCACGACCGATGCCTGCGATTTCATCGCAGTAGGTGCGGCTTTCGGCGGCCTTTTTCAGATCGAAGAGACGGGTGTCCCAGCTGGGAATTTGCACACCTTTGTATCCACAATCGGCGGCCCATTTGGTGATGCTATCCCAACTATTGAACGGAGCCTCATCGCCCGCGAACTGCGCAAGAAACAGGGCTGGCCCTTTGATGGTTTTCATAATCATTCCTTCCAATTCTTCAGACGTAGCGGTTTACGATATTTTCCAGAATTTCCTGTCGGCCCGACGTGGGTTGCGGGTCCAGCTTGCGGTTCTCGGCGAATGTCGCGATGTCTTGCAACGTTTTGCCTTTGGCCAAGTGATCAGCGCCGTTCCAGCCCGCGTACCGTGCGTCGCGGGGACCCTCCAATGCGCCGTCGGCCAGCATTGCGTGCGCCGCTTTGAAACCGCGCGCGCAGATATCCATGCCACCCACATGTGATGCAATCAGATCCGCAGGGTCGAGGGACTGGCGCCGCAATTTCGCGTCAAAATTCGTGCCACCTGTGGTAAACCCGCCAGCTTTCAACACCTCGTAATACGCCAGCGCCGCTTCTGGTGTGTTGTTGGGGAACTGGTCGGTATCCCAGCCCGATTGATAATCGTTGCGGTTCATATCGATGGACCCGAACAGACCCAGCGTGCGCGCCATTGCCAGTTCATGTTCAAAACTGTGACCCGCGAGGATGGCGTGGCCCTGTTCGACGTTAACTTGCACCTCATCCTCAAGTCCGAAACGTTTGAGGAAGCCGTAGACCGTCGCCACATCGTAGTCGTACTGATGTTTCATCGGCTCTTGCGGCTTGGGTTCGATCAGGATCGCGCCCTTGAAACCGATCTTGTGTTTGTACTCGACGACCATCTGCAAGAACCGTCCAGCTTGCTGCTGTTCGCGGTCCAGATCTGTGTTGAGCAGCGTTTCATAGCCTTCGCGCCCGCCCCACAAAACGTAATTTTCGCCGCCTAACCGGTGCGTCACATCCATGCAGGATTTCACCGTGCTGGCGCAGTAGGCAAACACATCAGGATCGGGGTTGGTGGCCGCACCGGACATATAGCGGCGATTGGAGAACATGTTTGCCGTGCCCCAAAGCAACTTGGGTCCGCCGTTTTCCATCTTTTCGCCAACGTAATCTGCCATCTCGTTCAGGCGGTCATGGCTTTCGCGCAATGTTGCGCCTTCGGGGCGGATGTCGTGGTCGTGAAAACACCAGAACGGCGCACCGAGGATGCGAAACATCTCAAACGCATCATCAGCTTTGCGTTTGGCCAGATCGATTGTGTCGGCAGGAAACCAGGGGCGGTCAAACGTCTGCCCGCCAAAGGGGTCGCTGCCGTCCCCGACGAAATTGTGCCAATAGCACACGGCGAACCGCAAATGATCCTGCATAGATTTTTCGCCCACGACCTCACTTGGGTCGTAGTGGCGAAATGAGAGCCCCTCCGCGTCGGGGGCGAAGGTCACTGGGGGAATGTCGGCGAAGTAACTTGTCATTAGGATGGTATCCGATGTGTAGGTGTTGAGGGAATTGCGGGTATTGGGGGAAGGTTTTCGCAAAGATAAATAGCAGGCGTAATGAGCGATGTTTCCTGCGAAACCGTCAGCGCGTCGACGAGTTGGCGCATGATCCGCAGGGCTTGGCCAATTGCTTCATGGGGTTTTTGGTCAATGACCGCGTCAATCAATCCGGCTGCAAGTGCTGCGCGCGAACTGGGTAGCAATTCGTGAATGACCATGACGGGGCGGGACGCGGGGGCGATGCCGCTGACCCAATCGATCAGACCATCGTTGCCCGCGCCAATATTGTAGACGCCCGTAAGGTCGGGATGGGCCGCCCAAGCATCACTTAGAACGCTATGGATCGTGGCGGGTTCATCATGGCTTTTGACGGGGTCAAGCAGGCGGACGGCCGGAAAGTGGGTTTGCATTAACGCGCGAAACCCGTTCAGGCGTTGCGTGTGGTCATAGGCGCGACTGGCGCCGATGATCGGCAGGATACAGCCTGCACGCCGCGTATGTGCCAGCCCCATCACACGCCCAGCCGTTTTGCCAGCGACAAGGTTGTCGATGCCGACGTAGTGATTGCGCTCGGTCATCGGGATATCGGACACCAACGTCACGATCTTCAGGCCACGCGCCTTCGCGCGCCGCACAGCCGCGATCACGATTGGGGTGTCAAACGCAACCACGCAGACACAATCGGTTCTGGCAGGATCAATACCGTCCAGCGCGTCAGCAAGTCCGGCTTCGGAAAATGCAGGAACGCGCGTCGTCTGAAACCGGGTGCGCAACAGGTTAGATTGATTTTGGTGCGATCCAAGGGCCGCGTTGAGAGCGTGAAAGAAGTCATTGCTGTCGTCTGGTAGCAGAAAATGAAACCGGTAAACGCGTTTGCGTGCAAGGTTCGCCGCAGTCTCGTCGCGTTCATATCCGAGCTTTTCGATCGCATCCTGAACCCGCACAACAGATTTGTGCGCAACACCGCCGCGCCCGTTTACGACACGGTCCACGGTTGCGTAGCTGACACCAGCCGTCTCAGCGACATCATGCAATGTTGCAAACTTCAAAATAATCCTCCCAGACTTGGATACCATGTGGGTGTTTTTGATAGGCGTCAATCATTTTTTGATAGACGTCAATCATTTGCATAAATTCACAGGTGTATTTCGGGGAGACAGAGTAATGGACCTTGCCAATCTGGTCAGCGTTTATTGCAAACACTGCATCGTTAACCGCGCCGCAACGTTCATCGCGAGACTGGCCGGTCATCATTTCCGATTACACTCAACGCGGCGATTGACCGCTTAAAGCCTATATGGATTTCACGCATGCAAAGCCGCCCAGGGACGTCTGCGAAACTGTTCGTGCGGTGCCGGCCCCACCTATGGCGCCCCCATGACACCACGGGACCCAGCATCGCCACAGCCACACTCTGGGGCGCTCGACAGACGAGCAATTCCTGATCGGTTGTCTGGCTCAATGTACATACGCGCAGGGCAGGCGGCCTTTGCTATAAAAGTTTAGTGCCAGGCTTCATTTAATATCAAAAGCATATCGCGCCGGAATCTATTGCCCCCTACATGCTCGCGAACCCCTATCGAAAATATTCCTTCGCCGATTAGCTGATGTCTTTGCCGATGCGCTAAGGACCGAAAAATTTCCGCAGTGGTTAACGATTTTGTCCATTTTGAAGACTGTGATGTTACCCTTATCAACCGCGTATGTGACTGTTATTCCTGAATTCCAAACTCAATTTGGCATGGCGACCGAAGCCATGTTTGGCGGCAACCTTCTTGCGA